>NZ_AP025317.1 GCF_036492835.1 Fulvitalea axinellae | reverse complement strand
TAAAAACCTCGACTTGCCTATCCCAAGAACATTCGATCGATCGGTCTAACCCTGTTTCCCCTATTGCGATAACATTTTCATTTCCCGCTTTTAAAATTACAGTTCCAATAGTGTCCTCCCAATTATCTTGAATAAACCAAGGGTGCAGCCCCACTGAATAGGAGAATTTATTTTTTATATCATTCTCCAAAGAGTCTTCAGGAAAAAGGTTCCGGAGCTGGAATGCTCCAGCCTCCGGTATTTTATGATGGGTGTGGATATCAATAAAAAGGGGCTTAGCAATAACTGTGGTAGGGGTTGTCATGGATGAATTTATAATTAACGAGCCTGTTCAGTTTTTCCGTACTGATCACATTATATGACCTAACGGGCTCGTCAAGAAACACGGGAGCCGAAAAACCACCATCTACGGCTGCCTTCCGATAAAACTCCTCTCTTGTAGGGTGGCCTGGCGCACAGACGTTAATCACCTCGCCTTTACAGCTTGGAGTTTCTAACACGCGCTGCAAAACATTTACCGCATCAGCCTGATGAATCAAGTTTACGGGAGCCCGTCCATTAGGAATATTTTTCTTCCCTGAAAGATAAGCACCCGGATGTCTCCCTTCACCATAAACTTCGGACATTCTCACCACCGTTACGGTAAAATCAGGCTCCATCTGTAACATCCTCTCAACACGCATCAGCGCTTTGCCTTTTTTCGTTTCCGGATTAATGGCGTCACGCTCTGTAACAACATTATTCAGAGAAGGGTATATGCAGGAAGAACTAATAAAAACAATATGTTGAATAGGTGACCGGTGAATGAGATTCATCAAGCACTCAAACTGATATGGGAAGTAATCATCAATATCCTCACGGGTGTCGGGAGGAAACATTACAAAAAGCGTAGTCGCCTCAAAGAAGTCCTGATCATAATCGGAATTAATTTCCGGCGACAGGTTAATTTTATACGGCTTTACCCCTATTCTTTCAAGTTCCTTAAACTTTTCAGAATCCGTCGTTGACCCCTTGACTCTATATCCCGAATCCAACAGTTGCTTTGCCAGCGGCGTTCCCAGCCAGCCACATCCCAAGATGCTGACATACTTCATAATAATAAGTTTTTATCTACCGTTTCAAATTTCACTTAACGGGCTAAGGCTAGGTTTTCATTAGCGGTGTTTATCCGCTTCAGTCGGCTTTCAGATATAAATACCCGATAATCATGCCGGCAAGCCCATTTTATAGCTGACAATCCTGTTTTAGTGTAATTCCGATGAGACGTACATCATAAGAATTCGTTCCAACTTTACGATTATCTTTCGATTATCAGCTTATGCACTTTGCTTTCTCCGTTTGACAGAATCTCAAGAAAGTACGTTCCGGCCGCATAAGAACGACAATCCATAATCAACTCCTCTCCTGATGTAAACACCCTGTTCATCGCCGGCCTCGCAACGAGCCTACCTGAAGCATCCCTTAAACTTAAACTGACTCGGGCTACTCCTTTGCCAGTGTATCGAACAGTCAGCCAATCATCAACCGGGTTCGGATACACTTCAACTAGATTTATTTCCCCGATAACTTTCGCTCCAAGACAGGCTGTAACATTTATCGTGACCGAATCACTGGACTGGCACTGCCCTCCATACTTCAAGAAGCTATACACTAACGTATGCGTTCCCGCTCCCGCCGCTTGCGGATCGAAGGTAAACCCAGATACTCCCGTGCCTGAATATTTCAAACTGTCCATTTCACTCGGTTTAGGTAGATCAATCGGTGCGTCTTGGTTACAAATCGTGTTCTTAGAAAGGAAATCAAGATTTAGGCTTCCTTTATGGAATGGCATAACAGTCAGGTTTGTCGCTATTATACTATCGCATCCCATCGAGGATATAAGACTGTCATAAAACACGCCTGAAACCTTACGATACTCCCCTTGTGCAAACAAGCTGTCCCCTTCACAAATCCGTTTCTCTACATTCCGCATGTACGTAGGCATAATCTCCAGATTCACGGCTACCGTACTATCGCAGGAGTTACTTTTTGCGGAGAATATTTCTTGATAAGTACCCGCCGTTTTTCTATACACCCCCGATATCATCACGCTATCGCCTTGACACACTCTGACTGTTCTGGCGGACGTAAAAACTGGCAACGAATTTACAGTAGTTATAACCAAGCTATCACAACCGCTAAATGTAAGTAACGAATCCGTAACCGCTCCTTGCCGGACATACCGGTCACTTACATAAGCGCTATCGTCTTGACACACATTTAACGAGCGTAAAATTCTCGATACAGGATGTATCGTAATCCTATTTACAATAATAGTGTCCCTTACACTGGATGTTCTAATCGTATCATATAGAATCGAGCTTTCCGTAAACTGCTCTCCATCCACTACAACAGTCGCCCCCTCGCAAGCGCCAAACTCTTTTTCCTCATAGTATGGCTCTATTACCTTAAGATTGACTCTTAAGATACTGTCACAACCTGTAACAGAATTCGATAGCGTATCTTGATAAACCATAGACTCCGTCCGCCATCTACCACCTATCAAAACGCTATCTCCCCGTTTGATACTTACCGTTTTATCGCTCCTGAAAACAGGATCAACATCCAACCTCGTCATATTGATCGAGTATAAAGTATCGGCCCTAAAGACACTGTCCATAAAAACCCCGGGGGTGGTTCTGTACACACCCTCAGCGGCAATAAAGTATCTTTCTCCTTGGCAGATTCGAGCATCTTCACTGATCAAGAAATGGTTAAGGACCGTAAGATTCAACGCAATGACACTATCACAACCCTGTATATTCAATAATGAATCATAATAAGTCCCCGTGCTTGTTCTTTCTATCCCCGCAAAAAGATATGATTCACCTTTTCCTACAGTAGCCGATGATTCGGAATAATGAGTCGCTCGTACATCCAGTTGTGTAACAACAATACTGTCGGCTCCAGAGGTAGCCGTCAAACTGTCATAATAGATTCCGTGAGTGTTTTGGTATTCTCCTTGTAACAATACGCTATCATCCGCACAAATTGAGATGTCCCGTTTTATCACCTCCGCAGGCAAAACGGTTAATTCCGTCATCAATACACTGTCACAGCCTAGATACGTACTTAAAGTATCGTAATAAATTCCCGAGGTTGCCCGAAGCGCTCCTCCCAACACAACGGCCTCTCCTTGCTTGATGGCTTGAAAGCGTTGCGCCAATTTAGACGGATTCACCTGAAGATTTAGTACAGTGACACTATCACAGCCCAATGTTGTCAGTAACGAATCATAGTATACTCCTGTCTCTTTGCGATACACTCCGCCTATCTCAACACTATCTCCCTGACAGATAACCATAGAATGGTCGTGTCTGTATTTCTGGCCTACAGCCAAATCCAAAGTCAGAATCGCACGACAGCCGTCTGGGTCGCTAATCGTATCCCGGTAAATACCCGGATCTCGATAAGTCTGCCCTTGGAACATGACAGTGTCTCCTTGACAAATAAAGCGGGAAGTCGTCTTTCTTCGGATAGGAAGAACGGTCAACCGGGTGGTCACGATACTGTCACAACCGGATTGGGCCGTATAGACGTCCATGTATTCCCCTGACACTTTTCGGTGTTGGCCTCCGGCCAAAAGACTGTCACCGTCACAGATACTTCTGTCCAAGAATATTCTAGCGACATCTTCCACAGTCAATGTCGTAACGATGACACTGTCACAGCCTATATCAGATCTTAAGGAATCATAGTACTCTCCTCCCGTCTTACGGTACTTTCCTCCTAACAAGATACTGTCTCCCGAACAGATAGACATACTGCGTGGGCGTTCATAAGATTGTATCGAAAGGTTCATCCGAACTAGGCTGTCACAACCTTTTGTAGTACGGGTTAATTCCTCGTAAGCTCCTGGGACTGTCCTATAATCACCGGCGAAAAAGTAGCTGTCACCTCGGCAGATAGTGACATTCACTACAGTGTCCTCATTTGGGTTCACTGTCAAATTATATCGGGACAAGCTATCACAACCAAACCCCGTTTCTTTCCTATCGATATAGGTTCCTGTTTCTTTGCGGTATGACCCCGCAATCAAAAGGCTATCACCTTCGCAAATCGCTCTATTATAGGTGTTATCATAAGTAGGTTGCTCTCGGAGTGTCAGCATAATCGTACTGTCACAACCATCACGAGTCCGTAGCCTCTGGAAATAATCCCCAGGCTCCGAACGCAATATGCCCCCAAACGACACATTCCCACCTGAACAGAGGTCCATATTCTGAACACTTAAACTCAGCGGGTTCACCACTAACCGTAACTCTGAAATACTGTCACACCCAAAATGCGCTTGCAGAGTATCATAATATGTTCCAGTGGCTTTAAAATACTTATTACCAAAACGCACACTGTCACCATCACAGATCGCCTTGTCTTGTCTACTCCGTAGTACCGGCAAAACGCTTAAAGTAAGGTTCACCACGCTGTCGCAACCCGCCTGGGATGTCAAAGTCTCCGTAAACCGCCCCGCACTCTTTCTGTATACACCTCCAAAAAGCAAGCTGTCCCCGGAGCAAATAGACATGGACAAATCCGTCCTCAAAGCTTCCCTAAAGTTTAATTGAAGCCGTAATACACTATCGCAACCGAATTCGTTCTGTAATGTGACGGTATGCTCTCCCGCTGTCTTAATGTAGGTATTACCTAACAGTACGCTATCACCGATGCACACTGATTTTTCGATTTCCCTAAAAGCTGTTGGGTTAACGGTCAATGAAAGTTCTCTGGTCAGGTCACACCCATCGGGCGCACCACCGGGAACAACATAGCTAAATACCCCGGATTCACTGACTGTCTGGTCCCCCCAAGTTACCGATTGTCCATCGCATATCGACATCGTTTCTTGGGTTGTCATTTTGTTGTTTACCACTAAGGTATGGTCCACAACCGTATCACATTCCAGTAGACTGGTAAGCCTCCAAGAGAATTTTCCCGCTCTCTTTCTATAAACCCCATTAATCAGCACACTGTCTCCTTCGCATATTGTGGTCGAAGAGTTTAGCCTTACCAAATCGGTACATCCTTCAGCATGGGCCAGATATACGTCCTCCATAGCGTTTGACGAAAGCGTAAGGTTTCCTCCCGCACTCTCCAAAGTCACCGTGCCTTGGTAATTGGCCATCAAATAAATCTCATTTTGATCATCCAATGCGATTCCTGTTCCCGCTTGTGTGTAAGAACCCGAAATCAAAGAATGATTAACAAGATTTCCCGATGAATTGAACTCAGCTACCATGATACCTCTTAAGCCCTTTGCCGTTTCCTTAATGGCGCTCCCTTTTCCGGGAGTCAACGTAGCTTCGCCTTCAAAGTCAAACAACCAAAACACCGAGTGCCCATTATTCGTCACCGCAATTCTTCGACCCCGAGGATTATTCGCTTCGGCTGTCGCTACCCAACGAAACCTTGCATAAGGATCATAGGCAACTATAAATGCCGTTTCTTTCGAAACTGTCTTTTTTGCGGCGTTACTTCGGTGCCTGACCGGTGAAAAATCTATAGATCCGTTAAAAGTACCCGTAATATAAAAGTTTCGGTTTCCGTCATTCAAATAATCATCGATAGAAAACGCCTGCGAACTACTTGAATTGTGATAACTGTATACCCCTACATAGTGCCCGTTTGAGATTCTAAATTCTATCAGCGAATTACTATGGACTGATTCATAATTATTACTCCCAAAGATAAACATGTAGTCTTTAGTCGGGTGTAGCTGAACCCTTCCCGTCGCCGGTGTATTAATTCTATTTAGCCTATGCCCCCACTTATATTTTCCATTTTTATCAAAGCGAACAATACTGAAATCATATCCGTTTTGAGCAGCGTGATTATTAGAGAAATTATACGTTCTCAAATAAGAACCATTAGTCAAAGACGCTCCACCAGGGTCGAACTTTACGCTTCCCCCCTTATATTTAGAGAACATACAAGCGTCTCCCGCATGATTCACGTCAAAATCAATCGGACGGTCATCGTCGCTTCCCCCCATCCCGTGGGCCCACTGGTAATAGCCTTGCGGGCTATACTTCGCAATAAAGATATCGTTGTTGCCTTTTGAGGTTAGGTTATGTGTTGAACCCGAAGGATCAAAATCGGCGGTATTTCTAAAAGTACCCGCAATGTAGATATTGTTTTGCGGGTCTAAACGGACACGATAGGAATTATCGGAACCGGTTCCGCCTATATTAAAGCCCCACTTTAGCCTCCCGTCTGGGGCAAACTTAAGCAGAAAGATGTCAAAGTTTCCGTTTGAGTTTAGAGTGACATCCCCAGAAACACCTTTTAATGTCATGGACCCTGAGAAACTTCCCGTCACAATAAGGTCGCCGTTTCTGTCCCTAAGCATCCGGCTAGACATATCTATATTGTCTCCGCCAAATGAAAAACCCGATAGTTTTCCGAACTGTGCCGAAACATTAAACGGCATTAGTAAAGCTGTCAGAAACAAGCATATCCCCAAAGAGGCTAATCGTCTCATAGTATTGATCTTATTCGTTCGCTTAACAGTGAACTGAGACGAAGCTCTTATGTTATTATTTTTATTTTAAATAAAATATATTTTATTCTTTATTTTATAAAAATCACTTTTAGTAAAGTATAACCCTATATTCTTGAACCAAGTGTTCTGACTCAACTATCAACATATATGTCCCTGAAGCTATATGTTTTCCGTCAAAACGTAGCAGTTCGCCCTTTCGAATCATTTTATCATTCGCAAGTAACCCTACTTTTCGACCAAAGCTGTCGAACAGTCCGATATCGTACCGACCGCCTGCCGAAAAGCGAATACTTACCCAACGCTTTGTCGGATTTGGAAAAATATGAACCACCGGTTTTTGACGGACCACATCAAGACAAGCGACTACACCAATATCAAACGAACCGGACACCGAACACATTTCGCCACTTTTCCTGTATGAATAAGAAACGGTATGCACTCCTGCCCCTGCTGACACGGGATCGAATCGAAAGCCAGTCACTCCCGTACCTGAATACGACAAGCCAATAGCCTCCTGAGGCGCCGGTAATACAATCGGCGAATCTACCAAACAAAGATCCTCATCCGCTATCTGGCCAGTATCTAGTATGTCGTCACCACTGCCTACTACACTTAATGTTGTTTCAAGAACGCCATCACATCCTGATCCAAGACTTTCTTCTTCCGTAAACACTCCGCTTTCGTGTCGGTAAACTCCCGCTATCAAGATACTGTCCCCCTGACAAATCTCCCTTTCTATTTGCCTAACGGGTATTTGTTGAACGCTCAAATCAGTAAATACCAAACTATCGCATGATAGATTTGAGACAAAACTATCTATGTACATTCCACCTTCCCGCCTATAAGCGCCTTGCAAAAGTACGCTGTCGCCGGCGCATAAAGTCAGGTTTCTCATTACATTTTCGTGCTGTCGCGAGACTATATTAGTAATCACCAAACTATCGCAACCGGAGGACGCTATTAGCGTATCAGTTGTTATTCCCGGCTGTAGATATCTTCCCATAACAAAAGCGCTGTCACCTTCGCAAAGACTAATAGTACGAGTTAGCACTCCAACATTTCTAACTTCCAGTATATTGACGGATATTGTATCGCGCACGGGCGAGCTACGTATTGTATCGATGTAATGACCAGCGACACTTCTTTGTCTACCCAAAATCTCAACGCTTTCGCCTTCGCAAATCGAAAAGTTCTTTTGCCGGTAATAAGGTTCCACGACATTTACCCGCACCATAAGAATACTATCGCAACCTGTCCGGCGACTGACTAGGGTATCCATAAATACCCCGCTCTCGCTTCGCCAACGACCATGTACCCGCACACTGTCGCCACGTTTTAAACTGACCGATTTTTCACTCATAAATACAGGAGCCACGCCCAAGTTCGTTGTGCGGATAGAATACAGGGTGTCCGCATTAAAAAGACTGTCTCGGAAAACTCCCGGGCGGGTTCTATAGACTCCTTGCGATACCAAAAAATATCGGTCTCCCTGACAGATTGTTACATCTTCCGACTCGAAAAAATATGGATAAACTGTCAACCGAAGTCCTTTTACGCTATCACAACCGTTTACCGCAGTCAACGAGTCATAATAAATTCCTGTTTGAGTCCTTTCTTCTCCACCAAAAACCACCGACTCTCCTTTTCCAAGAAACATTGACACCTCTGAATAATACTTTTCGAGAATCCCCAACTCAGTCGCAATAATACTGTCGGCTCCCGTCGAAGCCTCCAAAGTGTCGTAATAAAGCCCTTGAGTTTTTCGAAAAGCGGATTGGACCTCCAAACTGTCTCCATTACAAATATTGATTCTCCTCAAAGTCATCTCAGGAGGCAAAACCCTTAAGGTTGTTATCAGCACGCTGTCACAACCACGGTCTGTCAGCAAGGAATCGTAATACTCGCCCGACTCTTTGCGATACTCCCCTCCCAACAACATGCTATCGCCTAGCGGGATTGCCTTTTCGAAACGGAATTCGTATTCGGGAGCGACCATTACATCAATGGCCATCACACTGTCGCAGCCACTTTGGGTCAATAGCGAATCGTAATATGTTCCCGCCGTTTTCCTGAACAGACCACCAATCCGTATGCTGTCGCCAGCGCAGATCATCATCGAGTTATTGAAAAAGTATCTGTCAGGAACGGTCAGGTTCAATGTATTTATTCGTAAACAACCGCTTGCGTCCCTAACCGTGTCGGTATACACTCCGGAATTCGAATAGTATCTTTCACCAAACAAAACCCTGTCTCCCGAGCAGATTAGACTGTCCACACTCGTTCTCCTGATCGGTAAAACAGTCAAATTTGTAGTTACAACACTGTCACAGCCAGACGTGGCGGTCAGCATATCGGCAAACGTTCCAGATGATTTTCTATACTCTCCACCCAAAAGCACACTGTCTCCCGAGCATATGCTCATATCCCTCCTGCTTGCCGCCCTTTCCCCGACTGTGAAGTCCGTTACCATCACGCTATCACAGCCAAAGCTACTGACTAATGAATCATAATATAGCCCGGACTCATGCCTATAGGCACCAGCAACAAATGCGCTATCGCCAAAGCAGACACCCAGCCTTATCGTATCCACGTAATTGAGAACCCTAAGGTCTAGCGTTACCAAACTGTCGCAACTTCGGGACGAGAGAAATGTCTGTTGATAAATTCCGGGATCAACTCTATAGGCCCCATTGAAAAAATAGCTGGAGCCCTCACAAATTGTCCTTGTGATTAGGGTATCCGAAGGAGGAATCACACTGATTTCGAACTGGGTAACACTACTACACCCCGACTCCGTAATGCTCCGTTGCAAATATGCGCCGGCGTCTTTCCGGTAAGTTCCGTTAATCAGCAGACTGTCTCCGCTGCATATACTGGCTTGCCTCCTTGTAAAACGGATCGGCTCAACCGTAAGCTGCAACATCTCAACACTGTCGCACTCATTACCTTGGGACAACAGGTGATAATACACCCCAGACCGTCGCAAATATCGTCTTCCGAACAACAGGCTATCGCCATCGCAAATGCTTCTCGACACCGGTATCGTATCCGTATTATTTACCCGAATATCGACCGTGACAATACTGTCGCAACCGGAAGAAGCAGTAAGGTCCAGGTCAAATGTCTGGGACGTCTTAAAATACCGATCGGCAATCAACACGCTGTCGCCTCTACAAATAGTGTATTGTTGTCTGCTACGCAACGTTTCGCCTACTGTCAGGTCCAGAACCACCGTACTGTCACAACCGTCTTCGGACACAAGATTATTGAAATAAGTCCCTGTCTGATTCCTCTGCGCTCCCGCAAAAAACACGCTCTCGCCGGAGCATACTTCCATACTGATTCTATGTTCAAGTCGATCCAGCATATTCAAATTAAGCTGGATAACACTGTCGCAACCTTGCTCGGTAACCAGTGTATCGATATAAAATCCCGATTCTTTGATATACTCACCGCCGAACAGCAAGCTGTCATTTTCGCACAGATTCATCTCAACCTGCTTAAATGCCCTAGCGTGAAGGTCGACGGTCAAAATATTGATACTGTCACAACCAAAAACCGTAGTGGCTACATCCTGAAACACCCCTCCAGTCTTAACATACTGTCCGGCAAACAACACGCTGTCACCGGAGCAAAAAGTGGCTACCGCTGAGCGGTTGACATTTGGCCTAACCCTTAGTTCAAAAGATTTTACGGTATCGCAGCTCAACAGACTCCTAACCGTATCTCTGTAAACGCCCGCCTCTTGCCGATATCGCCCAAAAACCAAGGCGCTGTCCCCTTGGCAAATATCCGCCTCCGAGGCCATATGTACAGCGTTCTCGCAGTTTTCGTAATGAGCCAGATAAACCGCGTTGTGGGCTCTTATAGGCTCAAGAACATCATCACCGAATACCAAAGTACCTCGAAAATCACCAGACAAAAACACTTCGTCTTGATCGTCCGTCACCACCCTATTCGCACTTACAATCTCCGTAGATGAAATCATTGAGTGCGATACCACACTACCGTCGCTACCCAGTCGTGACATAATGGCACTCCCGTCACCTCCCATATCATAACTGAAAGAATCTCCGACCAGCGGAGTTACAGTAAGATTACCCATAAAATCCGAATACCAATACACATCCCCACCTGAGGCTGGAGCAAGACCTTTTCCCGCTGCAGAAGTTGACGATTGACCGGCTACTACCCATCTGAATTCCCCATTTTGGTCGTAACTAGCCAGATACATAGCCTGTTGAGTCGCCGTTACATCATGTCTTGGAGATCCGTTCGGAACAAAATTGGCTTTTCCATTAAACCTGCCCGTCAGATAAATCAGACCATCCGAAGCTGTATGCATATCGGTTACATAAAACTGCGTGATCTGATTCTCCGAATAGATATACTTTCGCCACCGTGTCGAACCATTATCGGAACCGATCTTAAAAATACAGTTAAAACGAATAGCCGAAAATGACTGAATATCCCGGTGGCCTCCCAAAAGAACGTCCCCATCCGAGGCAAAGGACAGTTGTCCGCCAGTTAGGGCTTTTATATGCGAATCCGTTCCCCACAGATACTCACCATCCTTATTATAAGCCGTAATCGCCGTACTTCGAAAATTGGCAACTTGCGCGGCCGCTATATCCGCATAACTAAAGTTTTGGGTTTCTGAAGACGGGTCAAAATCCACTCGGCCATAAAACTCCGAGAACAGGATAATATTCCCCGCATCATCCACAATTAAATCGTAGGGCTTATCATCCATCGGACCTCCGAAACCTTTTGCCCAAAGAAAATCACCCTGCGGACTATACTTCGTGATAAAAATATCTGAACCGCCAGCTGACGTCATTCCCGCTTCCGCAAAGTTATGCTCGTTTGCGAAAGGGTTAAATATGCCTGTATTTCTATATGAACCTGTAATATATACATTCCCAAGGCTATCCGTATCAATAGCCGTAATGCCATCCCTACCCGAGCCGCCTATTGTCGTTGCCCATATGGCTGTTCCTTGATTGTTAAATTTCACGACGTAACCATCCGTAGCCCCAAACCCTTGAAAGACAAAGAATCCGACCCGATACATGATATTGCCAATTTCAAAAGGCCCTCCCTCATAGTTTCCAGACATCACAATTCCCCCATCTCTGGTCCGAACCATATCAGTAGGAGTCGAAGTAGCAAAACCACCATACCTCAAACCACTTGCTCTTCCCATCTGAGAATGGGCCCCAGTCACACAATATAGCTGAATAACAAGCAAAAACATCCAGAAGAAGAAACTGGATTTCCATTGCCTCTTTCCCTTATCTTTATCCGCCTGGACACCTAGGTTTAACGTCTGTTCCTCTTGTTGTTTTAGCATAACATCCGGCCTTGTTCGACCTGCCAGTTTCCAGTTTCTGGCCACCAATTAAGGCCAAAATCCCTCCTGATTTAAAAAAATAACAGTAATATTTACGTAATAACGAATAAATATTAGATGGATAAATGTCATTTTTTAAACAGACATATCCGATAATAGGAATCCATGAAAAGGCTTTTTGTTGGCTCTATTTAATTTTTTTTATAAAAAAATCACTATGGGCAAAATGATTTATATAGACAAAGAAGGAGCTTTACAGAAAAGTTAGATTTTCATAATTATATTTTTTATTGTAATTATGTGTTATGATATATACAATGTTACGTTTTGAACTCCTGAAAAAACAAATTCTGGAATAATCCTACTGGCTGGTTACGTTTGGTTCTAGGGCTCACAGGCCAAGCAGGCGAATAAGTAGATCCTATTTTTTTGTTTTTTCACGAAGCATTTGGCCTTATAAACAGGCCAACTTTACGATTTTGTAACTTTTAATAAACAAATTATACACACATGGTCACAATTGCAGAAGCGACGGAGGAGATCGTTAACAGGTCAGCATTCTTACAGGAAGCTATCCTCGATGGTATTATAAACTATAGTGCGCTGGCCAGAAAGATTAAACCTGACGTAGAAAAGCAACTCTTCAAAGACGTTCAAGAGGGCGCCATTGTGATGGCTCTCAAACGGATGGCCCCAAGGCTTAGCCGCCACCACCATGAGCAGGACATCATGGAATACCTACAGCATACGGGCGAAATCATCGTACGCTCTGACTTGGTGGACCTCGCATATAAAAACTCTCCGACTCTCAGCGAAAAGCAATCGCAACTGCTTCGTAATGTTCAGAATGTCAATGACGTATTCCACGCTTCGACTAAAGGGGTTTACGAAACTAATATTATCTTGAGCCGCTCAGGATTGGAGATGATTGAGAAAGTCTTTGAAAGCGAGACGATGATCATGAGAATTGACAACTTGGCTTCGGTCACTATCCGGACTCCCGAGTCGTACAAAAAAGACGTTCCCGGCGTGTTTTATTACATCACGAAAATGTTCGCCTGGAAAGCGATCAACGTGGTCGAGATCATCTCTACGAAACATGAGATCACTTTCATTGTAGGAAAGAACCAAGTAAACGAAACTTTCAGAATTCTTCAGGAGCTGAAAGGCTAATACTTGAGCTGATAAAAACGGATTCAGAATGAAAAAGCGGACTTAAGCCCGCTTTTTCGATTTTCCCTTACATATGCTTACACCGTTCGGTTCATTGGCTGTTTTTTGCGCCGGACAGTTTTACGGATTGGGAGAATAGACCAAGAGCACTTCCATGTCAGGGTCCGGAATCATCCAATGCTCCGCATTTGGAGGGATTTTGCAAACGTCTCCTTTCTTCACCTCAACGCGTTCCTCTCCGTTTACAATCACTCCCTGTCCCGCTATTACGTAGCAAATCTCCCAAACATTATGCGTATGGCCACGGCCTTCACGCTCAAAGTACAATCGTTCACTCACGATTTTCCCTTCACGCTCCAGCAGTGTTTCCATTTCTCCAAAAGATGTCTTTCTCTTTTCCATCAAAAGCTATTTTGTCCGTCCGCAATATAAAGGATAGACTCGCTCGCCCGCAACAATTCCCGTCGAACTTTACCTGTCGTTTTCAACCGGTTTTAGCCAACCCAATTCCGCCAAGGTAACGCTTTGGCTATTGAGGAAATGTTTGTCTTCCGGACCGCAGGACGATATATAAGTCTTTCCTTTATAACTGAAAATTTCGGCGGCGTGACCGAAAAGTGTGGTCAACGTGTTTTTCTCAAAGTCGAAATGATCAGGATTCTCCGATACTACCACAATTGTCTCGGCATACCGGCGATGGGCATACGTAAAGAACAAATACCACAAATCGTTTCGCTTCACCAGGAACGGAGACTCCATCATCGTAGCCCAAGTGTTGTCATTAATTCCGAGAATAGTTTCCGGATCTTCGAAATTCACGAAGTCTTTGGTCCTGATCCGCAATACCTGCGATTGCTTTGCTCCTTTATTGCCCGTGGCCACTATATGTATCCAGTATTTGCCGTCAGGTCCTTTCATAATATGTGGATCTCTGGACGTAAGCCAAAGTTTCTCCGGCAGAATCGCCGTTTTGGTCCGTTCCCAATTCTTCAAATCATCGGACCAGCACACTTCCAAACGGCGGTTGTCCAGCCAAGTCTCAACCACCATCACCCAACGTCCGGATTCCTCGTGCTTTACGATAAACGGTGCGCCTAGATATTCCGTCCCCTCGCTTTCGTCTATCGCATGCGGTTGCCTTGTCCATTTACCTGTAGGATCGGTGGTTGTCAGATGTCCCAAATAAGGGTGATATCTGTAGAGTCTCTTCCCCTCCGGCGGATATGGATTATTAATACCTATCCAATGCAAAGTCCCGTCCGTGTCTTCCACAAAACAGTGGTCGTTGGTAAACCATGACTTCCTTTTATCCTTCTCAGGATTCGGACTTGCCGGGAAAATCGTTCGGCTTTCTCCTTTTAAATAAGGTACTTCCGCCCTTTCTTTCAGGCTTAATTTTTTCTTTGCGGGCCCACCGCAAGATGATAACAGGAACAGGGTTCCCAGCAAATAAAAAAACGCTCTCATAATTCTTTCAGATAGATTCTCAAAAATGCTTCGGCCGAAAATCACGCCCCGAACACATTGTTCAATCTACCCAAAAGACTGGTCAAACAAAATGAACAAAACCCTCTAAAACATTTTAGCTATTGTTTGCACATTTGATATATCTGCTACCCCTGATGTTTATATGGTATTCGGTATTACGTCTTCAGTGTTAGGTACACTGTTATGAATTGGAACGACATTCCAGCATAAACCTCTTCAGCATTTTTGCTAAATCCTGAGCGTAGACAAACCTCCGTCTACGGACAAAACTTGACCTGTTATCCAACAAGACTCGGCTCCTAACAGGAATTTAACCGCATGAGCGACGTCATCAGGAGTTCCGATCCTTTTAAGCGGATGTTTTTCCGAAAGCTGAGCTTTCTTCTCATCGGTCGAAAGGATCTTTTGAGCTAAAGGCGTATCGGTCAAGGACGGAGCGACCGCATTTACCCGAATCGTCGGGGCGAATTCGGCGGCCAGTGCCCTCACCAAACCCTCCAAAGCTCCCTTTGAGCTTGAGACCAAGCTATGATAAGGCATGCCTACGCCAACAGCCACCGTACTGAAAAACACAACCGAAGCATTTTCCGATTTTTTAAGCGCCGGCAAAGAGTTTTGCAAAGTCTTGACGGCTCCGGCCACATTCACTTCATAGTCGTCTAAAAAATCCTCTACACGTAAACTCTTAAAAGACTTGAGCGTGATACTGCCCGGACTATAGACCAAACCGTCCAGAACATCGGGCAGGAAATCTTCCGGAAAAGGGTCCGTCAATATATCAGCTCCGAAAGCCTTTACTTGAGGCGGAAGCGTAGCCGAAGTAGCTGATCTGGAAATGAGAAAAACTTCATGTTGTTCTTTTACCAAAAGGTCTACCAATGCGGCGCTGATACCGGAGGTGCCTCCTATTACAAGATAATTTGCCATTCGTCTATCTGTTGTTTGGACTCTAAACTTTCTAGGGGGAAAAATGCTTGCCTGTCACCGAAAAAAACCTGTGGGAAAGTACCTTGAAGCCAGAAATAGCGAATGACAAATCCAATATGGAGGGGGTAATTGGTAGTTTATGGGAAAACGATAACGTTATTTTGGCCCTCAAGCCTCTGCGACATCGTTCACACCCTTTTTTTTCGGTCAAGAAGCTTTACATTTGTGTCAATTCTTTTTGTGTTTTGGAATTGATTTTTTCGGAAATCAGAAAATAAAAGAGTCTAGCTATGGATTTTTCAAACATTGACATAGTCGTATTCGTCGGCTATTGTTTGCTGATCATCGGGGTCGGCCTGTGGATGTCTCGCGAAAAAGAGGGACACGAGAAAAACGCCGAGGATTATTTCCTCGCGAGTAAGTCCCTGCCTTGGTGGGCAATCGGAGCTTCGTTGATCGCCTCGAACATTTCGGCCGAGCAGTTTATCGGTATGTCCGGATCGGGTTACGCCGTTGGGCTTGGTATTGCGGCTTATGAGTGGATGGGCGCCATCACGCTTATTCTGGTAGCGAAATACTTCATGCCAATTTTTATCAAAGAGAAGATCTTCACAATGCCCCAGTTCTTGGAGCATCGTTATAATAAGACGGTGAAAACCACCATGGCGGTTTTCTGGTTGCTCGTTTACGTTTTCGTTAACCTTACTTCGGTAATGTACCTTGGCGCTTTGGCGCTGGAAGGAATCGGTGACGTTCCATTGCTTTACGGTATTATCGGTTTAGCCTTGTTCTCGGCAGCTTATGCCATTTACGGAGGCCTTAAGGCCGTAGTATGGACAGACGTATTGCAGGTTGTATTCCTCGTTGCCGGCGGATTGATCACTACCTATCTCGCTTTGAACCAAGTATCGGAAGGAAAAGGCGTTCTCGCCGGGCTTGGGGAACTGTACAATCAAGTCCCAGCCAAATTCGATCTTATCCTCGACAAGTCGAGCGAATATTATAAAGATCTTCCCGGCATCAGCGTATTGGTGGGTGGCTTGTGGATCGCCAACCTCAGCTACTGGGGATGTAACCAATACATCATCCAACGCGCGTTGGCAGCCAAGACTATTGGCGAAGCGCAAAACGGCGTATTGTTCGCCGGTTTCCTTAAGCTTATCATTCCTCTGATCGTAGTGATCCCAGGTATCGCCGCTTTTGTTATCACCGAAGGGACTCTGGGCAAGCCTGACGAAGCTTATCCTTGGTTGCTCGGTATCGTACCTACTGGTATCAAAGGCTTGGCTTTCGCCGCCTTGATCGCCGCCGTTGTGTCTTCGCTTAGCTCGATGATCAACAGCATTTCTACTATCTTCACCATGGATATCTATAAGGAGTACTTCGATAAGGAAGCTTCTCAAACAAAGATGGTGTTTATCGGCCGTCTTGTGAGTGGCATCGCTTTGGTTATCGCCATCACTGTCGCTCCGCAACTGGCTACGCTTGACCAAGCATTCCAGTTTATCCAGGAATTCACCGGATTCGTTAGCCCGGGCGTAACTGTTATTTTCCTTTTCGGATTCTTCTGGAAGAAAACAACATCGAACGGAGCCTTGGCCGCAGCCATTCTCTCAATTCCGATGTCTTACCTCTTTATGTACTTCCTGCCAGAGGTTCCGTTTATGGACCGTATGGGGTACACTTTCCTTATCCTGAGCGCCATTACCGTACTTATCTCTTTGATAGAAGGAAGCAAAGGTTTGGAATCGAAAGGCATCCACTTCACTGGCGACATGTTCAAAACTAGCGCGAAATTCAATATCGGCGCTTTGTTCTTGACAGGTATCATCTCGGCGATCTATGCCCTCCTTTGGTAGAAGAAACTCTCAACCTCTTTTTAAATACTCGAAAGGCCAGCAAATGCTGGCCTTTCTTTCGTTGGAATAATTCTTGTTTTTTCTTTAACGCAATTCTACCTTTGCGACAATTGAAACAAATTTCCACCATATCGCTAATCCTTTCCCTGCTCGTTTTCACTTTGAGCAAGCAAGGCGCCGTGTTGCTGACCTTTAATATCTTTCAGCAATACATTGCCGACAACCTGTGCGAAAACCGCGACAGGCCGATGACGATGTGTTACGGAAACTGTTTTCTGGAAAAAGAACTAAACAAAACAACCGAACAGGAAGAACAGCGTGGTATCGCTGACGAAACCAGCGTTTCCTTAGATCTCTATTCCAAATTCACTTCGGTTAGTAATCCTGAAAAGCCTGTTGATTTTATTTCTAAAAAGGGCTTAATCAAGGTTTACAGCAACGCATACCACTTTTTGTGGGAGAATAGCCTTTTTCATCCTCCCCGAACCTAATCCAATTCATCCGGGTCTCTTATTGCATCTTCCCTTGACATTCATCTCCGTGTCCAAGGCCTAGCGTTATCGTGTCCGGATTTCAATAGATTCCCTATTCGCTTCGCATAGTCTTTCTTCTTTGCCTCTGGTAAAAGTGAAACAGATTGCTATGTCCAAAACATTACCACTCTGGATATCATAACGAAATCCAGCCTGAGTACTATTGTCTTATTCAAGAATATCAACAATTAAACGTTATACACAATGAATCGCTTAACAAACTCACAAACAGCGATAAAAATATTCGTACTCGCTTTCGTTTCCCTTCTATGGTCTTGCTCTTCCGACAATGAGGATCCCGCACCGGAAAGCCCTTATAAGCTAATCCACAGTATAGTTTTCCCAAATAAAGCGGTAGCTTTTATTCACGCTACAGAGGATTACCGAACCGGATACAACAAACTCGTCATCGAACTGAAAGACTCCGGAAACAAGGCTTACACCGAAGCCGACGGCATAATGTTGTCGCCTGTTATGACTATGAACTCCGGCATGAAACACGGATGTCCGGTGTACCAACCAACGTCCACCACCAAAACCGGAACATTCGAAGGCGCCATTGTCTTCCAGATGCCGGGAATGCCCGATATGGGCTCTTGGGAAATGAAAGTGAGCCTAATGAAAAATGGCGCCGTACTGCGCGAAAACACCACGCCTATTTCCGTCAAAAACAAGATGATGGATTACAAAAACCAACAGGAAGGCAAGGCCGTAATAGTAAGGCGAATAGACGGGAAGAATTACGTCTTCGGATATCACCTTACCAACGACGAAGCGAAAGTGGGCAACAACCCTCTATTGATTACCGCCCACCGCATGGACGGCCATTTCGATTTCACGCCACTCACCGATCTCGACGTAAACATCAGCCCGTTTATGCCTTCAATGGGACACGGCGCGCCGGAAGGCACCAAGCCCGCGCACAAAGGCGAAGGCAAATACGAAGGAAGCGTAAACTTCTCGATGACCGGAGACTGGCAAATCAAGCTGAACGTAAAGGAAAACGAAGACCTACTCTTCGATGACGAGGCTTTTTATCTGGAATTCAATTGAATGGTGAGTAAAGCGTAAAGAGTCCAGAGTAAAGAGTACTATATCATAGCGGAAACTACACAATACTCTTTCATCATGCGGACTATTTACGCTTTACTCTGGACTCTTTACTTCCAAATAACTTTCCATCGCGGGCGGGGCAATCCACGGGCTTTCCGCTCCGTCCGCACCTTTTTCTTTATTATGAGAAAGACTTTCCTATTTATAATCGCTTTCAGCCTTTTCAGCCATTTTGTTTTGGCGCAGGCCGACACGCTTTTCCTCAACGAAATAGTGGTGACGGGCAATGCGGACAAAGGCTTCGAAAAGAAACATTCGCTTAGCAATATCGACGACATTCTTTCCAGGTCATCCAATATCGGTTTGGTGCGCAGGGGGAATTATGCGGCCGAACCCCGTATGCTCGGCTTTTCGGGCGGACAGATTATGACCACCGTCGCCGGAATGAAGATCTTTGGAGCGTGTACGGACAAAATGGATCCCGTCAGCTCTTATGTGGAAACGGCGAACCTCAGAAGCGTAAACGCCACATCCAGCGACTCTTCGGCGGAAAACGCGTGCGTAGCCGGCGGCAGTCTTGATTTCTGTTTGCACGAAGCCAATTACAACGAAAGCAAAACTTTCTCGGGCAATTTCGGTACGGGGTACTTCTCGGCAAGCCAAGGCAAAGAGGCTTTCGGGGTGCTGGACTATAGTGGCGATAAACTGGCTTTGCGCTATTCCGGATCATATAGGGCGCACGACAACTACCGGGCGGGCGGTGGCGACAAGGTGAGCTTCTCTCATTATAACAAAACCAACCACCTAATCTCCGGCAAGTACAAGCTCAACGACCGAAACTGGGTCACCGCCGACGTACTCTATGACCGCGCTTGGGACGTAGGCTACCCGGCTTTGCCTATGGACGTTTCCCTTGCCGAAGCTTTTCTTTTCGGAGCGGCTTATAATATCACTCCCCGCAATTCCGACATTGAGAATATCGAATGGAAGGTGTACGCCAACAAGGTCAAACACATTATGGACGACTCGGAACGCCCCGACGTTCCCGTACGGATGGATATGCCCGGAGAGACGCGCACTTACGGAACCTATCTGAAGATATCCGGACAAAAAAAGAAGCACGGCTTCACGGCCAAAGCGGACTTTTACAACAGCCTGCACAAAGCCGAAATGACTATGTATCCGCCCGAAAACAACGGACCCGAGATGTATATGGAGACTTGGCCGGACGTATTCCGCAACAATATGGCTATATATATAGGTGACCGTTTCGCGTTTGCGGATAATTTTACGTTGAACACCGACGCCCGCATAGAATTCGCCCGATCAAACCCCGGTAGTGAGTTCGGCAAAAAGCAATTCGAAATATTCGGAAACGAAATCAACGCCGACAACCGTTTGCTTTACAGCTTTGCCTCGGACATCAAAAACAACATCGGCGACATGGCCCACGCGCTGGGTATTTCTATTAGCGAAAGACAACCTACCGTCTCGGAACAATACGGCTTTTACCTTTTCAATTCCGAAGACGGCTACGACTACGTAGGCCGCCCGGACATTGACAACGAACAGACCTTCAAAGCCCAATACGTTGTAGAATACAACACGACGAAACTCTCCGTAAAAACGGAAACCTATTTCGCTTGGCTCCGCGATTATATCTCGGGCGTAATTGATCCTAACCTGGACCGAATGACCATCGGCGCCAAAGGCGTAAAAGTTTTTCGCAATCGGGAAAATGCCCGGCAGTACGGCGCCAACGTTTACGCCACTTATAGTCTTGCCAAATATTGGTCTGCCAGAACAAACCTCCGCTACACCGCCGGCCAATACCAAGACGATAACGACAATTGGCAAAACATGCCACAGCTTCTTCCGCTAAACGGAAACGTATCGCTTTCTTTCCAAAAAGAAAAACTGAGCCTTACGGCCGAAAGCGAATTCGCAACCGCGCAAAACCAAACGGACCCGAACTTTGGCGAATCGGAAACCGCGGGATACGCGATAGCCAACCTACGCGGCGCTTACAGCTTCGGCAAAAAGAACACTTATAATATAGAAGCCGGTATAGAAAATATCCTCGACAAAAAATACAGGAGCCACCTAGACTGGGGAGGAATACCAAGGCCTGGACGAAATGTTTATTTGACTCTTAATCTAGCTTTTTGAAAGAGAATGATAAGGTGTTTGGTCTTAGGTGACAAGTCGAAATTCACCTAAGACCCGATACCGAAAGCCAAACACTAAAGTGAAAAACCGAACTCCTTAGCCATCGTTTTAAACCGGCCATATTCATCTCCGGAAAACGCCCTTACGGGAATAGTTGCCAAACTGTCCTTGCCATCTGCCTTTATGATTATCCAATTTCCGGACTTGCGAACACTTTTCACGTCACTCCAAGCCATTTCCTTACCTTCCAAATCCAGCTTATCAAAAGAAAAATAATAGGATTTAGCTGGAGCGCCTCCTCGGGTATAGCCATAACGAACGCCATTCATAATAAACAGAAAAGGAATATTCAGAATAAAGGCAATGACTGAGGCTGTTATAAGCCAAAACAGACTAATCGGATAAAAACCCGAAATATCTTGTAAAATCAAGACAGGAACAGCTATAGCCACCGTGCTGCTGGTTTTGAAAAACCAATTCTCGTGAAGCAATTTCGACGTAATGCCCACCACCTCAAACAGTGTTTCTTTTACATGAATTGACACTTCGCCACCACTTATGCCAGCGCCTAATCCCGACAATTCTCTTCCTATTTCCATAAAACCATTACGTAACCAAAAAAACAACAGAGCACAAAAAACACTCTTTCAATAAATATATGTTCATGTAATGAATAAAGAACATAACAACTAGATACAAAAACAACGAAAATGGAATAAACCAAAAAGAATGGAATAATTTTAATATTAAAAATTAAAATCAGTAAATTAAATACAACAATCATAAAGGCTTAATCCTTTCTGCCTTTATATTTTCCCAAACCACATAAAAACTCAATGCCATGAATACGATAGAAATGCTTCGCGACCAAACCGCTAGTGCATACGCATGGACAAATAGGCTATTGGAGGCCATACCTTTTGAACATTGGGAAACTATGCATGAAAATACGGACACCCACGCCACTTGGCAAGTTGGGCATTTGGTACTTAGCCATTATTTCCATAGCATAATGTGCATCAACGGCCATAGCCAAAGTATCCTTCAGGCTGTGCCTTTGCAAAAACATAACGAATTATTCGTAAACACCTCGCCCAAAGAGTCAGTGGGCAAAACCAATCCGGAAAAGCTTCTGAAAGACCTGAAACTGGTACAAGCACATTCGGTAGACATTATAAAAAGAATGAATGTGGAAGATTTGTCAAAGCCTCTGGAACCCACCGAAACGCCAAACCCCGTAGCGAAAACGAAATACGAAGCTTTGGACTGGAATATTAAGCACACAATGTGGCACTGCGGCCAACTTGGGATAATAAAAAGACAAATCAACGGTAGACATGACTTTGGCCTAAAAAGAAAAGCGAAAGCCATGTAAATAAAGAAAACGGACACCCTCTTCACCGTTTGAATTTATACTAAAAAAATCCCCGAAACAGGCCTGCGATGGCTGATGTTTCGGGGATTCTCATTTTTGAGAAAAATAAGACCTTAAGCCGAATGACCACTACGCCCATTTTCGATAGCCCAAGTCTTGATTTGCAAAAGTTCCTCCTCTCCGAAAGCCGACACGGGAATATAAAAGTGATTCTCATCGCCGTATTGGACATCAAAATCACCGTTGTCAAAACTTATCCGATCGACCAAAGACCAAGGCAGGGTTCCGCTTTCGACAACAATCCCATTTTCTCCGATCTCATACGTTTTTGACCTCACCGCACCGGCAAATGTCCACAGAAAGGTCTTCAAAGGAAAAAAGAGCAAAGTTATGCAAAGGGCTGCCAGGCCATTCACCACCATACCCGATTCGCCGAGAAAAAGCCGTGTAGCAAGAGGGATCAGAGCCGCCGCACCCAATCCCGCCAACAGCTTTAAATGCATATTTTCCCGTATGCCTGAGGCCGCGTCTTTCAAGGCTCTGACAATAGTTTTTCGAGACGACACCCTTATCACCCCACTAGCCTTCTTTTTAACAATATAAGACTCCTCCATAACTCAAAATACGTTTCTCTTAAAAATACGCCAAAAAACGACCGATAAATTACCGGTCATAAAATTTCAAAAAGGATCGTCCTTCTCCTCGCACAAAGTAAGACATTATCATATCACTACAAACATTTCCCGGAGACGGATGCCCTCCTGCCCGAAAAAAACAAAACTAGTCCAACTCTGCACTTGGTATCATCCAAAACAATTGTGGCTTTAATATGGCCCATAAAACAAAACCCGGATAAATGCCGTGTCGCATTATCCGGGTTTTGTTTTCTTCGGCGTATTGACTTTCGCTTTATTCTATCACCAAATCTTGGGCGGTGGATTTACTGCACCTCTCGCCCGACACGTCTCTTGTTACATAAAGCACCACCCGATAGGTACCTTTCTTTTGAAACACATGCGAAGCGGTTTGTTGCTTTGACGTTCCCCCATCGCCGAAGTCCCAAGAGAATTCCATCCCTTGTTCGAACTTGCCGGCGTACGTAAAATCCACCACAACAGGCACGCTTGTCTGCGCTCCTCTAAACTCCATATTAAAGCTAGCGTTGATTGGCGCTTCGGCACAATCCACAATTCCCTTCTCCGAACTATCGCAGGACATTAACGCCGGAACCACCAGCATAATCAAAAACAGCAGAGACACTCCTTTTCTACCCATACAATTTCTCCTTTCTTATCGCTATTTACTCTCTCCAAGCAAATAACTTACGTTTAATTACTTATGTTTAACCTGCGTATAGTTCAGTCCATTCAAGCACATGTTTTATTAATTATACATTAATGACCAACCAAGGCTCACCCTAACGTACACCAATGAGTCGGAAGAATCTGATTCGCACAAAACATGCGATTACAGAACCCAATCGGCGTTTTCGGGACAATAAAGCTGTAACGATTATTAAACAGCGGGCTTGTTAAGTGAAAGACAAAAGTCAATCCGGAAAAAAATCAGTCGGACTTTTTTTTATCTTTTTGTTGAAAAAATTTCTCGTAAAGCACTAATTATTACGCACAATACAGCCTTTTCATTACATAACGATTCGTAATGCTGGCCGAAAGTTTTGAAAAGAAAAAAAGGAAGGGGGAAGCTTCCCCCTTCCTTGTAATATGTCACAACGGAAGACAAACGCCAACGTATCAGCGTCAGCGAAAAAAATTTAGAAATTTATTCCTAGCCGAATTACCACTCCCTGATAATCGTCTCCCACAAAGCCGGTGGCGAACTCGGCGCTCAGGAAATTCATTATCCTGTTTAGTCCGTAACCCACTTCCGTATAGTTACCCAGAGCCGGAGTGTAAAGGTAATTCACGAAAGCCATCTCGCGGAAGAACATCTGGTTAAGCAAAGGAAGCCTCTTGAGCAGTAAACGGCTCGAATAAATGGCTCCGGAAAGCTGTACGAAACTGTCGGCGGTACTCTGCTCGTAATAGTCCATCATACGGAACCTGCCAAAGCTTGAACCGACGTAAACGGGAAGCTGGGCGTTGTTGAAATGATAATAGTCTGGAAATGACAAATACTCCGTATTCAGGTATTTACCGACTTTGGCCAGATAGCGAATATCGTGTTGGAAACTCATATCCCAAGAGCCTTTCAGCCCGGCGTAAACCAAATCATAATCCGTGTCCGAATCGAATACGCCCGCCCATCCTTTGCGGTAACCGGCGAAGTATGTCGGCTTTTTGGAATAGAGCATATATTTCCGGCCTTTGCTTATACGGTAATGGTGACGAGGCGTATATTCCAAGGATAAATCAGTCACAAAACCTTGGTGGCGTTCAAACTCAAGTTTGTCGCTTTCCACATTATCCGGCTCATTGGAACTGTATTCAATATTTTTCCATTTAATAAACGTCAGGTCCGAGTGGTCATCCATCCACATACGATCCGAAAACTCCACCGAAGTCTTCAGCCTAAAGCCGTTCGCCAAGTCAATGCCGTTGCCGATATAAACATAGTCTTTTTGATAAAGCTTCATGAAATTCGATTCGAACAACAGGCTGGCCAATGAATTCACAACAGGGTCTATCCCCGAATCAGAGTTAAAGTCGAACGTATCTCTTCCCCCCTTAAGCGTAACACTCCCCCGCGACATTGGGCCATAGCGCCAAGTCAATGAAGCCTCCGGAAGCCAAGTTTCCCTTGCGGTGGCGTAATAAGTGGAAAGCTTGGCGTAAACTGGGCGCAGAAGGCTGTCTTGACGTTTACTATAATTAAGCGAACCACCGACACGGTAGCCGTCAACGGTATTAAAAGTCAACCCGTTAAAAAGTCCGCTCCAATATATTCGATGTTTCTTGTTGATTTTGGCTACTCTTCCGCCCCCGATAAAGTCCCCAAACACTCCGCTAGTTGCCGAAAACGCTTTTCCGAAAGCGCTTTTCTCCTTTTTCACCACCTTAGTGGTGTCTTTCGGCTTTTTCTGTTTCTCAATTTTGACCTTCTGGACTGTTCTTATTGAGTCAAAATGATGATAACCCTCCAACTCTTCCTTGCTCAAAGGCACAGGACGAGCTTCGGCCCAATAAAGGCTGTCGCGCTTTCCGGCTAATGAGTCAATCTCCATCTTATCGTCAACATACTTGACCTCAAGGTCGTCCTTAAGCTCTTGCGCTTTGGTTTCGCGAGCCACTTTTCGCTTAAGCTTCCGCATCTCACGGTTGTTGAGCTTATCTTTAGCTAACAGCCTTTTAATCTCTTTCTGTCTTTTCGTCTTGGCAACGTTTTCCTTGGGGCCTTCCTCTTCCGCAGTTTTTCTTTCGGCCAACGGTCCTTTTGCCTGAACTATGGAATGATCCAGATCCGGATTCAGTTCCAACTCATATTCCTTGACCGACACCAGATAACGACCGGAGGCCTTAACCCCCATATATTTCAGCTCCGCTTCCACATCAAAAGTTACGGGCATCCAAACGTTGTCCTGAACAGGCGCATAGCTTTGTTTTACACGAAAAGTTCCCACCGTATTTCTGAACTTAAGGTTAGCGCTTTGGATATTCCAATAATCTTCCGCAATGTAGATCGTGCCCTCATAAAGTCCTTCGCCCCTATGGCGAGGCGTTACCTTGATTTTGTTGATATGGCGCCCGTTATCCTCAAAAATTCCTTCGTACGTAAAACGGTAATGGGTAAAAGCGTTCGATGCCAAGGGCGAAAGCTGTTCGGCAAGACGCTCGGTGTAAAGGCTACCCATTATTATCGGCAACGGGTTGGGAATGCTGTCGCCAAGGTTGTCTTTCGACGAAATTATCTTGAAGCTGTATTCGTCAGGCTTCTCGAAAGTCACCTCGCTGATTGTTTCTATCACAATCTTCTTGTTCATATACTGCTTCATCTCCCTCTTCATCTCACGGTCCATCATCCAGGTGTATACCTTCGGCATTTTGTCCAATGAAGCCGTTCCGCGGGTGTAGCCTTTCGCCTTAAACTTGTCAACCTGATGCTCGTAATAAGAGCGCATCCCGATGGCTTTCCTCATTACGGCGTAAGCCGGATCCTCATCCTTACTCGACACTTTCACTTCTTCCAGCAGAATCGTTTTGTCCTTCAGTACAATATCCTGCGCTTGCACTACCGGGCCTATCTCAATGGTTGTGACCAAAGTCTCATAACCCATATGTTGGAAAAAAACTTTGTGAGTCCCTTGGGGAAGGCCCAATGCGTAAACACCTTCCACGTTTGAGGTGGTGGCGTGTTTGGCGCCTTTGGTATAAATGGTCACAAAAGGAATCGGGTCGCCTTTCTCGTTTTTGATCACGCCTTTTATGCCTTGGGCCAACACCTCACCCGCTGACAAAAAAATAAGCACAAGAAGCAAATAAGCGACGTTCGGTTTTAAGTATTGGAGCATTTTGAACAATCAAGTTATGTCTTATCTCAAAAAGATTGATTGGTTTAGGCTTTTTCTAATAACGCAAGACCAATTTGTCTCGTATGTCATTATCAATTTTTCACAAATTAAGAACATTTTAGCGAGTTAATAACTCTTGATTTTGACGAGTGGTGAATATTTTATCAGAAAAAATAAAATGGTGATATTCCTGTTACTCAGGATCGTCTTTAATCATGATTCGCTATTGCCTATAATGAAAAAAGCCCCCGCTTCATTCGCATTCACGAAGCGGGGGCCTTTGATTTAGTAATTCGGAGAAACGGTTTTATTCAACCAACAGTCGGAAAGTCTTCCATTCGTTTTTCGAATTTATTCTAACGAGATAAACGCCACTCTCAAGAGCTGAAATACCCACTTCAGAAGGCTTGGAACCATCCTGAGAACCGAACTCAGCCTTTAAGACTACCCGCCCGGCAAGGCTTAATATCTCCAATTCTCCGAACCGTAATCCTTTAATGTTCAGAACATCATCCGCAGGGTTAGGGAATATTGTAATGGCTTCATCCTGTGGGGTGGAAAGCAGACGGGTAATAGAAAGCGTCGCAGGGTCTGACAAGGTTTCACAACCTTTAAAAATAGCTTTTACCTGAAACAGCCTTCCGTCTTTTGCCGGATCACCATCCACTGTCAACTCCCTATTTTTGGCTCCGCTGACAATTTCCAACGGCAATGTTTCCGTACGTCGCATATACCACTGATAGTTAACGCCCGCAGAGTTTTCGACATTTACGCTTATTTTCCCGGTCTCGCCTTGGATGATCCGCAGATCTTCGGGCTGTTTCGTAATAACCGGATACCCATTAACCGATAAATTCACGTTTGCGCTTTGCACTACCTGATTATCCGGACCGGTAACTTTCAATTTATAAATACCCTGTTGGGCCGGCTTAGCGTCTTTTATCCGCAAATTATTGGTTTGGGTTCCTTGGTAGGTTCCGTTATCGGTAATATTGGTTCCGTTGAATAGCCACTGATATGTCAAAGCGTTGGCCACAGTAGTGGATATCGTAGCGGACTTGCCCTGACATACGTTCGTGTTACCCGGCTGAGTACGGAATTCCGTTCTTGGCGTTACGAAAAGGCGCGCCTTTTCGGTTTTCACAAACGCCTGGCAACCTGCGTTTCTTATCTCCGCAAAGTACTCGTTCGAATTATCACTTATCGATGCGTTAAACGTAAGAACACTAGATGTTTTCCCTTCCAACACATGCGCTACAGTACTGCCAGACCGTATTACAAACCATTTATAGACATAAGTGCCCGAACCTCCCTGTCCTTCGGCGGAAAATGACACCTGCTGATCGGAAAGAGCAGATTTAGATTTTGGATGTTTTTTAACAGTAGGCAAATCGTCCACGTTTACCCGAGCCACCGAACTCTGGATCTCTTCGTCATCTTGGCCTTTTATTTTTACAAAATAATAACCAGTAAGAGATTCCGTCATAGACTTGACCGTCAGCGTATTTGTCTTACTTCCTTTATACGATTGATTATCGGATATCTCTTGATCCTTAAAGAACCACTGATAACTTACAGCATTCTTTGCGCTAACCTGCAATGTTACGTTTTCATTCAGGCAGGTGGAAGCACTTTGCGGTTGGGTCAAAATCACTAAAGCCGGGATAACGTCCAAGCTGGCTTCTGACGAAACGCTTTTCGCCGTACAAC
Source organism: Fulvitalea axinellae (assembly GCF_036492835.1). GTDB lineage: Bacteria > Bacteroidota > Bacteroidia > Cytophagales > Cyclobacteriaceae > Fulvitalea > Fulvitalea axinellae. Next base: position 296,067 of record NZ_AP025317.1, on the reverse strand, counting down.
CCACCTGGTTGGCTTTTACAAAGTACCTGTTGCCATCATCTCCTTCTTTGGCTGTAAACGTAAGCTTCTTGCCTGTTTTTCCTTCCATCAAAGACCCTGAACTACTACCTGAACCTTTCAAATACCATTGGTATTCTACCTGCTCACCAGACGCCAAAGCTTCGAATGTCGCCGTTTGTCCTTCTTTTATCGATAGATTTTCCGGGTGGCTGGTAAATGTTGGTTTTTTGTTCAACGTTAAACGTACCGCTTGGCTTTCCAGCGTTTCGCTCTCAGGACCAGTCACAATCACCTTATACTCGCCCTCTTGCGAAAGCTTTGCTCCCGTAATCTTAAGTTTCGCCGATTTCGCACCGCTGTAATTGTTGTTGTCACTAATCTGGGCATCATCCAAATACCATTGGTAAGTCTTTCCCCGAACGGCTTCTACCTTAAACTCCGTATCACCGCCTTCGCAGATTGTCTTATTAGTTGGCTGTTTGGTAATGGCGAACGGAATTCCCACAGGATCGATATACACTCCGTAGTCTTCCGCTTGGCCTTTATATACATTACAAGCGGATATATTATCATACGTGCTCCCTGTAGCCACACGCATTAACAATCTTTTACCTCGAACAGCGTCTTCCGGAACCGTGAAGTTGATATTGTGAGGGCCACCCTTTATATTCTGTTTTCTGCCTATTCGTTCACTATTTTCAAACTTCCCATTATCGTTGAAATCGATATACACCACGGTCGTCTCAGCGTTATAACTCCCCACGACAAAGCTTAAGGTATATGACATTCCGGGATTCAGTTTGGCAATGTCCAGATTACTCCTGTCCACAAAGCCGTTTTTACCCAACGGCATTGTTCCACTAGCGTCACTAGCGGTCTCCCCTGACGAAAAATCGATCTCTTGCAACTTAACATTGAGAACCCCTAAACCATAGTTGTTCGGGGAACTCCAAACAGGCTTGCAGTCGGCTACGGTTTGAGCAGATTTGTCAATAACTTCAATATAAGACTCCTTTGTAATCGTATTCTCTCCCTTAGAATTCTTTACCGTCAGGCTCACCTTAAAAACTCCAGCGCCAGAAAACTTCACTTCCGGATTCCACTCGGTGGAAGTGGCGGGATTACCACCCTCAAAAGTCCATTTCGACTCATCCACACCGTTTTTAGAAAGGTTCATGAACTTTACGGCAACATCACTGACCACAAACGTATTGGTAGCCTTAAAGTCGGCGACAGGCAAATTAACCGCTTCCAGCGCAGGGGAAGTCAGCAATGTCTTTCTGGCCGTATTCATTAAATGGTGATTCGCTCTTGCGACCTGTCCCGCCGTAAAGCTCGAACGACAATTCGTGCCTGAATAAAAATAGGCCATCATGTTCTCCGCAATCTTACCATAAGGCTTGTTAGTGCAAGGGTTTTCCATGGTTTTATGACCGCAATTAAAGAACATATATGAATGAGGATCGGTATCATCCACATAATCCCCTTTGCCTTCGGTCGGGCATTCCCCTTCTTTTGTAGGGGTCGTTCCGTCTTTCGCAAATGTGTGATAAAGCCCCAAAGCGTGCCCCATTTCATGAGCGAGAACATCGGCCGGGTGCATAGAGGCAACTTTTATTACCGTCCCGTCAATATCAAAGTTTACGCTTTGCGGAAAATACGCATAACCACCAGTTGATGACTCTCCGTTTATTCTACTTACCAGCCAGACATTATAGTAGTCTTTATGAGGCCAATTGATTAAAGCCTTAACGCTTCGCTCATTTGCGTTGGTAATACCTGAAGTAGTATACTGGCTGACTTTTGAAGCGTCAGTCCTCGTAATTCCGTTTGTCGCCTGGCCATCGGGAGTCCTTCTCGCCAGCACAAAACGCATCCCAAACTTTGCGCCCACACCCAGTTTATCGGCATAGATATCATTCAGCCCATCGATCATGTCCTTGATCTCTTGGTCCGTTACGTTACGCCCCAAGGGCTCCATCGCATGCACGACCACTGGAATGATTCTTTCGCCGGTCTCCGTCGCACTTCTGAACGACCTGTTCGCTACCCATTCGTTTATTTCGTCTGAGTCTTGCCTGAATTCGGGATGGCGCTCAAGTAGTCTTTCCGCAGCCTCGTCGGCACCGCAACCGCCAGTTTCTTGGGCCGAAACGGAACCTGAATAAAAATTCACAAAAAGAAAAAAAGCTAACAGCCGTAATAATTTTCCCATACGATTATCCAAATAATGCGGAAAGCCACCCCGCTTCCCAATACATATCACATTTTCAAAACACCGCTTTTCAAGTACGGCATGGTTCCCTCAAGAGAACGCTAATATGAGTAAGTTGTAACGATGAATTGAATAAATTTTAAAAAACCATGAACACCCTTCCCCTACAAGGCATTTACTGATCACGCACAAATGACAAAATAGGAATAAGAACAAATTCAGTCTCAAATTATACGAAATAACTATTACTCACAAAAATACAGGAACATCATTTCATTTTATTTTTACACCCACCTCCAATCTACCCTCTGACGCTATTTTAGGCCATTCAATAAAAATTTCCATATATTCATCCCTCAACCTCTTTAAGGTTTTTACTTCGCCTATAGCTTGAATCCTATGAACACTTTTCTATTTTACGATATAGAAACCACTGGGCTTAATCCCGCCTTTGATCAAATATTACAATTTGGAGCCATCAGAACCGACATGGATCTCCAAGAAATAGAACGTACCGAGATCCTTGTCAAACTTAGGCCTGACGCCGTGCCAGCTCCAGGAGCTATCTTGACTACAGGCATTGACCTTGAAACGCACAACGAGGGCGCAATTTGCGAATACGAGGCCATCAAACGAATCCACGAGATGGTCAACCAAAGCGGAACAATAAGTATCGGCTACAACTCGTTGAACTTCGATGACGAATTTTTACGTTTTTCCTTTTACCGAAACCTGCTTGATCCCTATACCCACCAATGGCAAAACGGTTGTAGAAGAGCGGACATCCTGCCTATGGCACTTTTCTTCAAAAGTTTCCGTCCCGACATAATTAAATGGCCGGTCACCGATGAAGGAAAATCGACCATGAAACTCGAAAAAATCAACGAGCTAAACCATCTCGCCGAAGGCCAAGCGCATGATGCGATGACCGATATTGAGGCTACCCTGAATCTTGCCAGACGAATGAAAGCCCATCCCGAACTATGGGATTACTGCCTCTCGAATTTCGAAAAGAAACAGGACGAAACCAGAAGCCTGAAAGCCTGGGAAAATCACGGTAAAGGCTTCTTGGGTTGCAAAACGGGAACGATCCTGGACACGGGCATTGGCGCCGACCGGGGTTATATGGCCCCGGTGGTTTGGCTCGGTACCAATCAGATCAAACAACAAATCCTGATGCGCCTCGATGCTTTCGAGTTCTCGGATATAGATACCGAAGCGATTGACGAGACAAGTTTTGTTACCCGAAAAAAATACGGAGAGCCTCCGTTTAGTTTTCCTAACAGAAAAAGACTCACTCAGCACTTCGATTCCGAGCGCGTTGATCTGGAAAAAAGAAACCTCGATTTCATCAAAAACAACTCTGATAAATTCGAACGGATCACACGATTCTGGCTCACGTACGAATACCCTCTGGTCACTGACATTGATCCGGACGCAAGGTTGTACACGGGAGGGTTCGCAAGCGCCAATGAGAAACGTTGGAACGAAAAATTTCACGAACACTTCGGTACGGAATACCTTTTCGAAGTCGTAGAACAAATGCCAGCCAACGTGCGTAAAGACGCCGCTTACCGGATCTTGTTCCGCAACTTACCCGAAGAATCAGAAAAACGATATCCCTATGAATTCTCTGACTTTTTGGAACAATCTCTACATGGAAACCCAAAAGATTACCGTGACAAACACAAGGCTTCACCCAAAGAAATTTCGGAAGAAATAAGAGAAATAATAAATGAACAATTTAAAGAAAAAGAAATTCCAAAACCGTTAGAATCATTGCGGAAATACATTGAATATGTTCAATAGAACAATACATTGCGGACGGTTATTCAAGGGGCGTTCGCAATGTGTTTTCCACTAAAGGACATGACTTTTTCCGCTATATTTTTGTCATTCCCTCAATTGTCTTCATTTAATAATGAAGTTTACTATCCAGAATAAATTCTTCTATTTTTTTCGGTCTAAATCCATAATACACATCCGTTTTTTCAACGAAATATACTTCTCGAAGTTCAGATACAAACACGTTTCTCAAAACCGTCCCCCGCTCAACCCTTTGGAGCTGGACCGCGAATTTTTTTCAAAATTTTCTCGAAAGATGACTTTGGTCATTGGGCGTTTTTTTCCCTATGAAAAAGATTTCTTTCTGCATAAATTCAAAAGCGAGAAGTAAAAAACAGAGCCGAAAAGACGTAGTCCGGCGGGCGGACACTGTCTTTTACCCCGTGGTTCTGAGGATTTTTTACATCAAACAAATCCAGTCTTCCTATGACAAGAATGATAACCAAAAGAAACGGAACCGAGTCGCCGTTTGAAAAAACAAAAATACTCAACGCCGTACTCAAGGCCTGCGCGTCGATCGATGCCCAAAGAGCCGAAAACAGCGATATTTCACGCATTGTAAGCGATAACGTTAGCCTTTCCGTAGCTGATCGCCCCAATGTTTCGATATACGAAATCGAGCGTCGCGTGGAAGACGAGCTTATGCGCTTGGGCGAGCCCGACATCGCCCGGGAGTATATCGAGTACAAGACCAAACGCAAAATACAGCGCGACGGACTACTCAAATACGTGGACGAGGCGGTCAATCTGAAAAACCTCGAAAACGAGAACGCGAACATGCCTGAGAAGGTCTTCACGGCAAGAATGACCCGTGTGTCTGGCGAGGTTATGCGCGAGTACGCCAAACACTACCTTTTGCCCGAAGAACACACCCGCCTGCATGGCGAGGGATGGATCTACATTCACGATTTCAACGCCTATACCGTGGGACAACAGAACTGCATGTTCCTTGACATGGGCAACATCCTCTCCAAGCCAATTCACACTACGAACGGCACGATGCGACCGCCGAAAAGCATTAGTTCGGCGCTTTCGATAGCCGCAGTAGTGATTCAGTGCCAATCGAACTGCCAATTTGGAGGAATCTCCGTGCAGTCGATGGACTACGCGATGCAGGACTTTATCAAACTGTCTTTCGATCGTCATTTATCAGAAATTGAAAAATACCGGGAAATAGAAACTCCGACAAGAGACGCTGAGATTGACAATCAGCTTCTTGAAGCCATTTCTAAAGACATAAAAATAGCTAACGCTTCCGTAAGAGAAGCTTACTTGCGAACCGTAAGGGAAACGGAACAGGCTTGCGAAGCATTCATCCATAATCTTAACCATTTGGAAAGCCGGGCCGGCAACCAGCTTCCGTTCAGCTCCATCAACTACGGATGTTGCGAAACTTGGGCTGGAAAACTTTTCATCCGCTCCATTCTCAAGGCCACTATTGACGGAATTGGCGAAAAACGCAGTACGCCAATCTTCCCGCAACAGATTTGGCAGTACCATAAAAAGGAAGACGGCACAGTCAATAATGCCGACTTGCTGGACTTGGCCCACGAATGCTCCATCAAGAGGGTTTACCCGAACTACGTAAACTGCAACCAAGAAGTATACGACATCTACGACGAGAAAGGGGAAATAGATCCGGACAAAAACGCAGCTACGATGGGATGCCGAACCCGCTTGGGCGCAAACGTAAACGGATCGAACGGCAAGACCGGACGCGGAAACCTTTCGCCAGTCACGCTGAACTTCCCGAAAATCGCTTTGGAGACAAAAACGCCGGAAGCTTTCGTAGAGAAAGTGACCGAATTGGCTTACAAAGGCATCGAGATGATGGAGGCTCGCTTCAAATGGCAATCCAAACAAGTGATGGGATCCGCCCCGTTTATGTACCTCAATAAAGTCTGGAAACATAACGAGGAATATAGCGAAGACAAAAAAATCGGAGACGTATTGGCTACCGGCACATTTGCGCTCGGGTTTATCGGCGTTGCGGAGGCCTCAAAAGTGTTGTTCGGCGATAACCATTTCGTCAACAAAGAAGCTGACGCATTCTTCTTCAAAGTCTGCTCCGAACTGAAGAAAATTTGCGAACGCGAAGGAATAGCGCGAAAACGCAATATCAGTTTGTACGCCACACCGGCCGAAAGCCTGTGCCATAGCTTCGCGAAACTGTTGCGCAAGCAGTACGGCGTAATAGAAGATGTTACGGACAAAGAATTTATCACCAATTCTTACCACGTTCCCGTATGGCAGGAGGTTCCTTGGTTTGACAAAATCGAGACCGAGGGGAAATACCACGCCCTCTGTACCGGCGGATGCATCACCTACATCGAACTGCGTAATGATATTACCGTGGACCAATACAAAGACATTGTAAGCGGAGCGATGGAGAGAGGCCTTTATTATTTCTGTACCAACATCCCGAAAGACAAATGTCTGGACTGCGGGTTCGAAGGAATTATAGGCAACAAGGCCGACAAAACCGACGGCACGGAACTGGTATGCCACGAATGCGGCAGCGATGACGTTATGACGCTCAGAAGAGTGACAGGATATATTACGGGCTCATACCACAAGCGCTTCAACGACGGCAAAAAGCAAGAAGTGAATATGAGAGTGAAGCACCATTGATGGTATTTGGTCTCAGGTATTAAGTCTTAGGTACTTTGTCTGTGCTTGGGCCTGAACCATTCAAATGGTTATCCTTTTTTTTATTTCTAAAAAAATCCCGACGCTATTCGTTAGCATCGGGATTTTTGCTTTGACAACCTTACTCCTTATTTCGCAACCGTTATCTCCGGATCTAAATAAACCTCCTGAACCATTCTCAATAATTCCACGCCTTCTTTCAGCGGTTTTTGAAACGCTTTCCGTCCACAGATCAATCCCATTCCTCCCGCACGTTTGTTGATTATGGCCGTCCGCACCGCATCGGCCAAGTCCGTTTTTCCGGAGCCTCCGCCAGAATTAATCAATCCCGCACGGCCCGAATAACAATTCAAGACCTGATAACGCGTCATATCAATCGGATGCTCCGTACACAGCTCCGAATACATTCGCTTATCATAAACTCCAAAATTCAGCTCTTCATAGCCTCCGTTTCTTTCCGGCTGTTTCTGTTTTATTATATCCGCCCCAATGGTCGCCCCCAAATGATTGGCTTGCCCGGTCAGATCAGCGGCTGTGGTATATTGTCCAAACGATTCATTACGCAAGTAACACCACAAAATCGTAAACATCCCCTCATCATGGGCCATGGAAAATAACTCCGACACTTCCCGCATTTGCCTCCCCGACTCTATCGAGCCGAAATAAACCGTTGCGCCTACGCCAGCACATCCCATATCCTTCGCTTGCTTTACCGTAGCCAGCACTTTTTGGTCGTACCTGTTTGGGTAGCTGAGCAACTCATTATGGTTGAGTTTGAGAATCAGCGGGATTCTATGCGAATATTTCCTGGCGACCGCCGACAATACACCCAAAGAACTCGCCACGCCATTACAACCCGCTTCCAAAGCCAATCTAAAAATATTTTCCGGATCGAAATACATAGGGTTCGGAGCAAAAGACGCACCCGCCGAGTGTTCCACGCCTTGGTCTACCGGAAGAATCGACAAATAGCCAGTATTCGCCAAATGGCCATGAGCGAAAAGCCTTCTAAGATTCACCAAGGTTCCGATATTTCTATCCGAAGGCATAAAAACTCGCTCAATAAAATCCGATCCGGGCAGGTGCAAAGACTGTGCGGAGAGCTTGCACTCGTGGCTCAATAACGCTTCATATTCGTCACCCGAAAGGGTGTTTATTATATTATTTTTCATTCTCTAAATTTCATTTTATCAACTCATAGATCAATTGTAAAAACAATACAAAATCATATCTTTTAGTTTTACAGTCAACACTTTTATTTGAAATAAAAAATGAATATAAGTCATTAAAACAACTAATAAAGATACTAATCAATCATTTGTTCATATAATTATACCATCAATTATATTTTTACGAATAAAAATTAACAACTCCGTTTATGTTATATTTATTTCTATTTTAAATATTAATTTATATTTTACCAACACAACATATTGTCATTTTAACAAAGCCAGAAAAATCATCAACAGAAATAAAATGACACTCCGGCCGGTCAAATCCTATCGGTAGCGGAAGCTCTCAAACTCATACAGAAACCCTAACAAAAAAAGCTACTATGGTAAAACCACTATCTTTTTTAAAAAGCAAAAAGTGGCTACTCTGCACGGGTATTTACCTTGGCTGTAGTATGGCACCGGCCTTTCCGCCAATGGCCTTTGCTAATGGGGAACGATCCGAAAAGCCCCAACAGACCAAGAAAACCGTAAGAGGTAAAGTCCTTGACGAAAACGGCGAAGGCCTACCCGGCGCCACCGTTTCGATCCAATCGTCCGGCATAGGCGTAGCCACAGGACTCAACGGAGAATTTTCACTGGAAGCCTCCGGGTCTGATATTATCGTATTCAAATTCATCGGATACCAAGACGTAACCCGCCCGGCTTCGGCCTTGTTCGGAAAGGAATTCTCAATCCGGCTGGAACCCGAAGCGAAGTTGCTCAAAGACGTCGTTGTGACGGGATTCCAAGAGGTGGACAGAAAGCTGTTTACGGGAGCCGCCGCTTTCGTTTCAATGAAAGACGTTAAGATCGAGGGCGTACCCGATGCGTCACGAATGCTCGAAGGCCGAGTAGCCGGTGTTTCCGTCGATAATGTTTCAGGAAGTTTCGGTACCGCACCTCGTATCCTGATCCGTGGTAACGCCTCGCTCAACGGCTCAAACAAACCCCTCTGGGTTGTGGACGGCGTTGTGGTCGAAGACATCGTGGAAGTCAGTTCGGACGACCTCTCATCCGGCGACGCGCGCACGCTGATCAGTTCCAGCATCGCGGGCCTGAACCCCGACGATATCGCTTCTTTCGAGGTTCTGAAAGACGCATCGGCCACCGCACTTTACGGTGCCCGAGCCATGAACGGCGTAATCGCCGTAACGACCAAACGAGGCAAGAGCGGACGGACTTCCGTAAATTATTCGGGAAGTTATTCCCTGCGTCGCCGGCCTCATTACGGGCAATTCAACATCATGAATTCCCAGCAGGAAATGTCCGTTTACCGTGATTTGGTAAACAAAGGCTGGATCGATGCGACCACTGCGGCCAGAGCCAAAAACTTCGGCGTAGTCGGAAAAATGTACGATCTGATAGCCAAGAAACAGATTCCTTGGGATTATGACGGGCTCGGCAACAATGATTTCCTGCGCCAATACGAAGGAGCGAATACCGATTGGTTCGATCTTCTTTTTAAAGATTCCTTTACGCAACAGCATTCCGTAAGCTTGACATCGGGCAACGAAAAATCCCGCTACTATGTCTCGCTCGGTTACCTTAACGACAACGGCCAAACCGTCGCCGACGAAGTGGAACGCTATACGCTCTCGACAAGGGCCGACTTCAACGTCACGGACAAGTTCGATGTGGGAATAAACCTTACCGGAAGCATCCGCGACCAAAAAGCGCCGGGCACCACCAGCCGTGAATTCAACGCCATTGACGGAACATTCACCCGCGAATTCGACATCAACCCGTTGGGTTACGCCCTAAATACGGCCAGAAGCATGAGGCCTTACGACTCAGATGGAGAGTTGGAGTATTTCAGGCGCAATTACGCTCCTTTCAACATCATCAATGAATTGAACAACAACTATTTGGGAATCGACGTAATGGACCTCTCGCTCCAAGCGGATTTGAAGTACGCCATTACTGACAACCTGAAAATCAGCTCAACACTCCAATACCGTCGGGCGGCGACTCGCCGGGAGCATCGGATTAAAGATAAATCGAACCAAGCGGAGGCTTACAGAGCCAATTCGACCCAGATAATCAGTGACGCCAACCAGTATCTGTTTACGGACCCTGACAAGCCGAATACCAATCCGCAAAGCATCCTTCCTTCTGGCGGGTTCTACAATCTTTCGGAAAATATTCTGGATAGTTACTATGTCAGAAACCTGATTTCTTGGGATCCAAAGATCGGAGACGCGCACGAATTCGCCATCCTCGCCGGGCAAGAAATTCGATTGGCCAACCGCCAAGAAAGCGGTTTTGACGGATGGGGATTCCAATACGAACGCGGTGGCGTGGTTGTCACTAACCCGCAAGCTATCCGGGCCAATGTATTGAACGGAAACGATTACTTTGACATGCGCGAGTTCCGCGACCGTTTTATGGGCTTGTTCTTCTCGGCCGGATATACTTTCCGCCAAAAATACATGCTCAACTTCACCACACGCTACGACGGGTCAAACCAATTGGGAAAAACCAACAAGTCCCGTTTCTTCCCCACTTGGAATGTCAGTGGCGCCTGGAACATTTCCGAAGAAGGATTCATGGAGTCCGTCGATTGGATCGACAGGCTGAAAGTAAAAGCCACTTACGGACTTTCCGGAAGTATGGGGCCTCTCACAGCCGCCGAGCTTGACACAAGAGGCGTAGTACCGCAACGCCCGACAATCGGCGACCGGGAAACCGTTCTCGCAATCCAGAATCTGGCGAATGAAGATCTTACTTGGGAAAAACTCAACGAATTCAACGCCGGCGTGGAGTTCGACCTGTTCCAAGGCCGAATCGGCGGTGGAGTGGAGTTTTACCAGCGCCGTTCACATGATCTGATCGGCTATGTCGAAACTTCAGGTATCGGCGGACAAGGCAACAAACTCGGAAACCGATTCGATATGGATTCGCACGGTATTGAGCTTACGCTGAATGCCACGCCACTTGAAATCGGCGATTTTTCTTGGGCCACCAGCGTGACTTGGGGTTATAACAAAAACGAAATCACTAGTCTCGACCTTGCGCCTACAATCGCTTCAGCGGTAAAAGCTGAAGGCGATGCCATGCTGGGCAAAGCTCGTCGCGGACTTTACTCCGTCCGCTACGCAGGGCTAAACAACCAAGGCATTCCAACTTTCTACGGGGCGGAAGGAAAAGTAGTCCAGGAAATTTATCTGCAAGATCGCATCGACGAATTCCAAGAACTGACTTACGAAGGCTCAGTAGACCCGATCGCCAACGGAGGTTGGGTAAACAGCTTCCGCTACGGACGCTTCAGCCTCATGGTCAATATCACTTACAGATACGGCAACAAAATCAGGCTGAATGACCTTTATCCCCGTTCATTCGATGATTTCAGCGCCTTGCCAAAAGAATTCGCAGACCGCTGGGCACTTCCTGGCGACGAGGCCGTCACCGATATTCCCGCAATCGTAGACCGACGAACGGATCTGAATATCGGCAATGCCGGCGTCAACCCATTCCAGCTCTATAACAAGTCGGACATCCGTGTCGCCGACGGTTCTTTTGTTCGACTCAAAAACGTGACCGTCTCCTACACTTTATCCCCAGCCCTACTGGAAAGACTCGGATTGCGCACAGGAAAAATCTCATTGCAAGGCAACAACTTGGCGCTTCTGTATTCGGATGACAAGCTAAACGGACAAGATCCCGAATTCTTCAACTCAGGCGGTGTGGCACTGCCCGTCCCGACCATGTATACCATGAGTGTGAATTTCGGATTCTGATAAGCCCTAGACGACCAATATCATGAAGAAAATAAAATATATAATTACCGGAATGCTTTTGGCCGGACTCGGGGCCTGCTCCAGCTTTTTGGACGAAGTCCCCGACAACCGTGTCGAAATCAACGATCTGGACAAAGCCGCCGAGCTAACCGCCAGCGCTTACTCGCAAGGCGCTTACCTGTTCACGGAATGGATGAGTGACAACGCCGACAGAGTTCAAGGCATCGGTATTGAAGACGTGGTGGACGACGCCTACCGTTGGCAAGACGGCTCGACTGACGGACAGGACTCTCCGGAATATTTCTGGAACCAGACCTATACGGCCATCGCCCACGCTAACGAGGTGCTTGCGGTTATAGACAACCTTCCCGGAAACGAGGAAAAACGGAACGCTATCCGCGGTGAGGCTTTGGTTACTCGAGCTTACCATCACTTTCTGTTGGTCTCGATATTCGCCAAAACTTACAATAGCCAGACTTCGGCCTCCGATCTCGGAATTCCTTACGTAACGGAACCGGAACGAGAGCTCATCAAGAATTATGATCGAGGTACCGTCGCTGGCGTTTACGAGAAGATCTCCCAAGACTTGGAAGAAGGGATACCTTTGATACGTGACGAGTTTTATAAAGGCACGGGCAAATATCACTTCACTGCCGCGGCCGCTCACGCTTTCGCAAGCAGATTTTATCTGTTTATGGGGGATTTGGCAAAGTCGGTACAACATGCTAATACTGTTCTTGGCCAAGACCCAAGCAGCATGATTCGGGACTACCCAAAGATCATCGATGATCAACAGGGAGGTACACACCTCACGCAACTGTATACGTCACCTGACGAACCTGCAAACCTTCTGCTTGTCTACAAGCATACCGTCTACCTATACCAATCCAGACACGGATACGGGCTTTCTACCCCGTTATTCAACGATATATTTTTGGGCGGAGGCCCTACGGGCGGTACGGATTCCAGATTGGAATTATACTTCTCCTTGGCCTCTGGAGCTGGTGTTCGTTTTCCCAAATACGAGTATTTATTCGAAAAGGAAAATCTAGCCTCTGAGACTGGTCTACCCACCACAGCGCAAGTTGAGTTGAGAGGGGAAGAAGTAGTGTTCAACCGTATGGAGGCTATGAGCCATATCACAGGCATCACAAAAGACACCGTGTACCTTGCCGTGGCTGTTAACGACATGAACGCCTTTATCGCAAAACGCTACAAAGGGGCCGGCAAGCTTGCGATCTCCGATCTTTGGAACACCGTTATTGCCGACGAAGGCTTCGAACCCGACTATATCCCAACGGCCGCGGACACAGCAAAACTCAACGGCGAAATGGCAAACTTGATGTTGGGTCTTACGATCGGCGAAAAAAGGAAAGAGTTTGTACAAGAAGGTCAACGCTGGTGGGATGTGCTCCGCTACGGAATCCCCGTATCGCACAACACTGCCGTAAGCGGAGAAGCGCCTTTAGTACTCGCTCCCGACGATCCCCGCAGAGTGGTGCAGATTCCGAAACCCGCGACAGCTTTAGGGCTTCCTGCCAACCCAAGGTAATGCGTTTCTATTTCTAACGAGACAATTTTCTACAATGAAAAAAATATCGAAACATATAAAAAGGCTACCGCTCCTGTTGGTCCCGATTTTAATCGGATTACAAGGTTGCTATGAAGACGAATCCATTACATTAGGCGACCTACCGACCCAAACAGCTCCGGTAACCAATCTTGACAAGTTTCTCTTTGCGGAGTTCCAGCAAAAACACAATTGCATGGTGCGCTACAAGTTCGTTGACCGCTACGTTGACGATTCGAAGAGAGTCACCCCGCCGGACAAGGATATCGTAGGACCGTACATGACGTTTGTGCGCGACTATTGGGCCGGGCCGTTTTACCAAACCGATGCCGGAAGCAACGAGCTTATCCATAAGCATTATCCGGCCGAAATCGTCTTGATCGGTTCGCCGATGTATAACCAAGACGGAACCGTGACGCTCGGTACCGCCGACGCAGGCGTTAGGATTACCCTGACCGAAGTGAATAACTTCAATTTGAACAACACTAGCTGGATACGTCGCCAATTGCATGTGATGCAACACGAATTCACGCATATAATCCACCAGAATTACGATTTGCCTAACGGCTACCAGAAGATTTCCGAAGGGGATTACAGCGGTCCGGCCTGGACTATCAAAACCGACGAGGAAATGCTGAAACTGGGCTTTGTGACACCTTACGCTTCCAATAATCCCAATGAGGATTTCGCAGAACTGGTAGCGCATATCCTCACCATGGGAGCCGATGGGTTCAACGCCAAGTACATCGATATTACCGGAGAAACGGATCCCGATATTATCAAAGGAAAGCTCACGATCAAGGAAAAATATGAGTCCGCCGTGAAATACTATCGCGAAAAACTCAATATCGACCTCGAGAACCTACAAGCTAACGCTTGGGCAAAAATAACGGGAACTTCTCAATCAAACTAAACTGAAGCAGATGAGAAAACATATAAATATATGGCTGTTACTCTTGGCTTTCGTCGCCTTTTCCTGCCAGGACGAGGACGCCGAAATCTTTGACGAGGCCCCCGAAACAAGAATCGCCAACCTGATCGCCGAGTACAACGGCGTGTTGCAAAAGCCTGACAAAGGCTGGAAGATGGTTTACTCGCCCGCACCGGGTTACGGAGCGTTTACGGTGTTGGTAAAATTCAAAGCCGACGGCCTTGTGGAACTCACCGCCGACATCAACGGCTACGAGCAAGGCAAAGAGTCTCATTACCGTGTGGGCAGTTCGCAATTGCCCGAACTCGTTTTCGAAACGCATACGGTATTCCACGAACTTTACGAACTCGGGCAAAGTACCTTCGGTGCTGAATTCGAATTCTATTTCGACAGCGTGGAAGACAACAAGGTTATGGTTAGGAGCAAATCCGATAGCCAGAACAACCCGACGCAGATAGAAATGATACCGGCCACGGAGCAGGATTGGCAATTGATGAGCAAGCGTATCGAATACGCCAAATACCTCGAAGGCCTTCCCTATTTCACGTACATGACCATAGGCGAAAACACTTTTGATGTTCAAACCAATACGTTGGTCAGGTTGCTAACTTTGGAAACTGTCACAGAGGGCAAAACCACCGGGCAAAAAACAAATGTCCCATACGCTTTGACCACGGAAGGCTTGGTGACAATGGCCGACGCCCAACTTCCCGGCGGTGGCGTATTGCCGGCCGGAACCCTTATCGGCAGTGATGACCTGACCGCTACGACACTAAATATCAAGAGCCCGGAAGGCCAAGAAATCGGCCAGATGATAAGCGCCCATTATGTTCCGTACGGTTTCTATTCGAATCCGTTCCAAGGGTATGATGTCGGGTCATTCGGGGATTTCGATCCTTCATTCTTCGCCAGTCTTTCGGATGTAACCAGTATGGCCGTCACCTCTGCGTTTCAGTCCATTATATTGGTTGACCGGGCCACCGGCGAGTTCACCCAATCTTTCGATAAGGTTGAGCAAATTCCTGAATACGTGATTCTCAGAATACTCTGGAACTTCCAAACAGGCGAAGGCCTATTGGCATTGATGTTACGTAACGATGCCGGGGAGTCACGCTTCGAGACCCTCCCGATTGCCGTACAATCGGATGCGGCAACAAGCAGGGCTAGAGTTCTTCCGACAGGTGGCCATAGCTTCTCCGAAGAAAACCTTGCCGCAATCGCTCCATTTCTCAATCAATTCCTCGGGAAATTCTTTACCGTAAAATTCGCTTCTCGTCGAGCTTACAGCAACGCATACGTCTTTAATTTCGATTGGATAAGCGCCGATAACAGCGCCGACAGGATCACGTGGCAGTCAATCTATTTCTATCCTTAATTCTTTTAGGGTGAATAAAACATCCTAATAAAAATAGAAAGCCGGTAATGACATCAAGTGTATCATTACCGGCTTCTTTTATTCAATGGAATTATCTCCGAATTATTTTTTTCCGCAACAACGCTTATAGCGTTTTCCGCTACCGCACGGACAGCTACTGTTACGGCCGATCGCTCTGGCTTGTCCCTCCTGCTTCGGTTTTGGCGGGATAAAAGTGGTGTTCGATTGGTCTTGGGCCCTTACCCATTCCATCACGTTTGCCGGCGGACGTTCGTTACGAAGTTCGTTCGCCATAAAACGCATATACGGATCGATATGCTTGAAGAAATGGTAATATCCTTCGCAAAGGTAATTCTGCCCGAATTCGTCATGGATAGATTTCCCGACACGGTTTTTCGGACATCCCCCGTTACATACAAACCGTACTTCGCAGTCTTGGCACTGGCGGGTAAGCGTAGCGCTTTTATCTTCGCCGAAACGTTTCTGAGGTTTTGACCAAACCATCGAGTGCAGAGGTCTTTCGAGGATATTTCCAAGCTTGTATTCCGGATAAACGAAGTGGTCACAAGAATAAACGTCTCCGTTGTGTTCCATTACCAGTGCCTCTCCACAATCCTTTTTGAATATGCACAACGGCGGTTCCATGCCCAACCACCCCGACAAGGCGATGTCCACAATCTGTACGAAATGTTTTCCGACATCCTTACGCACCCATTCGTCGAAGATTTTCGAGAGAAAAACGCCATACTGCTTCCCGTCAACCGACCATTCGGCCACACGGGCGCCACCTTTGTAAGTCGGATTCACAAGTTGAAGATCCACTTCGGCGTCATCCGCTATTCGTTCCACAATAGGAATAAATTGCATAAACGTACTGCCGATTTCCTTCAGGAAGTTATATACCTTCAGCGGATGCTCTTGGTTCAACGAGTTTACCACGGTCAGCGTATTGAACTCCGCCCCGTGTTTTTTCAAATAGCCAAGACCACGCATCACTTGCTCGAAACTTCCCTTGCCACCTTTGTTATAGCGGAAAGGATCATGAAGTTCCTCCGGTCCGTCCACAGAAAGTCCGATAAGGAATTGCTCTTTAGCGAAGAATTCTCCCCACTCGTCATTCAAAAGCGTGCCGTTGGTCTGGAAAGCGTTGGTGATCTGTTTTCCGTTGGCGTACTTTTTCTGAAGTTCCACCACTTTGCGGAAATAATCGACACCCAGCAACGTAGGCTCACCGCCCTGCCAGGCAAACTCTACAACCGGAACCTCCTGTGACTCGATATTCTGTCTTATATATTCTTCCAGCACGGGCCCGGACATCCTGAATTTGTCCGTCTTGCTATAAAGGTTCTCTTTCTCCAGATAGTAACAATAAGTGCAATCCAGATTGCATATAGGCCCCATCGGCTTCGACATAATGTGGAATGCCTTCGGCCTTTGGGTAGGTCTAGTCAAATCTTCCATAAGAAAAAATTTTGTTATCGGCCCCGAAGGGCTCTGTGCCCTTTAGTCGTCAAGGCAAAAGGCTACTTGCGACAAAAGAAATTCCCGTCAACTCACTCAGCGCAGTGCATCAAGCGCAAACAATATTACCAAATATTGCCCTCATATGAAACTCCCGAACATCCGCACACACGTTCAATAGACATTCGTAACCAAAGCTGTCGAATATTTATAGAAACACAACGCCGCTAAAAACCGATCCCTTATATTTGCCATAAAGCAATTCCCTATCATCAATTTTCAACTTAACATTTAACTATGTATCAATTTCTTCTTTATACTCACTCCTGGGTGCGCTGGATAGTTCTCGCTTTAGGCCTTATTGTCATAGTCAAATCATATTCGGGTTGGTTCAGCAAAAAAGGATACGGTAAAGCCGACAACGCTTTGGCCGCCGCTTGGGTAGGCTTTGTATTGCTTAACGCCGTAGTCGGAATCGTACTTTATTTCGGGTACAGCCCTCTTACCAAAACGGCTTTGGCCGATTTTGGCGCCGCGATGAAAAACGCCAACCTCAGATTTTGGGCAGTAGAGCACTCGACAATTATGATTCTCGCCTCGATCATGGCGCAAGTGGCCCGAATCAGGATTAAGAAGGTAAGAAGCGATGTCAAAAAATTTAAACTCTCGGCTATTCTCTATACCGTTGCCTTGGTGTTTATCCTAGCGGGTATTCCATGGGACCAAGCCGTGCGTTTGTTCCGTTTCTAAAAGTTTTTTTGGAACAAAATAGACACTAACCGCAACAAATCGTTGCGGTTTTTTTGTAAAACAAGGCATGAACATTGGCCGATTGGATTTAGCCGGAATACTTTGACCAGCCTTGTTCAGCAAAATCACCCGAAAAAGAAAAGAATCGACTCCCGAGAAGTCGAAAGGGATAAGCCGATTGCCTCCTATCCAAAATCCGGAGCCGATCCAATGCGCCCGTATGACCGTAGGTGCAAGGGAATGGTACGGAAACAAAAGAACACCTCCGCCCGGCCAGAAAAAGCGCTTTGTCAGAACGAATATCCGCAAAGCCATACTTGTCCCGGTTACGTCAAGCTACCCGCACCTGACTATTGATATCGACTCCGTCCAGTACTTCAGAAAGCGAGAAGAAGTGGAGTTGCATATCACGAAGATGCACTTTTCCAGATCAAAAAAAGGCACCCGTATTTTTTTCGAAGAAGTATCGCCCGGCGTGTTTCAAGCCACCAACCCCGACGCAGAAACGCCTTCACTAATCGGTCAAGC
This sequence comes from Fulvitalea axinellae, assembly GCF_036492835.1. Classification (GTDB taxonomy): domain Bacteria; phylum Bacteroidota; class Bacteroidia; order Cytophagales; family Cyclobacteriaceae; genus Fulvitalea; species Fulvitalea axinellae. The sequence continues at coordinate 277,792 of NZ_AP025317.1, read as the reverse complement.
AAACGCATGGTTGCGTAAAGCAAAATTTCCCTTTACGCTAACCATTGCCCCCGAAGATTTACCTCAGGCCGAGGCCGAACCGACAAGCCCAACTGTCGAAGAAATCCCACCCGGAGCCCAAGCGATTGAAGCCCCAATAGAAGCCCTTAACCTGGACGAGAAAGAAGAAGGCGGAGCCAAAAAGAAAAAGAAGAAGAAAAAGAAAGCCCCGAAAGTGGCCGTAGAGGATTTCTTCGACGAATCCATCTTGGAAGAGGAAGTCAAGTTTATGGATTTGCCCGCAAGGCTGGGAATCGCTTCGATGCGCGAACTGTCACTGCACGACCTTCAGCGCATGTTGAGTTTCGAGATCGATATGATCGCCTATGTTTCGAAAGAAAAAATGGCCGAACACCAAGCCACCTCTAACAAAAGCTCCCAGGCTTTGGACTTGGAACTGAACCACCACTTCCTACTAACCAGAGTAAGAGGCCAACAACGTAGCGACTGGAAATTTGTGGAAGAAATGTACCCGAAACTCCTAAAGATGAGCGTACCCGACGTTTCCGAATACCAGTTTTCGGATTTGCTTCCGCCCAAACTCAGGGAGGTTCCCGAAATGTCGAAACACGACCAGATACTCTTTGGCACCTCGCTGAAAATGGTTTCGAAGATTTACGGAATCATGATCACCCAAGTCCGGACAAACGAACTGTATTACAACACTTGGCACCTACTGAACTTTTTGGTCAACCTGGCTTCGCATGACAACCGGTTTTTCCTGCAAATGCTCTTGGTGAATTTGCTTGGCAAGATCGGTGTAATATGGGGAGAAGCGCCTTCTGAAAATATGGTCGACATTTTCCGAAGCCAGTTCTCGAACCCCGAAGCCATCGACGACTACGCCGACGAGATGGAGGAATTTTGGGACGGAACCATCGGTGATATCTGCGAACTTATGGCACAAGTCGTACACCTTTTCCGAAAATTCGAAGGACTGACGGAAGAGGACCATAAAAGCCTAGACCTACAAGCGACAAAGCTTGAGATTCCAAGCAAAGAAAAACTCAAAGGAATGGCGTCGGAACAAGGGTTTACGCATTTACAGAAAATTCAATATTTCGATCCTTCGATCGCGAATATGGAAGCCCTTCTCGACGCTAAAAAGCAACAGCCTGTAGCCTCGGCGGGACCGACAGTGGTAAGAACAAAAAAGAAGAAAAGGAAATAGAATCACCTATCCCCTTTTCCTGAATCTTTTTATAATATAATTTCTTGAAGGTCCGACTCCAACAGATTTATCCTATCGCAAAGCTCCCTTACTCTTGATTCCTGCCTTTCGTTCGGAACGTCTACAAGATCGTTTTGCAAATGCCAAGTCAGCATGGCATGAGCACCTCTTTTGATATAATCCGGTAGCCATTTTAATTCTTCGGAACTTAACGGTCTTATCTTTTGGTATTCATTCAAATAAGAATCAAGCAATTCGGAAGAGAGCCTATTTTCCTTAAAACAGAATCCATTTATAGCCACGCCGACTTCAAAAAGAAGATTCTCATAACAAGCCTCTTCAAAGTCGATAATAGCGCTAAGTTTATTTCCGTTAAAAAGGGTATTATCCGTAAAAATATCGCCATGTACCAAGCCTTTCGGTAAATCGGCGTGATATGCCTCCCTGAGTTTTTCCGTTTGTTCAATATAGAAATCGAATATATCCGGCTTTGGGTTTTTGGACTCCGGAATTCTGGCCAGTACCTGCTCACAGCATTCCCAGTCGAGATAATTCTGTTTTATCTTCTCTTCCGGATTGGGAAACAACCCGATTTTCGCGGAAGCGTTTCCTATCTCTTTTGCGGTTTCGATATTCGCTTCAGGTTCCGATCCCGATATAAAATCGTAAAAAACGAAATACCCAGCGGATGAATCCGAAATTAACGATCCGTCTTTTCTGGCGATAGGATAAGCGGCTGGGAAATCAAGGCTTTTAAGGCCTTTTAAAACCCAAAGTTCGTATTCGATATTTTCGAGTGGTTGCTGTTTGCAAAGCCTCGCCAGAAAAACTCCCTTATCGGTTTCCAACCGGTAATTTTCATTTGCGAAACCGGAAGACAGCCTTTTGGCGTTTATAAATACTCCCAAATCATATGACTTGAGAAGTCGTTCAAAATCTAAATCCGCCATATATATTTTATTTTAAAGAAAAGCTCGAAACGCATTAACGCCCCGAGCTTTTCCGATCTATTTTTCTTTATATTTTTAATTAAGTCGGAGTGTCGGATTTCCGGATCCGCTTTTTGCTCAATTGTACCACGTTCTGCTTATTCACGTTTACCGGCGACAAGCTGAACTGGAATTTCATCCGTTTCGGATAAAGCGTATATTTTTCCAAAGCCTTGGCTCCCCAGCTATTGTCTCCGCCAACTCCGGTATGCTCAAAGTCCAGATACAGGGCAGAGTACATCTTCGGTTTCACGTCGATGCTGTGACGGTTTTTATGCCCCGCTCCCGGGTGGTCGATGGCTTTCAGATCATGACGGTGCACGTTGGCGTTGAGGATAGGATCGCCGGTCACGAGCAGGCCGGTTCCGCGGTCTTTGTTATACACGTTCATCCAGCGAACGTCGGTCTTGTTGCCGTATTCCTGAGGACGCGGATAAGGGAAATACTGGTCCCAAACGGATCCTTCGAACAAGCCGATTTCGGCGCTGGTCTTACGGTCACGGTAACTTTCGTGCGGACCGCGACCGAACCATTTCACATGGTCAAACGGCTCACGCAGATGCATCACCATTCCCCAACGAGGCATTTCTGGCAGGGAATCTTTGAGCGGTTCGAGCTTTGTCTCAACATCCACAGTCCCGTTTCCGTAGACGGTGTATTTTACGAACTGATGCGCAATCCCGCCACAGTTATAAGTCACGTCCACGGTCACGACATTCTTTTCCGGGCGGGCATGGTCAAACTTGATCAAACGAAGCGAATCCGAGGCCCTTTTCCATACGGAAGTGCGAGCCGGCATTCCGTTTCCGAGTTCGTTGTCGTTCGGAGCGCGCCAAAAATTCGGTTTTAAGCCCCTGCGGATCAGTTCCCTGTTCTCGTAAATATATGAGCTCAGGCTACCGTCTGTTTTATTGAACGCAAGGCTGAAGTTTTCCGTCTGGATTTTAAATTCGGCGGACATATCATCATAAGTGATCACAGGAAGCGACTCACGGTCGATATAGATTTTGCCCGACTTAATCGGAAGCTGGTATTGGTCCCATGCCACCAGGTGGTTTTCGGGAACAAGGTTCCGCTCCGTTTTGGTGAAATACGAGACTTTCAGGAAGTACTCCGTTCCCGGCTTCGCTCCGTAAACTACCGGTACCTTAAAATCGGCGGTATCGCCCGGCGCCAAATCAATATCTTTTAGCTCGCCTTTACGGATGATTTTTCCGTCGGCCATCAGCTCATATTTGCCGGCGAATTCGGAAAGATTGCGGAAAGCGTGTTTGTTGATCACTTTCATCTTTCCGTTGCGTATGTTTTCAGGAATTACCTTTATCGGTTGGTAAACCTTTTTCACCTCGTTGATATGCGGTTTCGGCGTACGGTCGGCCAATACCAAGCCGTTGAGGCAGAAGGTGGTGTCGTTATCCACTTCGCCGTGTTTGAAGTCGCCACCGTAAGCCCAATATTCCTTACCGCGTACGTTTTTCTTAAGCAGTCCTTGGTCTACCCAATCCCAAATAAAACCGCCTTGAAGCTGCGGGTATTTTTCGAAAACATCCCAATAATCCTGCAAATTACCTACGCTGTTACCCATGGCGTGAGCGTATTCGCAAAGGATCAACGGCCTGTCTTGATATTTCTGAACATAACGCTCCATCTTGGCCGCCGTGTAATACATCGGGGCACGGATGTCGGAGTAGTTGGTGTATTGCGCCATCTCGTACTGTACCGGACGGGTTTTGTCACGGTTCTTGGCCCAAAGGTATCCTTGGCGGAAGTTGTGTCCCATTCCGGCTTCGTTGCCCAAAGACCAAGTGACGATACACGGCTGGTTTTTGTCGCGTTCCACCATCCGGATCACACGATCCACATGCGCAAGTTCCCAATCCGGGTTATTGGCCAAAGTCTTAGTGGTGTCGCCGATATGCCAACCGTGCGATTCCACGTTCGCCTCGTCGATCACGTACAAACCGTAGCGGTTACAGAGGCTGTACCATTTCGGGTCGTTCGGATAATGACTCAGGCGAACAGAGTTAATATTATAAGCCTTCATCAGGCGGATGTCCTCGATCATCGAAGCCTCGTCGACCACGTGACCGTTCACAGGATCATGTTCGTGACGGTTTACGCCACGGATATAGACGGCCTTTCCGTTAACCAAAAACTGCCCGCCCTTGGTCTCTACAGTCCGGAAACCTACGTCTTGCGTAAACGATCCCGTCACGTTTCCTTTTCCGTCTTTTACGTTTACCAAAAGCGTATACAGATCGGGGGTCTCTGCTGTCCACTGCGCAGGGTCTTCCACCAATTTCTGGAAGTTGACGTCCAAAGTGTCTCCCGAAGCGAATTCGCCGATATCTTTTTTGAGCTTAAAAACCTCGTCATAACCTTTCAGCAAAATGGCTTCGACCTGCCCATTGGCTTTCGACCCCGAAGCGTTTACCATCCGGATATCGAGATTGAATTTACCGTGCCGGTAATTCTCATCCAGATTGGAAGTCACGAAAAAGTCATCAACCCGAACTGCGGGTTGCGAATACAGATAAACATCGCGCTCGATACCGCTGACACGCCAGAAATCCTGATCTTCCAGATAACTGCCGTCGCTCCAACGGTATACCTCCAGGGCAAGCTTGTTTTTCCCTTTACGGATCTTGTCCGTAATATCAAATTCCCCCGGAAGCTTTGAGCCCTGGCTATAGCCAATTTTCTCGCCGTTGAGCCAAACATAAAAAGCGGACTTTACCGCCCCGAAATGAATAACGGTACGGCGTCCGTCCCAACCTTCCGGCGCTTCGAACTCACGAACGTAAGAGCCTACCGGATTGTAGTCATTGGGAATATAAGGAGGCTCGGGCTTGAAAGGGTACTCCACATCAAGATAATGCGGAACGCCGTAGCCCTTGAGCTCCCAGTTCGACGGCACGTCGATGTCTTTCCAGCGCGACAGGTCGTAGCCTTCCTTATAAAAATCCACCGGACGATCAGCCGGCTTTCTTACCCAGTTGAATTTCCAGGTTCCGTTAAGCGAACGGTAATATTTCGATTTTGAAGGCTCGGCGCCCACCGCAAGTTCCTCAGACTCGAACGAGAAAAACGTCGCCCGGGCCGGGAGTTTATTGACCTGGATAACCGAAGGGTCTTCCCAGTCGTGTGGCTCGCGGTTAGGTCCGCAGGCAAAGCAACTGACCAACGCAAGCAACAGCAAGTATTTGCAACGTAACATGAGAACTGTTTTGTAGTGAAAAAGCTGTAACAAGTCGGCGTACCCGTTTCGGAAGGCGAAAAAACCGTCGCCAACAAAAAAGAAAGCCTGACCGTATAAAGTTACCGCCAGGCTTTCGAGATGTCAAGGGTTTTTAGAATTTGGGAGTTGGATCAACCAAATTGTTTTCATCATACTCTACCGCAGGTATTGGGAAGTAATTATGCTTTCCTTCTTCAAAATTTACTGCACCAGGGTGACCTCCCTCTACAGACAACGCTTGTTTAGGATTTCCCCAACGTACAAGATCATAGAAACGATGACCTTCCCCAAGGAGCTCCAGCATACGCTGTTTCTTAATCTCAGTTCTTATTTCGGCCTGAGCCCCGCTGAAGTTACCAAGACCAGCTCGTGAACGAACTTGGTTAAGGGCCGCCAAAGCCGGACCTGTCTGATTTTGCTCATTCAACGCTTCCGCATTCATCAAAAGAACATCCGCATAACGCATCAAGATATAATCAGTCCCACTCTTACCTGTGTTGACGATATCCATACTCTCGACATACTTAGCAAGCATTCTCATATTTTCATCATCGAAGTCAACCGTCTCACCCTCCAAAGTACCTCCATCTAACAAGACCGACGCATCTTTTCTGATATCATTTGCCTCATAACTATTGGTCGCAAACTCTGACACTCTCACTAGATTCCAACCATTCTTTTCCCCTGGAACCAAAGCTAGGCCCAAGTTTGAATGCTGACTTGTATTTGCATCTATTGAGAACTTCGATACAAAAATCGACTCTTTATTCTGCTCATTCGTACCATTAAACAAGCTCCTAAAATTGTCTTCCAGACCATAGCCCGTCACTTTAGCAAAAGCCGCTGTAGCTTCAGCCCATTGTTTACGATAGAGGTGGAACTTTCCAAGATAGGCCCAAGCAGCACCTGAGGTAGCTCTTCCATAATTGTTGTCATCCCACTTTGCAGGCAAGCCATTTGCGGCGGCGGTGAATTCCCTTACGAAGTATTCGTCAATTTCAGCTTCTGTAGCCAAGGCCTTATCAATCTGCTCTCCGTTACTCACCACTTCGTCCCTGATAATGACTCCATGAAAATTTTTCCAGATATCGAAATGAGCGTAAGCTTTAAGAAAACGAAACTCTGCTTCAAATTTCGCCTTATCGGCATCAGAAAGCCCTGAAACCCTCCCCATATTTGCCAATGCCTGATTTGACAAATGGATCATGTTATAATTTTTATACCAGATGTTTCTCGGGCTCCACTCATCGTTATTGGTAAAGTTGACCACACGCCCCAAGTACCCATATTGAGTAGCTCCAGGAGCGGCCACAAGGTCATCGCCTCTAAGGTTCTCACACACGAATTCCACCTCGCCAAACTTCCAAGTAAAATAGCTAAGCTGATCATATACGGCTACGGCAAACCGTCTGACATCATCAGGCGTTCTCCAATAGTTGTCTGTCGTGAGTGTATCTGGGCTTGTCTGCTCCAACAAATCCTCGCAAGAGCTAAAAGCAATCCCTGACATGGCTATTAGCGCCAGGATATATTTTTTGAATTTATTTCCAATCATGTTTTCTCCGCTTTTAGAATGTCAACTGCAAACCGATAACGGCTTTTTTAACAACAGGGTAGCGATAGCCACTACCTCCAACCTGATCAAGGCCAATTGGAGCCTCTGGGTCAACCCCTGTAAAGTCAGTGAATGTAAATAGGTTCTCGCCACTTACATAAACCCTTAGCTTCTGAACATTAACCTTGTTAAGTACAGACTTAGGCACTGAATAACCTAAACGAATATTTTTCACACGCAGGAACGAAGCGTCTTCAAGCCAGCGAGAGGAAAGTCTGTTATTGTTGTTAAGATCAATTTTGGTAAGACGCGGAACGCTCGACCCCGTATTGCTTGGACTCCAAGCGTCCAAAAGGTCTGTAGAATAGTTCCTGTCGGGAGTAGATTTTTCCAATCCCTGACGGTCAAAATTGATAAGTTGACGGTCTTCTTCGCCATAAAACAACACCGAAAGGTCAAATCCTTTGTACCCGACCTCAGCTGATAAACCATATACAAAACCAGGCTCCGAACGACCAAGGTATTCGCGGTCATCCGCATTGATAATCCCATCATTATTCTTATCGACGAAACGAACATCACCAGGCTTGGCGAGTGGCTGGATCACTTTCTCTTGGCCACCCTCCAAGGTTGCTTTATGGTTATCAATCTCTTGCTGGTTTTGGAAAATACCATCAGCTTGTATCAAGTAGAAATGTCCAATCGAATAACCAGACTCAGTCACTGTTCCTGTCGAGAAGAACATCTGTTCATCATCTTTGGTAAGCTTCGTTATTTCACTTCTATTGAAAGACAGGTTTCCTTTCACGTCAAAAGTAAAATCGCCTGCCGTTTTGCGATAACCCAATTCAAATTCCCAACCTTTATTAGTCAAGGAGGCTACATTCACAATAGGATCGTTAATACCCGCTGAGCTGGGAACCCCACGACGGGCAAGCAAATCTTCCGTATCATTGTTATAGTAGTTGATCTCGCCATAGAGTTGGCCTTCAAGCGACTCAAAGTCGATACCGATATTCTTTGAGATTGACTTCTCCCAACGATACTCGAGGTTTTCCAAATCGAAAGTAAATGATCCTGAAGAAACCACTTCACCCGTTCCAAATGGATGGCTATATCCCGAATAAACAAGAGCTTGCTTGGTGTAAAGACCGAGTGTCTTTTCACGTCCCAACAAACCATAACTGGCTCTAAGTTTCAAGAAGTTCAAGTACTTAGATGCTGGCTGGAAAAATTCTTCCTCGCTGATTTTCCATCCTGCGGAGACAGAAGGGAAATTACCCCAGCGAGTGTCACGTCCGAATTTAGAAGACGCATCTCTTCTTATCGTAGCCTGAAGCAAGTAGCGACCTTTATAATCGTAATTAAAACGGCTAATCAAACCAACCCGTACTAATTTATCATATCCTCCGCTGGCGGAATACGTAGCGTCACTACCCGCTGAACTTAGCGTTGGCTGTAAAAGCTGAAAGAGAGGATCAACAAATCCAGCCGGCTCATCCTCAGAGTTTTTACCTTGAGCATGCACATTTATAGCCCTACGGTAGCGATCAAAATAAGTAGCACCCGCCATAAGCTTAAGGTTATGATCCCCAAAGCTTTTTTTGTAGGTCACAAACGCATCAGCGTTAATATTTCTTTCATACTGAGCCTTCTCTGTCAGATAGGCAAACAAGTTCCTTTCTTGCTTTCCAAGTTGATATTGGGGAGCGTACTGTTTCCAGAAAGTAATCCTGTTTTCAACACCAAAATTAGACGATATAGTCAAGTCCTTGATCGGGTTGTAAACCATACCGATGTTGGTTACTACCTTATGGTCCTCATACTGATTCTTTTTTAGTTCGGCTTCCCCGACAACATTTGAAAGTGCCACAAAATCATTATAACCCGACTCGCTATCCATGAACCCGTATCCACTTGGGCGACTATCATCGTAAATAGGCATTAATGGTGACAGTTTCCGCGCCTCGCCGTAACGGTATGTTTCCTGATTTCCTTTACGGAAAGTATACGAGACTGTCGGAGTAAACCTCAGTTTGTCTGAGCCGAAGGAGCCTCGCAAACGGAAGTTGTATTTCTTCTGATCAGTATCCAACATGACCCCCTTAATGTCCTGGTACTGAACCGAGGCTCTGTAGTTAGACATCTTTCCGCCGCCACTCACGCCTACACTAACACTTTTGACATGGCCTTTCTGAGTAAGCGCATCCTGCCAATCAGTATTAGCGAATTTGCTGTAGTCAAAATTGTTATCAGCTATATAGTCAGGCATTGCTTCCGCAGAAGCCGGGGTGTCTCTGGCATCATTTTCATATGCTAGTCTCTGAACCTCTCTCCACTGACGCCCGCTAACCAAACTCAATTGATCAATATCCTCCGAAACGGCTGAGAACGTGTTAACATCGATCTTCAGTTTTTCGGCTCTCGTCCCAGACTTAGTCGTAATAAGGATAACACCGTCAGCACCTTGCGTACCGTAAATAGCCGCTGAGGCCGCATCTTTCAAGATCTCAAATGAGGCAATATCATCAGGGTTAAGATCTTCGGGACTACCTTGTACTCCGTCTATAATGTACAACGGGCTTCCGCCTCCAAATGATCCCGTTCCACGAACCTGAATCTGAGGGCTTGCTCCCGGAGCTCCCGAGGATAAAGAGATCCTTGCCCCGGAAATATTACCCTGTAACATCTCCGTTACATTTGTGGCTGCAATCTTATTAACTTTCGCTCCTTTAACAGAAGTCACCGCTCCCGTCAAATCACTCTTCTTCTGCTCTCCATAACCGATCACTACCAGCTCTTCCAGCTCGGTGACGTTCTCGTCCAATGAGATGTCGATTACGCTACGCCCGGCCAGATTGACTTCTTGGGCTTTATAACCCACCGAAGAAACTAAGAGTACAGTCTCAGACGACGGAACCTGAAGTTGGAACGCGCCCGATATATCTGTAATAGTCCCTACACTCGAATCGCTCTTAAGGCGTACGGACACTCCAGGCAATCCCTCACCCTTAGAATCTTTGATAGTGCCGGAAACTTTACGGCTCTGCTGTTGCACAACTTGGAATGGCGAATTCCCTGGTGCGTCGGCTGAAGCACTCTGGGACGAAAAAGCTAAGGACAATAGTATCCCAGCCCCTATCCCGAGGGGTAAAATTTTAGACTTCATATGTGACTGTTTTTAATGTGAAATGGCTGGTGAGGCCACGCTTTCGTTTGCCCTTGGATTTAGTTGATCGGACTTCATCCAAAAGAAAAAACTAATGTATGCTTGAGGAATATCATTTCCCGAATTGAACAGAACGGGAATAAATACAATTTTAATATGCGCAAGAAAAGTTATTCAGTAAATAGGGTTGGTTAATCCCTTTACAAATTGGTCTTGCTTGGTTGAACAATCATTGCTTTAAAGTAAACATTAAGAAATACTCTATCAAAACGTATAATCTCTATTAGATAATATAGTATAAACTTTTGATAACATAGAGCGGGAAAAAGAAAGGAATCTGGAAAAATTCTGATGTTTTCACATAAAAACAAGGACACTTAAGTGTTCTATTTTCCTCACATTAACTCATTTATGTGAACATAAAAGATATATCCCTTGAGAGGGACGAATAATCCCCTGCTTATTTTCAACAGAATAAAACATAAATATATTATGAGGTTTTTGCCATAAAATACATAATACAGAAACTACATAATCTTATCTAACACTTAAGCTGTTTGATATGTGAAAAATCATATCACGAACACAGTAACTTCAAAACACCAAGATCAATTTTATAGATTTCAGAATGGTTTTCGCCGCTATTACTTCGCTTAAATAATTTTATAAATATTAAAAATATATAATTGATGAATCAGATTTCATATCTAATGTATGCGGTCATTTCCCGGGGCAACAGGAAAGTAGGTTGAGCTCTAACTTATAATCCTTCCCATTAAAGCAGAAGAGAAATCCTACCTTCAAGTCTTATAGAATGGAGCTACTAATTATAGCCATATTTGCTATTAAAAATCCATTGATACTCTTTCAGATTAAAACATCAGAATGATTCCGTAAATCATTGTTATTATATATGCCCAGTTTTACATTTGTATAATATTGTGCATTTCTCTCAACCATGCGTATTTGCATTTATACTATGGGCTAAAGAGGCACAAATACTCTTTCATAATTTATAACTGTGATCCACTTCGTAGGGTAATCCCGCTGGGTCTCGCTTTTAATCCAATAGGTCTTCAAACGCACTTTATCGTTCGGGCCTGTAACTCTCACTTTCAAATTTTAGGCAACGCCTATGAAAAAGATTTTCATTTTTCTCTCTCTGCTGGCCGGTATTGGTTGCTCATCTCCCAAAACCGTCCCCGTACAATCCGATTTTGAAGCACTGAAGCCCGGAAAGCTTCGTGAGTTCGCTGACAATTCGGGCAAATGGAAAATGCTCGACGATTTTATCCATCCGGTTAATTGGTCGGTGGCTTCCGGTAAATCCGCATTATTGTTTCCTAGCGGTAAGGAAAAAACGCTCGAATTCGTACCAACAACTCCTCAAGAGTGTTACTCTTTGGGATTCACCGCCCGGCGATTGGTCAACAAAGGCCCCTTTTCTGTCGATGTGCTCTGCCACGACGGAAAAAAATGGAACACCGCCGGGCACGTCGGCGACGAAATGCAAACGGGTTTTACCGACTATATTTTCCCCTTAACCCAAAGGGTGGAGAAAGTCCGCTTTGTAGTAACCACACCAAGCGGTTCCGGCGTCATCATCGACGACTTCTTTATGCTCCGCAACTCGCCTATGCAGATTGATTCCGTTAGCGTTACGCATCACCAAGTGCCTGTATTAAAGGGCAAGGCGACTAATAATCTCGGTCTTATAACCGTCTATACCCAAGGTGTAAAAGAAGTGCGAAAAATGACGGAATTGGCCATTGAGCTTACTGAGCCTACCCGTCTGGAAGATATCGAGTCCATGGCGCTTTATTATTCCGGAGTTTCGGCCCGTATGGATGGCGCTAAGCTTTTGGCTTCAGCTCCCACCCCGGCAAAAAGCTTGGCTTTCGCTTGCGACCAAGAACTTCGGCACGGCAAGAACCATTTCTGGATCAGCGCCAAGCTGAAAAATAATGCCGATATTCTACATAAGATAAAGGTAAATGTCACTTCCGTAAAGCTGGACGGCGACGCTTTTGATTTTTCCGAAAATAAAAAACACCAACCTCAACGCCTCGGTATCGCCATAAAGCAGGCGGGCGAAGACGGTGTGCCGATCTACAGAATCCCCGGATTGGCCACAACCAATAAAGGAACGCTTATAGCCGTTTACGATGTCCGACGCGACGTAATCAAGAACATGAGTTCCGACCTGCCCAACCCTGTGGACGTAGGAATGCAACGTAGCGAAGACGGCGGAAGGACTTGGAGCCCGATGCAAGTGGTCATGGATATGGGCAACGACGACGAGGAAGGCGCTTTCGGAAACGGCATCGGCGATCCGGCCATTCTTGTTGACAAAACAACGGGAACCATCTGGGTAATGGCCACTTGGAGCCACGGCGACAACGCTTGGGCCGGCTCCGGCAAGGGCCTCACCAAAAAGGAAACCGGCCAGCTCATTCTGGTAAAGAGCGACGACGACGGAAAAACTTGGTCAAAACCGATCAACATCACCCGCCAAGTCAAAAAACCGGACTGGCATTATCTACTGCAAGGACCGGGAAGGGGCATCACGATGAAAGACGGAACGATTGTCTTCGCAGCGCAATACCAGGACGGCACCAAGAAGCGGATACCGTTCTCGACAATCATCTACAGCAAAGATCACGGCAAGACTTGGAAGATCGAAAACGGTCCGTTGGCCAATACCACCGAAGCCCAAGTGGTGGAACTGGAGCCCGGCACCCTGATGCTGAACATGCGCGACAACCGCAACCGCGGAGAAAAAGGCGACAAAAACGGGCGAGCGATATTTATAACAAAAGATTTGGGCAAAACCTGGACCGAGCATCCTACATCGCACGGGGCGCTGAAAGAACCGACTTGTATGGCCAGCCTTCACAAACAAATTCTCGGAGGCAGGGAAGTGCTGTATTTCTCAAATCCGGATTCGAAATACAGCCGTGACCATATCACCATAAAAGCCTCGAAGGACTTCGGTAAGACTTGGAAAAAAGAGAACCAAGTCCTGCTCGACGAACTTAGAGGGGCCGGTTACTCTTGCCTCACGGACGTTGGCGAGAAATACGTCGGAATTCTCTACGAATCCAGCCAAGCGCATTTGATTTACCAACTTATCCCCGTCTCGGAAATTCTCAATTAACGCATACCTCCCCCGCTTCCGGCGTTCCGGAGGCGGGGGAACCTTTTTCGCTTACGGGTACTTTTTCATTTTCCGTCTCGAAAACGCCCCCCTTCCCCCGTTCCGAAAACGTTATCTTGGAACGCTCAGGCCCGGAATCGGATAAAAAAACGTAAATTCCGATAGCGACAATTCTCGCCGTCCGGGGCTTTTACACATCACTTATTTTTTTCCTGGATCACATCGTAAACCAATATAAGATGAGACACTATTTTCTCACATTGTTCTGTCTTTTCGCTTCTATAACTATGGCCAGCGCTCAAGACAAACAGATTCCCGATTGGGAAAATCCGGAGGTATTCGGCATAAACAAACTTCCTCCCCACGCGCAGTTCACGGTTTATGACCAAAAGAACGACGCCTTGGCCGACAAGCCAGAGAAATCGCCTTATTACAGATCTCTGAACGGCGTCTGGAAATTCAACTGGGCAAAGAACCCCGACTCGCGTCCCGCAGATTTTCACAAAACGGACTACAATACCACCAACTGGGCCAATATAGAAGTGCCCTCAAACTGGGAACTCAAGGGTTTCGGCGTGCCGATTTACACCAACATCACTTACCCTTTCCCTAAGAATTTGCCAAACGTAGACCACGCTTATAATCCCGTAGGCTCATACAAGCGCAAATTCACCGTACCCGCCGACTGGAACGGCAAGCAAGTAGTAATCCACTTCGGCGCCGTGCGCTCGGCCATGTACCTTTGGGTAAACGGCCAGAAAGTAGGCTACAGCCAAGGCAGCAAGACTCCGGCCGAATTCGACATCACAAAATACCTGAAAAGCGGCGTAAACGACTTGGCCGTGGAAGTGTACCGCTGGTGCGACGGCAGTTACCTCGAAGACCAAGACTTCTGGCGCCTGAGCGGCATCGACCGCGACGTGTTCCTGACGGCCTGCGCGCCAATCTCCATCCGAGATTTTTTCGCCAAGACCAACTTGGATAACACTTACACCAATGGTCTTTTCGATCTTGATATCGAACTTAATAACACCGGCAAAAGATCGGGATCGGTGGCCGTTAAAGCCGAGATCGTTTCCCCTGCCGGAAAAACGGTTTATACCGCTACCCGCAAAGCCGGCGTAAGACCCGGAAAAAGCGCCAAACTCCGCTTCAAAACCAAGCTCCCGAAAGTAATGGCATGGAGTGGCGAGTACCCGAACCTCTACACCCTCACCCTTACGTCGGGCGAAGGAAAGAACAAAGAGGTGATCTCGCAAAAGATCGGTTTCCGCAAAATTGAAATCAAAGGCGGACAACTGCTCGTCAACGGCAAGGCCATTTTGGTAAAAGGCGTCAACCTTCACGAACACGACGAACGTCTGGGCCACGTAGCCACCCGCGAGCGCATGATCAAGGACTTGGAAACCATGCGCCAGCACAATGTAAACGCCGTGCGCCTGAGCCACTACCCTCACGACCCGCTATTCTACAAGCTCTGCGACGAATACGGATTCTACCTTGTCGACGAAGCCAATATCGAATCGCACGGTATGGGCGCCGAGCATCAGGGTTGGGTAAACAAAGGCGAGCACCCCGCTTACCGCGAAGAGTGGAAAGCCGCTCACCACAGCCGTATCCAGCGCATGTTGGAGCGTGACAAAAACCACCCGTCGGTAATCATCTGGTCTATGGGCAACGAGTGCGGCAACGGCCCCGTGTTCTACGAAGCTTACGACTGGCTCAAGCGCCGCGACCCTAGCCGTCCGGTATTGTTTGAGCAAGCCCGCGAAAACCGCGATACAGATATCGTCAGCCCGATGTACCCGCTGATCAGCTGGATGGAGGAATACGCTTCGTGCGAAAAGGTGGAGCGCCCTTATATCATGTGCGAATACTCGCACGCCATGGGCAACAGCAACGGTAACTTTGACAAGTACTGGGAAATCATCCGCAGATCGCGCCATATGCAGGGCGGATTTATCTGGGATTGGGTAGACCAAGGCCTTCTGACCCAAGACGAAAACGGACGCCAATACTGGGCTTACGGCGGAGACTTGGGAGCCGCCCACCTTTATAACGACCAAAACTTCTGCCTCAACGGTTTGGTAAATCCCGACCGCACGCCGCACCCCGGTCTGATGGAAGTGAAGAAATTCTACCAATCGGTTTGGTTCGAAGCCGTTGACGCTACCGCCGGACGCTTCAAGGCCAAAAACGAATTCGATTTCACCAACCTGAACGAATACGGCTTCGGGTGGACCATGACCACCAATGGCCAGAAAGTAGGCGAAGGAAAGTTCAGCCTGGATATCGAACCCGGAAAGGTAAAAGAGTTTTCGATCAACCTTCCGAAAGCCGATATCCGAGGCAAAGAGGTATTCGTAAACCTGTTCGCCTACGCAAAGGGCAACCGTTCTTTCCTTCCTAAAGGACATGAGATCGCCCGCGAGCAAATCGCGCTCGACACAAAAGACTACTTCGCAAAGCTTCAGCCCGCAACCGACGCCGGCGACAAAGGCTTCAGCAAAGAAAAAGGCAAGGAGATCATTTCCAAAGACGGTTACGAGATCGTCTTCGACACCAAGTCAGGAAGCTTGGAACAAATCAGCGTTCACGGCCAAGAGATTTTCGTAAGCGCTCCCGAGCCGGATTTCTGGCGCGCGCCTATCGACAACGACTTCGGCAACGGCATGCCTAGCAAAATGAACGTGTGGCGCACCGCCGGAAAGAACCGCCAGCTGAAAAACGTAAAGGTAGCGGGCAATACCATCACGGCCGTTTATCGTCTGCCGGATGTCACCGCCGACTACACTATGACATACACACTCCTGAAAGGTGGCGCCATAAAAGTGACCGGCGTAATTACCCGCTCACCTGAAAGTCCGGAGATGCCGCGCTTCGGAATGAAGATGACCCTGCCGAAAGGCTACGACCAACTGCGCTACTACGGCCGCGGACCTTGGGAAAACTACTCGGACCGTAAACACGCCGCGCATATCGGCCTTTACCAATCGACAGTGGCCGAGCAATACGTACCGTACGCGCGCCCGCAGGAAAACGGCTACAAAACCGACGTACGCTGGGTAGAGCTCACCGACAAAGCCGGCAACGGCCTGCGCTTCGAAGGCCAACAACCGATCTGCTTCAGCGCCCTGCACAACAGCACCGACGATTTCGACGCCGGCCTGACCAAGAAAAACCGTCACGCCTCCGATATCACCCCGCAGCCTTTCGTGTTCCTGAACATCGACCTGAACCAAAGGGGCCTCGGCGGCGACGACAGCTGGAGCCGACCACCGCACAAGCAATACCGCTTGGAGGAAAACAACTACAAGTACAGCTACATCATCCGTCCGGTAGTGGGGAAAAAAGCGCTTTGATTTAGTAAAGGGTAAAAGAGTAAAGGGTAAAGAGTACAGAGTAAATTGTCCGCTTGGATAGTAATGTACCCATATACTTAGAGAAACTGGAAGGCCTCCGGATATCGGGGGCCTTTTTCATACGGAAAACCATAACGTACAGACAGGGCATGCCCTGTCTGTACATTCCTATGACATTCCAACCAAACAACAATTGCGGAAATAACCTTACGCTCGGAATTACAACCGATTACGAACGGGAACGAAATATGATCCCACACACGTAAGCCACTTACGGAAAATGGGAGCATACTATTCGCACATCAATATCTTCGAACGCCGGTTTATAGCCATAAACTACCGGGCCGGCTGGTCCGTACGGCGTATCGCCACGGCCATAAAGCGCGCGCCCTCTACCGTCAGCCGTGAACTGGCACGCAACTACTTCCGCAATACCTACGACCCGAACTTGGCTCATCTGCTGGCAACAGCCCGCATCCATTTTTATATAAACCACAACCGATTCAAGAAATCGGCGAAAATGTCCCTTAACACCAGATTCTACGAATTGCCCTTTCCCCGCACGCTTATAGCTTGGGAATCGGACTACGAGGATTATTTCCGATATAACCAAGAGGGTTTCCGCATTAAGGAAAATCGCTCCAGCTCACTGTTCCAGCTCCATGAAAAGCCAATACAGTTCTTCGATTACCTAGAGGCTATTATTTTATTGAGGGAACAGCTAAAAGAACAAAAGTCCAAACGAAGATCTATAAACCAAGAAGCCAAGATCGTTGCCATTAAAAAAGAGCCTGACACACAGAACGAATCGCCGGGTCTCCTACCAAATCAGGACAAAGACAACCCGCCCATCCGGCACTTTGCGGGATAAGTCTGTCCAAAAAGCGCTTAAATCAGCCATCCGATCCCTTATCGGCCCGTATCATTCCCATTTCTCCATAAAAAAAGGGGCTAACCTCTACACCTTTCTGTTTTCATCCCAAAATTACCAAGCATTTTGAGCTTGGAAACATCGTTTGTCCAAACTTTAAAGACTGTTGCGCTTGCTCACGTAATTTTCCAACCGAAAGTCAGTCCCAATGACAGAACCGAACTTACTCTAGACTCTTCGCTCCACTTCCAAAAAGAACTAAAGCACAGGAAAACCTACACGTCGAAAAAAATCGAGAACACCACACTCAATGCCTATCCGACCCTATAAACCAATCCAACGGATTAATTTTTGTAGAACAAAAAACAAAGCCCAGCAAACGATATGAAAAAAGGAAAACCAGAGACATCGACATCACCAAAAGGAAAATCACAGCCTATTAGCCGAAAAAACATCTCGGTACAAGATGACCGTGAGTTCCTAAACACCATCTACCTAGCCACCGGCGAACATCAGAAACAGAAAGGCCGCACCGCCGGCCTTGCTCGCTTACAAAACAAAATACTGGCCCTTGAAAGCGATATCCGCCTTTTGGGATTCCGTCTAGATTCCGAAACTGACGACTTCGAACAACGCAGACTACGCATTAACATCGATATCAGTTGCGCAAGGCTGGAATCCCTAAAATTTCAGGCGGAATTACTGTCAAAACACAACGACGACCCATTACAGATCAGCGACTCAAAAGAACTGTACCGGTCATTGGTGCAGTACCTTGAGGAAAAACATCCCGAAATCAAAAAACACTAAGCCATTCAAACAGCACACCCCGATCAGGACCAGTACTGTAATCGGGGTGTGGAGTATTACGTCTGAACTTTCGCTCTCCCTGCATTTGGGAGAGCGATTCTTAATGAATATATTTCAGGCCGACCGCAAGGCGTCAAGTTCTTCCATGGCAGCCTTTATCATCTTCAAATACAATTTTGATTTTATCGCAAAGTGATTCAGCTTCTCCTTAACCTTCAGTTTTTCCAGTTTTATGTAGGCGATCATGGAAGCGAAGATGTGGTTCAATTGGGTAATCTCCATCTTTGTGGGAGACTTGCCTAACATCGTGTTTTGCTTGAGCGACTTATGGAACTCCTCGACTTTCCACCGTTTTTGGTAGATCGCTACGATATCCTCGAAAGCCATGTTCTCCCCGTTGGTAACCAGCCATTGTTCCGCGGTCGACCGGTCCCTGTTTGTAAAGACTTGTTTGGCGAGCGTGACAGGAAAATCAACTCCCTTGACCCACACCCGCTTCACTTGACCGCTTTCAATAGGCGCATCCGAAACGTGAATGAATTTGCCCTCGTTTTTGTCCTTTTCGCTCATTGCTATATTCCTGTTGCTCTTCAGCGGGCAAACGAAAACCTTCTTGAGCTTGTAATGAATATACTTCAGCGTATCGCTGGCGGTGAACCACGTATCGAAAAGAATGTACCTGAAAACCAGTTTGTTCAGAAAGTTTAGACGGTGTAAAACTTCCAGTACCATCTCATTTTTCGTTTTCTCGCTTTTACGCTTTTCCTTCCCGTTCTTGTCTATGTATTTCACCGTCTTGTGGACGATCTCATAAGCGACCGGACAGTTAACCGTTTGTCCTTCCACGGTATTGCTCAGAAGAAAGTTAAGGGAGTTGATCCCTTTGACCGCTTTGCCTACAGTATGGTCGAAATGATAAGCTACGATGTCGTTTTCCGAGGAATGAGGCTTGTGGACAATGCAATCGTCGATACTCAAAACCGCCTCTTCGCCCTCAATACTCCTGGCGAAAGACTTCACCTCTTTCCAAAAAGCCTTTTGGTCCATGTCCGGTTGCTTGAGGAGGTCGCTGAAATAATCATGGGGAATCTGATTGTCCAAAGATGCTGAGAGCCCTGTTGAGGTGGCTTGCCCTCGACTGGCAATAAGATAATCCGTGTATAATTCAAATCCGTCTCTCCTTTTCATTTTTCAAAAATCGGTCACTTATCATATAATTTCCAAAATTGCAATAGGAAAGGCGAGCGAAAGGTCAGTTACGTTTTGAATTTCGTATTATGTCGGCTCTTTCTCAAAGCGCTTCAGCTTATATAGTACCAAAACAATATTATCCCCTTCCTCCAAGTTTCTCGCTCTCGCTTTATCTTCTTCGGGAATAATCGAACTGTCAGGAAAAGGTTTGGCACCCATTGGCGTATAATAAGAAACAAAGTAATCCCCAGCCGTCCATTGACGGAAAAACCAATTATTAGGCACTTCCACACAGCCTTTTCTACCGTTTCCTCCTTTCAATACTCCCGTTGACTTATCTCTAAATATAAGTGCGGTACGATCCTCTGTGGTAAGCCGAAAAAACTGGTGCGTGCCCACATCAGCGTATGCGCCCATATAGTAAGCGTATTCCCCTCTCTTTCGGACCTTTCGGAACTCTTCATTTTTCCCGTATACATAATGCTGGGGAAGCCGGTTGTCATTATAATCCAGAACATAGCGCGCTTTTATTTCGCTAGCGGAAGTAATCTGGAATACCGTATCCTGAAATCTGTCTGTCACATATAATTCTCCATTATTTTTATGAAAATAACTGTTCCCGTGAAAAATTACCTCTGTTGGTTTAGCAAACATCGCAACAGAATTTAGATGAAAATCCTTGTCCGTGATCTTCACCAAGTAATCAGCCAAATGTCCCATATGCTCATTCCCCTCTCTGTCCATGGACTTGAACACATAGCCATTGCCATCTGGAAGCGTTGTTAGGCCATGAAAGAAAAAAGGATAGCGCCACTGCCGAATAAATTTCCCTTCAGGGCTAAAGAATTTGAGGTATGAGTGTACATCGACAATCAACTCATTAGCCACCTCATCAAATTCAATTTTATATGCACGGCTCAGTTCCCCTGGGCCTTTGCCTTTAGGTATACGCTTTATAAAACGTCCCTTCCGGTCAAAAATAACCACCTCATTGTTCCTGCTCCCCTTTTTATCATCCATTATATAGATATGGGAATCAGTCATCTTCAGTTGGTCTATCCTAGTTAAAAAAGCTTCTTCCGTTGATTCTAATGGAATCAGGCGGACTTCCTCAATAATTTCACCGAAATCAAAGGGGCGCTTTTTCAAGAACGGATTCAAATCAATCGTCTCAACAGAGTCATTTGTAGCTGACAAAATCTTGGTGGAACCCATCTGAAGCGAAGCCACCTGCTTCTGCGTAAAACGGGAAGAATGCTCTTGGCTTTGGCCACCACAGCTCAGGATAGCTAGGGACAGCGATCCAAAAAAGAAATTCTTTAGTAATAGTTTCATTTAGCGGAATGTGTATAGTATAAAAATAAATCGAGGAACCCGGCATCGGTATATTTAGAAAAACCTTTGGGCAAAAATATTACTCCAGTAATAAGAATCCGATTAAAAAGGAACCCTCGAACAGAATTCTAAATCAAAACAATACTTATTGAAATAAAGATATTTAAAGAATAACAGGCTGTCAATGACTTTATGAAAAAATTAAATTAATTCAATTTTCAGGACTTCACTAATACGTCAAAATCAAGATACGTGCATAACAAAAAAAGCCCCTTAGATTAAGAGGCTTTTCTGTTTAGATTATAAGCTATAGCTACTACAAAAGGGAACTCGCTTAGTTGCTTCCGCTACGGTCACTCGGGTATCCCGGGTTTTGCTCAAAGTCTTTCAACACGTCATATTCCCTTTGCGGAATCGGGAAAAGCGTATGGTGACTTTGGACAAAGTCTTTGGCCTCGGGATCTTTTTTCATGGCTGTCATAAAATCGCCCCAACGCACAAGGTCAAACCTGCGACGGGCCTCAAAGGCCATCTCGTAAGTCCGCTCCATCTTGATGGCTTCGCGGATTCCGGCTTGGTCCGTAGCCGTTATCGCAGGCATCCCTACCCTGTCGCGCACTTTGTTCAATGCCTGCAAAGCCGCCGAGCTTCCGGGATTGGCCTCGTTTTCCGCTTCGGCGTAAACCAACAGCATCTCACCATAGCGATAACCCGAAAGGATATTGCCCTTGCGTCGGCTGTCGTCTTTCCAGTTTTTGGCCGGAACCCCAGTGTTTTCCGGCGCGGCGAACTTCGCTATCATCGGCACCCCTTGGTAGCTCCATTCGTCCATGGTTACCAGCTTCACCTGTTCTCCGGAAGAATTCACATCCCAGATTTCCGTCATAAACGTCGCCGCTTTTCTTGGGTCTGCGTCATCGAAGATATCCATTACGCCTTCCGTCACACCGAAGTTGCCCCAACCGTCTTGGGTACCTATGCCCCCAAATCGGCAATTAACGGCGTGTATAGTTCTGTGGCTCAAGATAGACCAGATATGCTCGTTGCTGGTTTTGTTCTCCACTTTGAACAGTTCGGCGTATCCGCCTTCTATAAATCCGTATCCACCTTCGTCCAACAATTCCTTGGCCTTCGTTGCCGATTTAGCCCAAGCCGAAGCGTCTTCCAGAGGTTTGCCGGCTTGCGTCAGATATACGTTACTCAACAAAGCTTTTACCGCCCATTTGGTTGGGAAAGAAGTTCCTCTCTTCGAGCTGTTCCAAGAGTCGGTGAACTGCCCTTCGATGGCTTCCAGTTCAGAGGTGATAAAATCGTACACTTCTTGTACGCTATTACGCTTCAGGCCTTCAAGCTGCGCCGCGCTTTCCACAGGCTCACGTAGCAAAGCCACCCCGCCGAACAGTCGCACAAGGTCAAAGTAAGTGTGCGCCCTAAAGAAGCGGGCCGTAGCGTCGTAGTTGGCCTTATCGTCCTCGCTCATGGCGTTACCGCCGTCCTTCATTCCGGCAATCAGGTAGTTGGCGTTGGCCACAATCCGTACGCCCGATTCCCACACGTCTTCGATATCGCTATGATTGGTATCGTAGTTATAATGGTCAATCGCTATACGCGACGAGCTTCCGCTCACCGTAGAAGCGTGGTCGCTTGAGATTTCCGAGAGCAGGTAATAATCCCGGGAATAGTGGTTATTACCGGAATAGATACTCAGGATGCCGGCCACCATCAGGTCGGCGTCGGAAGAGGTTTTCACCACCGAGGGCGAAAGGAAAGACTGCGGTTCCTCCTCCAGAAAATCCGAGCACGAGAAACTGCCGAAGGCGATTGAAGCCGCCAATATATATTTTAAGCTTGATTTCATTTGTCGAAAATTTTGTTGACTGTTCCGGATCAGAAGTTCACGTTAATACCCACGGTAAAAGATTTGGCCGACGGGTAGGCTCCGAATTCGATGCCTTGGAGCAAGTTGCCGTTCTCAAGCGGGCTCTGCGCGATAGAAGAGTTCACTTCCGGATCATAGCCGGTGTAGTCCGTTATCGTTACCAGGTTCTGGGCGCTGGCGTATACCCTTACGCTTGAGATCTTGTTGTTGAACAAAGATTTTGGAATAGTATAGCCCAACGAGATGTTTTTCAGGCGGATAAAATTGCCCTTCTCCACATAATAAGTCGAGAAACTCGTGGCCGTGCCCAGCCCAACATGCGAATCACTGGTTCCTTCGCCTCTCCAATAATTATCGTAATAGTCCACCGCCTTCGGCGAAAGCGCTCCGCCTTGGTGTGTCTGAAGGCGGGTACCGTTCATTACGTCGTTCCCGAACACGCCCGTAACGAATACATTCAGGTCAAAACCTTTGTAGGAGAAGCTATTGTCCAAACCGACAATGATATCCGGAATAGGACGACCGATCACCCTTTGGTCGGCGGAAGTGATTTCTCCGTCGCCGTTCAGGTCCTTGTATTTCGGCCCGCCCACCTCGGCGCCCGGGCCCGGGAGGTTGGCCACTTGGTCAGCATTTTGGTAAACCCCGTCGAATTCATATCCCCAGAAAGTGCCGATCTCTTCCCCTTCGATAAGGCGAACGACGTTTTTCAATCCGTTGAAATTCGGGTCGATAACCAGCTCGGTCTCATCGCCAAGATCCACTACCTTATTTTTGTTGAATGAAATATTGAAGTCGGTATTCCAAGTGAATTCGCCCGTAATGTTCCGGGTTCCGATTTCGAATTCCCAACCGGTATTCTCCACCACTCCGATATTGTCCAATATGCTGTTCACGCCGGCCAACAAAGGTTGCGGACGCTCAAAAAGCAGATCCTCGGTACGCTTTTTATAATAGTCGGCCGTAAACGAGATACGCCCTTCCAACAACTCCAAGTCAATACCGATGTCAGTCTGTGTGGTCGTTTCCCAAGAAAGGTTCGGATTCGCCAAACGCTTCAGCTTCGCCGATACCGACGGGGAAGTTCCGTCCAAAGAGCCTGAGTTGTTCAACGAAGGCAATGACGAGGATGCGAAAGTCTGGAACGGAGGGATGGCCTGGTTGCCGACCTGTCCCCAGCTGGCACGGAACTTCAGCGAAGAAACCGAAGTGATATTCTGGAAGAAAGGCTCATCGCTCACACGCCAAGCCACGGCCGCCGACGGGAAGAATCCGTATTTGTTGTTATCTCCGAATACCGAAGCGCCGTCATAACGTCCGCTCACGGTCACGATATAACGTCCGAGATAATTGTAGCTCAAACGGCCGATATACGAAAGCATCGAGCGCTTGTAGGTCGTACTTGAGATATCACGGTTTTCCGGATCCGCCAAGTCCACTTGATTGTACGAGTTACTTTGGGTAGAAAAGTCCCGGCCCGTCAAGCTAAAGCGGAAATATTCCTCTTGTTGCGCGGTGAACCCAGCCAACGCGCTCAAGTCGCCCTCACCGATTTTGGTTTTGTAAGTCAAAACCGTTTCCGAAAGCCAGTCCGAAATCTCCGAGTTCGAAAGCGTGGCCGTACCGCCGTCAGACTCCAACAGCTCGCTTGTGGCGAAGAAGCGTCTTTCGGCGTTGTCCATTTTGTAAGAAAAACGGCTGTTCACCGCCAATTGGCTGGTGATATTGTAGTTGGCAAACATAGAGCCTTGCAGATAATCCACCACGCGGTAGTCTTCGCGTTCATTCACCAAAGCCAGCGCCGACTCGTTAGCTCCACCCAATCCCGGAAGGGCGGTGTTGTAATTGCCATCAGCGTCATAAGGCGTAAGAATCGGCGACATTCCGATCACGGTTCTTGAGATACCACCACCCGACGATCCGCCGAAGGTATTGACCTTGGCGCTGTTCTGGCCGGATCGGGCGTAGTAAAAGTTCAGTCCGAAAGTCAATTTGTCGGTAATGTCTTGGTCAAGGTTCAGACGCACCGAAGTTCTTCTGAAATCCGAATTTTTCACGATACCGTCTTGGTCCAAGTGCCCAACGGATACGGCATAACGTGTTTTGTCAGATCCGCCCGCCAAGTTTACGTTATGGCTTACCATCGGTGCCGTACGATAAATTTCGTCTTGCCAGTCAGTGCCTTCGCCCAATCCCGCAGGTTGGCGCATCGACTCCGAAATATTGTCCACTCCCCTGTCGATGGCGTCGTTGATCATCTCCGCAGATTGCTCGGCGTTAGTCAAGTCCAGCTTATTACGAACGGCGCTCCAGCTCATATAGCCCGAATACGAAACTTGCGGCGCACCGGATTTTCCTCGCTTAGTGGTAATAAGGATAACACCGTTCGCACCCCTAGAACCGTAAATGGCCGTAGACGAAGCGTCTTTCAGAATCTCCATGG
Source organism: Fulvitalea axinellae (assembly GCF_036492835.1). Classification (GTDB taxonomy): domain Bacteria; phylum Bacteroidota; class Bacteroidia; order Cytophagales; family Cyclobacteriaceae; genus Fulvitalea; species Fulvitalea axinellae. Next base: position 252,583 of record NZ_AP025317.1, on the reverse strand, counting down.
ATTCGATGTCGCTTGGGTTGAGCTGTTCCAAAGAACCGCCGATTACACCGTCCACGATCACCAAAGGTTCCGAATCGCCTTGGATAGACGAGGTTCCCCGGATTCTCATGCTTACGCCTCCGCCGGGCTGGGCGTTGGCGTTGTTTACGTACAGGCCGGAGCTTCTTCCCTGAAGCAACTGGTCTGGGCGGGTAGCCGGAATGTTAGCGATGTCTTCGGCTTTTACCGAGGTGAGCGAACCACTCAAGTCACGCTTTTTCTCCATGCTGTAACCGATGGTCACCACTTCATCCAGACCGATGATATCGCCTTGCATCACAATCTCGAAAGTAGTCTGGTTACCCACGGCAACCTCTTTAGTGGCCATTCCGAGATAGGTGAACACCAAAATGTCAGCGCCCTTCGGCTGGTCGATTTTAAAAACTCCGTCTACATTAGTAACGGTCCCTACCGTAGTCCCCTTAAACCCGATCGACACTCCCGGTATCGGTTCCTTCGCTTCATCGAGAACTTTTCCCGACAATGTCTTTTTCTGGGCCTGAAGGCTAAGAGCTCCAAGACAGAAAACGACTGTCAAAATGAAAGAAAACAGATGGTTGATGTTTCTCATTTATAGTTAATTATTGGTGAAAAATTATTTCATCGAATTAGTTTTCCCGCCCAATTCGCATTTGAAAAAATCTATGGTAAAAACCCGCGCCATATTTCTTAAAGCGACCTCCCAACAAAACCAACAACACCTATCTCTCGCTACTATCTATACTTTATCATTTACAAAAGGCTTGGGAGTGATAGCAGAGTCCACCACACATCTCCCAAACCATTTCACACACATTTATTGCCCTTTTACAGCATCTTCAATGCTTCTTTTATCTTTTTGTGGATATCCGTGTTTTCCATAAACCCGGTGAATTTCTCAGCCCCAGGGCCAAAAGCGAATACCGGAACAGGAATACCCGTGTGTTTGCCGTAAACGAATTTGGCTTTCACCATTCCCGTTTCCATATCTCCACCGGTATTTGCCATACCGCCAGTCTCATGGTCGGCGGTTACGACAATCAAGGTTTCCCGGTCTTGAGCCGCATGCCTCAACGCCACGCCTATGGCTTGGTCGAAATCAAGCATCTCCTTTACGGCGAAAGGCGTCTTGTTCTGGTGGCCACCCGCGTCTATCTTGCTTCCTTCCACTACCAACACGTAGCCGTCTTTGTCCTTTTCCAGTTTATTTATCGCATACTCCACCGAGCGAGAGAGCATCATTCCCCTTTCGGGATAATGAGGCACATGCATATCAGCGAAGAGTCCCACAACCGGACCAGCACCGTGCTTTTCCAGTTCGTCTACAGAATAGGCCACCTTTACGCCCCGGTTCCGCAAAGTGTCCGACAGGTTTATGCCGTCTGTCCTCCCTTCGAAATGCTTACGGCCACCGCCTACGGCTACGTCCACCCCACTGTCGACAATGTCCCAAGCGATTTCCTCGTACATTTTCCGGTGGGCCTGATGGGCCATAAACGCCGCCGGCGTAGCGTGATTGATCAACGATGTCGTCACCACACCAGTCATCATTCCTCTATCTCTGGCATCCTCCAAAATATTCTTGGCGGGCCTTCCGTTTTTGTCCAGACCGATAGCGTGGTTTTTCGTTTTCTTTCCGGTGGCTATCGCCGTACCTCCAGCGGCTGAATCGGTAACATAATCATCCGCCGATTGGGTCTTGGAAAACCCGCAATAACGAAAATTCTCCAAATACAGCTCGCCTTTGTTGGCTGTCATCCCGGCAAAAACTTGGGCTATGCCCATGCCGTCACCAATCATGATGATCACGTTCTTGGGACGCTTCTTGAATTTCACGTTTTCATAGCGCTCCACTTTATGAAACATCCCTCCCTCAAAGGTCTCGATGTAAGACCTCTTTTTAGGATCCCGATATTCTTCTTGGGCAAACGCCACATTGGCGGACAAAAAACTAATCGCTCCCAGCAAAAGGGACGATTTCCAAACCTTACACATACACAACAATTTTATAGCACAACAAAAAAGCGTCATAGATTCGGTGCCAAACATAGCGGTCAATGTGCGGAGTCTGCTACAGCGGAAGTCGCGAAAAAGGCCACAATAGTCGCGTTATAGCGTATATGTCGCATCCATACGACCTGTGTGTCATGATTAAAGGGACATGAATTCGTATTTTGCGGAAAAATAGACGCGCTATGCTCCGGACCTTTATCTTTTTCCTTACTTGTTGGCTAACCTTCGTTGCGTCAAATGCGGAGGAGATCACTTTTCGCCGAATAACACCGCCCGGCGGGCTAAGCTTTCAGGGGATTCGGGATATTGACAAAGACAAATCCGGCACCGTTTGGGTAAGCTCGGAGCATGGGCTTTTCAGGTTCGATTCCGAAAACTTCAGACACTACCGTCACATCAAAGGGCAAGAAGGCTCATTGCCCGACAATGACCTGACAAAAATAAAAGTGGACAGAAACGGAAAACTCTGGATAGGAACCGACTGCGGACTGGTTGTATACGACCACACTACAGACAAATTCGAAACCAAATTCAAATGCCTAATACCCGAAGATGTTTGGAAATGGGAAAGCCGAATAATCAAAGCCCTCGAAGAGGATCACAAAGGTCAGCTGTGGGTCATTTTTAACTTTAGGCTTTTCAAGATCAATGCGGACAGAAGCTCCTGCGAGGAAGTTTACGTCGATAACATTGAGGCATTAAGTTGCCTTTTTTTCGACCAAACAGGAACGGGGTGGATAGGCACAAAGAGCGGCGCCATCTTTTCGTTTGATCCCGACACCAAAGAATTCGAAAAAATATCGGACGGAAAGGGCCACGAACTGCGTACCATCTATGCCAAAGGCCAACACCTTTATGCGGGTTATATCTCGGACGGCGTGTCCAAACTTACCCGGCAGGGAAAAGTGGTCAAGCATTATACTTACCCGCAATCAAAACAGTGGGATATAGACAAAGCCAGTATCCGGGCCATCACCTCAGACCACCAGGGGCGAATGTGGTTCGGAACTTTCCAAGGCCTTTATGTCGAGGAAAATGGTGAGCTTACCCGTTACTCTCCAGACTCCGCCCCTGGGTTGACTCACAATTCAATACGTTGCTTTTATATAGACAATGAAAATGGGATCTGGATCGGCACTTGGGCCGGCGGTATCAGTTATTCGCACCCCGCCGACAACAATATCACAACTTACTGGAACAATGGGAAAAAAGGGGCCCTCAATAACAACATAATATCCTCCTTCGCCCAATTCGACGACAAAGGCATTTATGTCGGCACTGAAGTGGGAGGGATCAATTACCTTGACTTTTCCACCCACAAATTTCGCCATATCCCCCTTAGCGAGAATACGCCGATGGCCATCAATATAAAGTCATTGAGGGCCGGACCGGAAGGAAGTCTTTATGCCGGGACCTTAAACGGCCTTTTTATTCGAAAAAACAAAGGCGATAAATTCAAGCATTTTACCGAAGGTCCTTCGGACGGGCTACACCTCCCCGGTAAGGCCGTTTATGACGTTTATCCCGTTGACTCCGGCGCTTGGGTAGTGGTTTTTGGGAAGTCGGTATGTTTTTACAATAAAAAGACGGAACGGATTTCGTATTGGAAAGACCTGTTTCCGAAACTAAAACTCAGAAACAAAGCCGTCCGCCACCTGATGCGAGGCAGCAAAGGGAATCTCTGGATTTCGTCCCGAAACGGCGTTTACCGGATTAATCCAAAAGATCCCGAAAGCTTCACGCTATTTGCCGATCCAGACTACAAGTCCAGCAATTATTTTTGCTCTTTCGAAACCTCCGCCGGACTAGTTTTATTCGCCACAAAATCCAGCGGCGTAATCGTATATGATCCCGATTCGGAATCGTTGGTCGAAAACGATTTGAGCAAATCAATATACGGGTTTGAGGTATACGCCATCACGGAAGACAATCACAAACATCTATGGTTCAGCACGAACCAAGGGATTCTCAGATATAATCCGGAAAGAAAGAAACTCCGCCACCTCACGGAAACGGACGGCCTTCAGGGTAATATATTCAACCCGCAAGCCGTTTTTAAAGACCGTTCCGGAAAACTTTACTTCGGCGGAACCAACGGATTCAATGTAATCGATCCCAAAGCGCTGAAAATCAACACCCGGCCACCCCAAATTATCTTCAACCGGATTTTGATCAACAACAAAAGCGAGCGCAATTACTTTTCGCTACTAAACAAAGAGGGGCAAGCGAGCCTAAACCTTGCTCACGACGAAAACTCGCTAAGGCTAGACTTCTCCGCCGACAATTACTTGCTTTCGCCCAAAAACAAATTCCGCTATCGCCTACTGGGCCTTTCCAACGAATGGATTGACGGACAAACCGAAGGCACGGCCGTTTTCACCAACCTCTCCGACGGTTCGTACACCTTCGAGGTTCTGGCTTGCAACAACGACGGGATTTTCAGCGACTCGCCAGCCCGAATATTCATCGACGTCGCCGTACCCACTTGGCGCTCCGCAAACGCTTTTATCCTTTATACAATTCTCTTTTCCATAATTTGCTTTCTGATTTTCAGATCGGTAAAAGACAGGCAGAAACTGAAAAAACAAATGCTGATCAACGCCATCGAGCATAAAAACAAAGAGGATCTCCATGAGCTAAAGCTTCGTTTTTTCACCAATATTTCCCACGAATTCCGCACACCACTTACGCTAATCACCAGCCCGGTAAAACGACTTTTGGAGGACACGAGCCTTACCCCAAAGTCAAAGGAATATTTAATGGTAATTGACAGAAACACTAAGCGGTTACTCGGTTTGGTAGACCAAATTCTGGATCTGAGAAAATCCGAGAAAGGAAAAAACCTACTGGAAGTGGCCAATATCAACCTGCGTGAATTTGTCTACGAAAGATATCTAGGCTTTGAACAATCGGCCAAAGACAAGAATATCCGATACGAGTTCCAAGACGAAACGCCTAAGGTAACAGTAGTGGAAGCCGACGCCGAGAAACTCGATAAAATCGTTTACAATCTCCTGTCAAACGCCTTCAAACATATTTCCGAAGGCGACAACATAACCGTAACCGTGGCCAAAACGCCATCGAAAAGCGGGAAAAAATACGCCAACCAACTCCGTTTCGGACAAGTGGATACCAAAGACTTGGTGGAAATCACGGTATCCGATACCGGCAAAGGCATCGCCAGCCAAGACCTTATCCGGATTTTCAACCGGTTCGAGCAAGGCGAAAACAGATCCGACGGATCTGGAATTGGCCTTTCCATCTGCCAAGAATATACCTTCCTTCACCGCGGGGATATTACGGCCAAAAGTTCTCCCGGAAAAGGATCCTCTTTCCGGATCAGGATTCCGAGATTACAGGCGGCGCAAAAAATTCTCGGGGATTCGCCAGCCGACAATGCGATCAACACCACAGAAACCAAAATTCAGGATTCCATTCCCGAAGCTCAACTCCGCTCCACATTACTTATAGTGGAAGACAACAACGACCTGCAGTTTTACCTAAACGATCTGCTTTCCGACAAACACAACATCCTGCTGGCTTCGGACGGAAAACAAGCGCTCAAACTGCTCTCCACCCACGAGGTCGATCTTGTGGTATCCGATATCATGATGCCCGAAATGGACGGTATGGAACTTTGCGAAAATATCAAATCCAACCTTGAGACTTCGCATATTCCCGTATTGCTCCTCACGGCCCTTTCGGATTCGGAAAACAAAATGACCGGCTACCGCTACGGCGCTGACGCCTATTTGGCCAAACCTTTCGACAACGAGTTCCTTTTGGTAAGGATCGGAAACCTTCTAAAACAAGCCCGGCGCCTGAAAGAAAGCTTTGGCACACCCGAAACCCAGCCCGAAAGTCAAGAAGGCATCAGCGATATCGACAACCAGTTTGTTCGGAAAATCAACAGTCTGGTTTCCGAGAATATGATAAAGGAAGATTTTTCTATAGAATGGCTGGCCTCGGAAGCTGGGCTCAGCCGTAGTCAACTTCACCGTAAGCTGAAAGGAATGACTGGCAACAGCCCATCCGAATACGTCCGGATAATCAAGCTCAAGAAAGCTGCGGAATTACTTTCTGAAGGGGAAATGAATATCGACGAAGTAGCCTTCGTTACCGGTTTTCCGTCGCATTCCTATTTTTCTAAATGCTTCAAAAACCTTTACAAGGTCAGTCCGAAGGAATTCAGAAATAAAAAAATAGAGCAAACAATATAATGAGATAAGAACCAGAAACTCGCACTGCCATCCTGAATAGATGGCAGTTTTGTCCCCACTCCCAAATTTCGTCAAATCTTTTGCGCTACAATCGCAATGGCGTTCAGGTTGGATTCGTGTTTTTTGAAAGTCCTTCGCATCGTTAGAATATGCTTCCTCAAATCCGGAAATCTCAATACGTTAAAAGCTATTTTCAACGTCCTGAAAAAACCTTCGTCGTCTATTATTCTGCTAGGTTCAAGCAAGTGCATGGGCCTTTTCGCTATATAAACCACCTTAAATCCTTCGTTCTCTATCAGGTTTATCCATTCCTGCGAGGTCAAGGGCCTGGCGTTCACCTTAATGCTCTTCGCCACGTCTTGCAGGATATTCGCCTTGTCGCTTTCGCTTATATTATCGGGAGACAAACCCAGCTCATGGATGCCGTAAAATCCGCCTTTTTTCAGAATACGGCTCGCCTCCCTGATAATTTCCGATTTACGGTGATCCGCCTGCATTGACAACATCGCCTCTCCGTAAACTTTATCCAGACTATCCGACTCAAGGTTGGAATTGGCCGCGTTTCCAGTAATTATTCTCCGGCCCTCCCCATTAATGGTTTTTCTAAGCTTTTCCGCCACTTCCTCATTCAACTCCACCCCTGTGTAGGACTGAGGCCGGTGCCCAAGCGCTATAGAAGCGGTAAAACCCAGTCCCGGAGCAAACTCGGCAATGTCGTCTGTTTCGGTAATGTCCAACTTACCGATCAGCTCCAATGTCAATTCCTTTCCGCCTGGGCGAAGCACTTTCTTTCCGGATTTTGCCAATGCCCAATGTCCTTGTCTAGTGTCGATAGTCTTATTGCTCATTTTAGTCTATGTGTTTACGCTTATGGGTTTCACCATTTCCCCAATCCCTGAAATAGTATCCGCAGGAAAATTAAGAGGTCTTAATATTTTAATTATTTAGACTTGATAAAAATAACATAGCGAAAATAGACTTCTTATGACTAGACTCACATCGTCAAACTTGGCCTTGTTTTTTGCTAGAATAGTATTCTGTAGATATGCTGATCCGGAAACAACATTAAGCCAATAGTACCGTCACCGAACGAAAATCATCAAATATTAACGGAAAATGCCGTAAACAACGGACGGGAACGTTTCCAAACTAGCACCTCTGAAAAAAAGCAACGCCGGTCATTATCATTTCCATAACAAACCTTCCGTTTCAAAAAAATAGGGTAACAAACGAGCGCGTTTACTTCACGTTTTGAAAAAACGCCATTCAACGCCGAATAACATTCGATTCGTTCCTTTGCGCCATCAATCAATCGAAACAACCCTATTATGAAAAATCTCCTGAAAGGCGGACTGTTCGCCATGTTGGCCCTGGCCTCATGCAGCGACAACGACGACGAAGCGCCGGTGAACAACGTAAAGCTCGAAAGCCACTCGTCCACACCGTCGTTTCTGAAGCTTTCTCCGGGCTTCACCAGCACTCAGGTTTACTCGCTTATTTCTTCCGAAGACAAGCTCCCGCAATCGCCGGGTTTCGTCTACGGTTCCATGGCCGACGGCGCCGGTTTACTCAAGAACGGCGACGGCACTTTTACGCTGATCAACAACATCGAGGCCGATTACTCTATCGCCCGCATTACGTTGTCAGACACTTTTAAGCCCGTAAAAGGAGAATATATCCTTAACGCCGAGGCTACGGCAAACACGGCCCAGTGTTCGGGCAGTATGATTACTCCCGAAGAGCACGGCTTCGGACCGCTTTACCTTTCCGGCGGCGAGTGGGGCGGTTCTTCCAAAGGCGTTTTCGCCACCCACCCTTTCAAAAACGCCAGCGAAGCCAGCAATGCGCAGATGCTTACGGCTTTCGGACAATGGTCTACGGAAAACGCCGTGGTAATCGGCAAGGACGCTTATCCTGACAAAACCGTTGCCTTCATCGGCGACGATCACTCCGACAACAATGTTCCTTCCGGCCAGCTGGGCATGTACGTAGGCGCCCGCGGCGACCTGAACGGCGGAAAACTCTACGGCCTGAAAGTAACCGACACGGATATCCAATACGAAATGGATATGAAGGAAGGAAAGTCTTACCCTGTCAGCTTCGTTCAGCTCAACGAAACCCAAATCGACAACCTCGACGCCGAGGCCAAAAGCAAAGGCGTAATGGGATTTTCGCGTCTGGAAGACATCGACTGGCGTCGCGGATCGGCGGCCAACAACCGCGAGATTTATTTCTGCGTGACCGGACGTAAAAAAGACGGGCTCATCGGAAAAGGAACCGTATACGGCCGTATCTACAAAGTGACGCTCAACGACCAAGACCCGACCGACGCCGGTACCATCACCTGCGTACTCGACGGCGACTTGGCCGGCGGAAAAGCCAAAGCCTTCCACAGCCCGGACAATATCTTGGTGACGGATAACTATGCCTACATCCAAGAAGACCCGAACGGTTACGCCGACAACGCCGACAAGACCCACTACGCCCGCCTGTATCAGTATAACCTCAATACCGGCGAGTTGAAAACCGTTTTGGAATGCGACCAAGACAAAGCCGCTTCCCAAAGCTACGGAAGAACCAACAAGGCTTGGGAAATCACGGGAATGATCGACATCTCGAATATCATCGGAAAAGACGACACCTTCTTGCTGATCACACAGATGCACGGCTGGGAAAAAGAAAAAGCTTTCACCGATCCGAAAGCCAACCCGAGCCCGGAATCGCGCAAAGAGGGTAGCCAACTCTATATTATCCAAGGTTTGGCCCGCTAATAAAGCCTCATCAATTATCAAAAAGCGAGGTCTGGACGGCCTCGCTTTTTTAGTTATAAACCAGAAGGCGCAAAGCGCCAGCCTTCCACCTTTCCTAATTCGGAACTTCTAGGTTCCAATTCCTCCAGAATAATGAAATACCATACGACCCCAACCATACGATTCGAATCGCTCGTCAGCATATCGTTTTATACCCTCTGCTTTGTTCTACTGTTCGCCTGTTGCTCGGGCCCGAAACAAGTAACCGAAAAGACTCCGCTGAAAACAGTTGAGAACATTTACAAATCGGATCTGGAACTGTGCGCCGCCCATCTCGATTCAATCACAACATCCGATGACATCGACAAGCATTTTGCCCTTGCCAGGGAATATTTTAAACGCGCCGAGCCCATCCTCGCCTATGTTGACAAGGACAATTACAAATCGCTGAACCAGCCCAATATCCTAAGCGTAGAGGAAGAGGATTTGACCGATATAAAAATCAATAATCCCTTCGGCCTACAGGTAATGGAAGAACAACTGGCCGAAGAACAGCCGGATACGGCGGCCATAAAAGAAAACTCCCGCCTTACGGAAAACAGAGTCAGACTGATTCTGCACAACACTAAACTGAAACTGGAAAACCACCACATCATATGGCTGGTGCGGGAGTCCGTGGTCAGAGTGAGCCTTACGGGAATAACCGGGTTCGACTCGCCGGCGGCGCTTAACTCGTTGCTCGAGGCCGTTACGGTTTACGAAAGCCTGAGGAATATCCTGAGCGCCTATCGCCAAAACTTCTCAAACGAAAACCTGTACAACGAATGGCTCACCGAAATCGACCGGACCACGCAAGCCCTGAAGGGCGACTTTGACCGGTTCGACCGATACTCGTTCCTAAAATTCCGCACAGCCGAACAACTCCGCCTCATCAACCGCACGATCAAAGACTGGGAAGTGGAATTCCCTTTCGAACTGGCTTTGAGAAACGACGCCGTCAGCCTTTTCGCTCCAACGGCCTTCAACGTCAACTTTTTCACCGATTACAGAAACGGCAATACCGATACGGAAAGCAAGATCGTATTGGGCAAAAAACTGTTTTTGGACAAAAGACTCTCCCGCTCCGGCCAGATGAGTTGCGCCACTTGCCACGACGAAAAGCTGGCCTTCACCGACGGGCTCAAGACTTTTCCAAAACAAAAAAGAAACACCCCGACCCTGCTCTACTCCGGTATGCAGAAAGCGTTTTTCTACGACAACAGGGCCGGAAGCCTTGAGGGCCAGATAGCGGGAGTGGTCAAAAACAAAAACGAGTTCCACAGCGATATGGCCCTGCTCACCGAAACCGTAAAAGCCGACAGCGCCTACGCCAAAAGCTTCCGCAAAATCTACGGCAAGAGACTCAACCACACCACCATCCGCAACGCTATCGCGTCATACGTCCGTAGCCTCGCTCCTTTCGATTCCAAATTCGACCGGAACGTAAACGGATCCGAAAACACCTTGACCGCCAGCGAAATCCGCGGATTCAATCTCTTCTCCGGCAAGGCCAAATGCGCCACATGCCATTTCCCGCCACTTTTCAACGGCACCATTCCGCCGGAATACAAGCGTACGGAGCTGGAAGCCCTAGCCGTCCCGGCCGACAAATCCGAACAGCCGGAAATAGACCCGGACCTGGGACGTTACGAACTTTTCAAAACCGAGGAAAGAAAGCATTTCTTCAAAACACCAACCGTCCGCAACATAGCTGAAACGGCGCCCTATATGCACAACGGCGTATATGACAGTCTGGAAGAGGTAATGGAATTTTATAACAACGGCGGCGGCCACGGCCTCGGAATCCGTCTGGAACACCAAACCTTACCGACCGATTCGCTACACTTAAACAAAAGGGAAATCAAAGACATAATCGCGTTTATGCGAAGCCTAAACGATCAGGCCTATGAGCGGAATAACAAAAAAGAAAAGCCCCAAGAGCTGGCTTCCGCAAAATAAGGTCGTGACACACTACCGTCCTAGTACTAGACACAGGTAATGTCTAGTACTAGGACGGCCTCATGCCTAACGCTAGGACTGAGTCATGCCTAGCACTAGGACCGGCCCCTGCCTAACGCTAGGAACACAACCCGGTATCTTTTCAGAGCAAAACCGCAAGGAGTATAAAGGAGAGAAAAGCAAGACGGTTACGAACAGGGCAAGCCCTTTCCCTACATATTGGCGTACAACTTTTTACATTAAACAAAAAAACACAAAACTGGCGCAAGCGTCACACTCGTTCCTACAAGCATAAGAGCCTCCGGCTCTTTACCTTGATTTTCAACACCATACATTCAGAAATACAGTACCTAATACGTAATACCTGATACCTAAGACAAAAAAAATCACCCCTTATAACCTTCCCGAATCCTAAACCTTCCCGCACCATAATCATACTCCAACCAATCCGTCTCGAAAGCCTTGGCAATATCGCCTCCGCTTACCAGTTGCTCGGGCGTACCGCACAATACGGCACCATCGCCGGGCATCAGCCAAAGGCGGTCCGCCACTTGGGTGGCCATATCCGGATCGTGGGTCGACATCAGCACCGCCTTTCCAGTGGAATGCGCCAAGCTCTTGAGCAAAAGCATAATCTCGGCCCGGCCCGGAAGGTCCAAATGGGCGGTAGGCTCGTCCAGCAAAATCACGTCCGTATCCTGCGCCAAAACCCGGGCAATCAGCACCCGCTGTTTTTCGCCGTCGCTGAGGCTGGAAAAAGTTCTTCCCGTAAATCTGGAAGTTTTGGTAGACTCCATCGCCTCGTTTACCTTTTCGTAATCCTTGGCACCCAGCTTCCCTGACCAGCCGGTATAAGGGCTTCTGCCCAAAGCCACTATCTCGTCCACGTACATATCGGCCACCATCTCCGGACGGCTGGCCACCATGCCCAACAGTTTGGCCTTTTGCCCCGGCCCCAAGGCGCCTAGGCTGTTTCCGCATAGGCTCACCTCTCCGCCAAAGGGTTTTCTCAAACCGGCCAAAGCCCTCAGCAAAGTGGATTTTCCGGCGCCGTTCGGTCCCAAGAGGCAACACAACTCTCCGGGCATCAGCGCCACGTCGGCTTTGTTTACCACCGTCCGGTGTCCGGCTTTGTCGGCATAGCCTACCGTCAGGTCTTTGGCGCTGAGTACGGCTTTGTCCATTTCTTCTCCCTTCATCGTCTTCCTCTGGATTTCAAAATCACCCTGATTACCACCGGAGCGCCGATTAAAGAAGTCACGGCGTTGATAGGCAATACGCCGTCGGCGCCGGGCCAATGCGCCACGCGATCGCAGAGCAAAAGTATAGCCATACCCAACAGGGCGCTGGCGGGCATCAGCACGCGGTGGTTTTCGGTACCGAACACGGCCCGCGCCACATGCGGAACCGCTACGCCCACAAAGCCCACGGGACCGCAAAACGCGGTGACGCATCCGACCAATAGGCCGTTGACAAGAATAATCACCGTACGGTTTCGCTCCACACGAAAGCCCATCGACCGGGCGTAATCCTCACCCAGCGCCAATCCGTTAAGATTTTTGGCGAAGCCGAAAGACAAAACCATAGCCACCAATACGAAGCCCGCGAATATGGGAAGCTGTTCCAAAGTAACGCCTCCCAAGCTCCCGAAGGTCCAAAGGATAAATTCTTTCACTTTATCGGCCTCGCTGAAATATTGCCACACGCTGACCAAGGCCACGGCCAACTGCCCGATCATCATACCGATAATCAGCAACACCACTTGGTCGCGTACCTTGGCGGCCATTCCGGCTACCAAAAAGGCCAACAATCCAGCTCCCACGCTGGCGGCCAACACCAACACGGACGCTCCCGAAACGCCCAGATGGCTTACGGCCAAAGCCGTCGGGACGTAACCCGAGGCCAACATTACGAAAGCCACGCCCAACGTGGCGCCAGCCGTAACGCCAAGCACCGAGGGCCCGGCCATCGGGTTGCGGAAAAGCGTCTGCATCTGCAAACCGCTCATCGACAAGGCCGCGCCGGCCAGCAGTGCCGTCACGGCTCGGGGAAAACGTATCAGACTAAGGATCTTCCACGTGACGGGATCGCCGTCGGGATTGACAGGGGCGCTAATGATCTTCCCTATCGGGATAGACACCGAGCCGTAAGCCAACTCGGCCACAAACAGCGCCACCACCGCCAAAGCCAGTAACGTAAATTTCAGGGCTTTGCCCTTTAAGGCTTGGCCCATCTTATTTCAGTTTTCGATAGTAATAGAGCTTATGCGCCGGAAAGAGGTCTGGGTGGGAAATTGTCGCCAGATCTTCCAAAACCACGTCGGGCCTGAATGTCCCCGACTCCCAAAAATCATTGGCCCCCACTCGATTTGTTCTGGCGTTGTTATTATAAACGTTCCCCAAAGTCACCGGCCCGAATTCGGCGTAACGTGAATCGAGGCCTTTCAAAGTTTTCAGGTCCGTCATGCTTCCCACATTCAGCCAATATGTAGCGGTCAGGGCTTTCGGGAAAACCGTCTCGATATCCAAAGGCAAACTTCCCGTTCCCGGCTTCGAGGCCCAAGGATATGAGAAACCGGCGTCGGCGAACATCTTGGCCCGGAAACTTTGGCCGGCGGGCATGTACCAAGTCCCTTTAAATGGCAAGCCTGCGATGGTTACGGGCTTCTTGTCGCTTTGCGAGACTTTCCGTTTTACCTCGGCGTATTTCTCCGACACTTTATCAAAATACTTGGACGCTTCCGCCAATTTTCCGTTCAACGCGCCAATCACCTTTATCCATTCGGCGCTTCCCAAAGCGTCTGTTTCCATCCAGTTCATACCGTACATGATCACTGTTCCGGACTGCTCCAACACGCCGAACGAGGAATTGCCCGAACCCGGCATACCCGACACCCACAACAAATCCGATTTCATGGCGAGAATCTTTTCCATATCCGTGGAAGTCCCTTCGCCTACGGCCAAAACTTCTCCCGCCTCGATTTTCTTATGGATAGCTTCGCTGTAAACGTACTTCGGAAGGGAAACCCCTTTAATCCTGCCGACATCGCCCAGTATATTCGCTCCGCCGATATATTCCGAAGACTGCGTAACCACGGAACGGACAGGCACATTGACCAATGTCCAATCCGCGGGGTGTACCGGAGCCTTTTCGCCACGGTTTACCAACAGATAGCTTTTCGAAACCACATCCTGCCCGTCGCCGGCGGTAATAGTTAAACGTACACAACCTTTATGCGCCCCCAACTCGAACCGCTTGGCATATCGCACCGAAAGGGAATCGCCCGCGGTTGCCGTCTCGGTTTTTATATCCTCAGTTTTTCCCTCATTTTTCTTTTTAGGAGAACAAGCGGCCAAGGCCAAAAACAAAACAACGGCGATTCGCCCAAAAACAAGCCTATCCATCATTATCAATCAATTAAAGTCAAAAATATCCGAGGTAGGTATCCGGTCTTAGGTATTTAAGTATTAGGTATGTTTCTAAACTTAAAATGGCCATGTGCCAATTGTATCCACTAGGGATAAAACACTCTGCCACATTCCCAAAAAACCTTCCCGCTTACTACGAAAAAGCGCCGAAAGCCTTTTTACCCGGCTATCGGCGCCATTCCTATATCATTCCGGAACGCTTCCCAGCCTTGCGGCAATATTAGGGCGCTATTCCGAAGAAAGCAAAAACAAAAAGCGCCAACCCTCGGGCCGGCGCTTTTCCGAACGGTTAACTTACCGTTTCCAATGTCTTGGTAGACCCTCGTTCCATCAGCGTCGTTTTCACCAAAGCCGTTCTTACCGGGGGCTCTTCCGCCTCTTCCGAATGGTAGGCCTCGATTTGCTCCAACAGCAACTTGGCCGCGTTTTCGCCCAACTCATACGCAGGCTGGCGAACCGAAGTGAGCGAAGGCGTCAACATATCGTTTACAGGCTCATCGGTGAATCCGACTACGGAAACGTCTTCCGGGATGCTTTTGCCTTCGGCCTTCAGCGCCCGGATAGCCTGCATGGCCACCGGATCAGTGATGGCGAAAATCCCGTCGATATTGTCTTCCGACAAAAACTCCAAAGTCTTGTCATAAGCGTCGTTTCTGAGCAAGTCGCAACGTTTCACCAAAGATTCGTCAAACGGAATCCCTTTGGCCTCCAACGCGTCGCGGTAGCCTTTTTCGCGCTGGCGCGAAATCAGCATATAATCCGGTCCGGACAAATGCGCCACCCTTTTACATCCGCTGTCCAACAAATGCGTCACAGCATTGAAAGCGCCCTGATAATCATCCACAATTACGGACGAAGCCGGCAAAGGCTTGCCCGGAATCCTGTCGAAAAACACGAGCGGATGCCCTTTTCCCAAAAGTCGCTCAAAGTGGCTATAGTCGCTGGTCTGTCTTGAACAAGAGACAATCAGGCCGTCCACGCGGCTTTTCACCAGCGTCTCGGTGTTGGCCATCTCGGTCTCGTAGTTCTCGTTAGACTGGCATATCATCACGTTATATCCCTTACGCGCCGCGTAGTCCTGGATTCCCCCAATCGCCGAAGCGAAAAAGTGCATGGCCAATTCCGGCACGATCACCCCGATGGTGTTCGTCTTCTTGTTGACCAAGCTCATGGCTATGGTGTTGGGTTGGTAATCCAGCTCCTCGGCCAAAGCCAACACGGCCTTCTTCGTTTCTTTGTTGATGTCCTCGGCCCCGCGCAACGCCCTGGAAACAGTGGATACGGAAACATCGAGTTTCCTGGCCAAATCCTTTATTGTCACTTGCCTTTTCTTTCTCCTCATGATCAACAATTTTTGTCGAAAAATCATTACCAAAAAGCCGGGCTCCAAAATAATACGCCATATCAAACAGGCGTCTGGCAGTCAGGCCCCATGCCGAGCCGGTTTTCATTAGCGACCCAAACACTTCCAAAATCATCCGAAATATAACCTTTGCAAGACATATTAACAAACCCCTGAAGGCGTCCTTGCGCTACGGTAAGGGCTGATTATCAGAAAAAATACCCGAAAGCGTTACCGAGAACGTTATTTTTAAACCAGTCAAATATTTGCCCTCACGGCCCTGTTTCTTTGCGCCATTTATTATTTATTTTTGACAAAAGCCAGAACGGTTAGCGCCTATCGGGGCGTCTATCCGATTTTTGGGTCAACGTTAATTTTTACGCTCATGATAGATACCAAAGTTTTAGGGGATAAGTTCCAGCAACTATACGGCAGCACACCGATAATCGCACGTTCGGCGGGTCGCGTAAACCTTATTGGCGAACACACCGATTACAACGACGGATTCGTGCTTCCAGCGGCGATTGACAAAGAGATCGTTTTCGCACTGGCCAAAAACAACAGTGACACTTGCAGGCTTTACTCCGTTGATCTTGACGACAGCGCCGAATTCTCGATCAGCGCCCCCGCCAAAACCGACAAGGCTTGGGCCAACTACGTTGTGGGCGTAGCGGCCGAGATGATGGCCATCGGCGCCGAGATCGGCGGTTTTGACTGCGTATTCGGTGGTGACGTTCCTTTGGGTGCCGGACTCTCCTCTTCCGCCGCTCTTGAGTGCGCTTTGGCCAACGGCCTGAACGAGCTCTTCGGTTGCGGATTCGATAAACTTACCTTGGTAAAATCGGCGCAGAAAGCCGAGCATAATTACGCTGGCGTGAAATGCGGCATCATGGACCAGTTCGCCAGTGTATTCGGCACTGCCGGACACTGCGTGCGCCTTGACTGCCGTACTTTGGAATACAGCTACTTCCCGTTGAATATCGACGGTTACAAACTCGTACTTTGCGACACTAACGTGAAGCACTCTTTGGCTTCTTCTGAATACAACACCCGTCGCGAGCAGTGCGAAAGCGGCGTGGAGATTTTGAAGAAATACCAGCCGGAAATCGCCAATCTCCGCGACGTGAGCCTGGAATTACTCCAAGCACACAAAGACGAGATGGACCCGGTGATCTACAAGCGTTGCGAATACGTGGTGAAAGAGAACGCCCGCGTGGTGAAAGCCTGCGAACACCTCGACGCCGGCAACCTCGAAGCTTTCGGCGAGCAGATGTACCTGTCGCACGAAGGCCTTTCGAACGATTACGAAGTAAGCTGCCCCGAGCTCGATTTCCTCGTGGAGCAGACCAGAAACAACGCCAATGTTCTCGGATCGAGAATGATGGGCGGAGGTTTCGGCGGCTGCACCATCAACTTGGTGAAAGAGGAGGCAATCGAATCTTTCGTGGCCGAGACTGCCGAGGCTTACCAAAAAGCCATGGGCAAAGAAATGAAATCGTACACCGTAGTGATCGGTGACGGGGCGAGGGTTGAGCAAGCGCCAGTTTGCTAAGCGAAAGCCTAATAAGTACATCCAGTAAAATAGCTTGTGTTTTGGGCGAAGAATGTTTGAAGCTTTAACCGGTTGCATTATACAGCTTTGGCTTGTCTTCGAGCAGTCTCTTTACGCTTTACCATTTACTTTGTACTACTTAGATATTAACGAAGCGGTTTTGTCATGTCGGGGCCACGGCTCCGGCATATTTCCTTTCCGCTAACAATAACATTGAGACTAAGGCCATGAGTGAATTCAGTTTTTCTGAACACCCGCACAAAAGATACAACATCCTTACCGGCGAGTGGGTACTCGTATCGCCCCACCGGACCAAACGCCCGTGGCAGGGCAAGGTGGAGAAGCCGGATTTGGCGCAGAAGCCAAGCTACGTAGAGGACTGCTACCTCTGCCCCGGCAACGAGCGCGCAGGTGGGGCCGTGAATCCGCAGTATGACAGCACCTTCGTTTTCCAGAACGATTTCGCAGCGCTGTTGGAAGACACCCCGGTGGGAACGTTCGAAAAAGGCGGACTGCTGAAAGCACAAAGCGAAAGCGGCGTGTGCAAAGTGGTTATCTTTTCTCCGGACCACAGCCTTACGCTTCCTTTGATGGAAGAAAACGACATCAAGAAAGTGGTTGACCTTTGGCAAAACGAGTACAACGAACTCGGAGCCCGCGAGGATATCGGCTATGTTCAGATTTTCGAAAACAAAGGCGCCGTGATGGGATGCAGCAACCCGCACCCGCACGGACAGATCTGGGCGCAACGCAACGTACCGGAACTCCCGGCCCGCAAAACCGAGAACATGGAGCGCTACTACGCCGAAAACGGACGCAGTATCTTGAGCGATTACCTTGATCTCGAACTTAAGGAAAAAGAGCGCGTAATCTTCAAAACGGATCACTTTGTGGCTCTCGTGCCTTTCTGGGCGGTTTGGCCTTACGAGACCATGATCGTCAGCAAGCGCCATATCCGCCACATCGGCGAAATGACGGAGGAGGAAAAAGCCGACTACGCCAAAATCATCAAAAAGATGACCACGGCTTTCGACAACCTCTTCGAGTGCTCGTTCCCGTACTCGGCCGGCATCCACCAAAGCCCGACAGACGGACAGGAGCACGAAGGATGGCATTTCCATATGCTTTTCCTGCCGCCGCTGTTGCGTTCGGCTTCGGTCAAGAAATTTATGGTGGGTTATGAAATGATGGCCAACGCCCAACGCGACATCACCGCGGAATACAGCGCCAACCGCCTCAGGGAATTGCCGACCACGCACTACAAACTCGGCGCGCAGGCCGAAAACGCGTAAGAATATTCAAAAAGGGAAAATGGAAGCTAAGTACATCCAGTAAAATAGCTTATGTCTAGTGAGAGGAATGCTTGAAGGGTTAACTTGTTGGTCTATTTGGCCTTAGAATATCCTCATGCAGTCTTTTTACGCTTTACTATTTACTTTGTACTGCTTATTTCGTTTTCCCTTTTATTGCTTCAATAGATTTTTAGCCTGGCCAATGCCGGGCATCGCTGTTTTTGCGGACCAGTCCGCGACAGACTTTCAAGCACACACCGATTCTCCATGAAAATTGAACAAAGAAGTTTCGGCACTTTACCGAACGGCCAAGAGACCACGCTATACACACTGACAAACGACAAGGGCATGACCGTCAAAGTCACCGACTTCGGCGCTACCTTGGCCGATATCCAGGTGCCGGACAAAGCCGGCAACTCGGAAAGCGTAATCCTCGGTTTTGACGAATGCGGCGGATACGCGCAAGAACAAGCCTACATCGGTGCGACCGTGGGGCGCTACGCCAACCGCATCGAACACGGAAAATTCAGCGTGGACGGACAGGAATACCAACTCCCCGTCAACAACGGCGAAAATCACCTGCACGGTGGCCCCGAAGCGATGGACAAAACCCTTTGGAAACTTGCCGGCACAAGCACCACCGACACCGAGGCCAAAGTGACTTTCCGCACTTCAAGTCCTGACGGTTTCAACGGTTACCCCGGCAATCTTGAGGTTTCCGTGTCTTTTGTTCTCGACAATGAGAACCGCCTCAATATCCGGTACCATGCGACAACGGACAAAGACACCATCATAAACCTCACAAATCACTCGTATTTCAATCTTTCGGGGAATCTGAGGGATAACTGCCTTAAGCACGAGATAAAGCTTCAGGCGGGCAAATATACGCCAATCAAGGCCAATATGATCCCGACAGGCGAGTTGGCGGACGTGGATGACTCTCCTTTCGATTTCAAGAGCTTTGAAACCATCGGGGCAAAAATGAATTTCGACCACGAGCAGATCGACTTGGCTTTGGGCTTCGACCACAATTTCGTGTTGAACAACAAGGGCGGAAACGAGCCGACATTGAGCGCCGAGGCCGTAGATCATGCGTCAGGTCGCGTAATGCGCCTTTACTCTACGCAACCGGGTATGCAGTTCTATACCGGAAATTATCTGGACGGAGGTTATATGGGGAAAGAAGGCCGGATTTACGAAAAATATGACGGCTTCTGCTTTGAAACCCAGGCGTTTCCAGATTCGCCGAACCAAGAGCATTTTCCGTCTCCTTTGCTAAAAGCTGGAGAAGCTTATGAGCATTCGGCCATTTTCGAATTCGGATTGGTTGATTAATGATCGGTTGCATCGGTATTAAGTATTTGGTATAAAGTTTAAGTACAAGAATCTAAGACGCAAAAGAAAAGGACGCCCGGTTGGCGTCCTTTTTTAGTTAACCGATATTCAACAAACATCCTCCTGTCAAGGAAGACTACAGAGTCTTTTTAAAAGGGACTTAATGATCGATAGTCTCGACATGGTCCGCCCCAGAAATAATCTCCTCTACAACTTTCGGGTCGAGCAGAGTCGATGTGTCGCCGAGATTGCTGATTTCGCCTTCGGCGACTTTTCGGAGGATCCTACGCATGATTTTTCCAGAACGAGTTTTTGGAAGTCCCCGCACAAACTGAATCTTTTCGGGACGGGCAATCTTGCCGATCTCTTCCACCACCGTCTCAGTGATTTCGGCTTTCAGGATTTCCTCGTCGGCGCCACCGTCTTGGCAAATGACGTAAGCGTAAATCCCTTGGCCTTTGATCGGATGCGGATACCCCACGACAGCGGATTCCACAACCTTTTCATTTTGGTTAATGGCGTTTTCGATTTCGGCTGTCCCGAAGCGGTGTCCCGAAACGTTGATCACATCATCTACCCTACCGATGATCCGATACATTCCGTCTTTGTCCCGGCGGGCTCCGTCACCAGTAAAATAGTATCCTTTGAACGCACTAAAATAAGTCTTTTGACAACGCTCATGGTCGCCATAAGTAGTCCTGAGCATTGACGGCCAAGGGTGTTTGATCGCCAAATAGCCTTCGACATCGTCTTCTTGGATTTCATTGCCGTCACCGTCAAGCAACACAGGCTGGACTCCCGGCATTGGATATCCCGCAAAAGTCGGTTTAAGAGGCGTCGCGTTTCCGATTCCCGAGATCATCACGCCTCCGGTTTCTGTTTGCCACCAAGTGTCAACTAGCGGACAACGCTCTTTGCCTACGTGAATATGATACCAGTTCCAAGCCTCGGCGTTTATTGGCTCACCCACAGACCCTATCACGCGTAGCGAATCAAGACTGTATGACAAAACGTGATCTATCTTGTGAGCCATCAGAGAACGGATGGCCGTCGGTGCCGTATAGAACTGGTTTACCCCATACTTGTCCACCACTTGCCAAAAACGGCCCGGATCAGGCCACGTTGGCACCCCCTCGAACATCATGGTCGTGGCCCCGTTAAGCAACGGCCCGTAAACTATATACGAGTGTCCCGTTATCCAACCAATATCCGCCGTGCACCAATATATGTCGCTTTCGCGATAGTCGAATACATTGCGGAAAGTGTAACCGGTATAGACCATATAACCGCCACAGGTATGCACAACGCCTTTCGGCTTTCCTGTAGAACCTGAAGTATAAAGGATAAAAAGCATATCCTCGGCATCCATCGGCTCGGGAGGGCAATCGCGGTCAGCTTCTTTTATTTCGTCATCCCACCAAACGTCCCGGTCTTCCACCATATTCGGCAGCCAGCCTACGCGTTCTTTCACGATCACTCGCTCCACGCATTCGCACGATTCCAAAGCCTCGTCCACGACACGCTTTACGGGAATCTCCTTGGCGCCTCGGAAAAGTCCGTCACTGGTTATCACGAGTTTACATTGGGCGTCATTAATCCTGTCGGCAAGAGCGTGCGCCGAAAAGCCGGCGAATACCACCGAATGTACGGCACCTATTCTTGCGCAAGCAATAACGGCTACGGCCAGTTCGGGAATCATCGGCATGTAGATGCATACACGGTCCCCTTTGCTTACACCGTTTTTCTTTAGCACATTGGCGAAACGGCAAACTTGTTCGTGAAGCTCCTTGTAAGTCAGTCTTACAAATTTTTCTTTCGGATCGTTAGGCTCCCAGATCAGGGCGAGTTTGTTTCCCCTTTCTTTCAAATGCCTATCGAGCATATTTTCCGTTATGTTGAGCTTCGCCCCGCTGTACCATTTTATTGATGGTTCGTCGAAATTCCAGTCCAAAACCTTATCCCAAGGTTGTTGCCATTGGTATTCTTGGGCAATTTCTTCCCAAAAACCCTCCGGATCGCGAGTGCTGTGGTCATAAGCCTCACGATAGTCCTCAAAGGTCCTGATCGTTTTCATTTGTTGTTCTTTAAGAGTGTGTAGATTGGTTGTTTGATTGTTTTTGACAAAAGTAAATTTCGCCAATTTTTAATTTTAAGAAATTAAAATAGGAATATCAAAATATTTCCAAATCAATGCGTGTTTTAATGTTCTGTTTTCGGAAATCCGGAATTTTAAAGGCTCCTTTTTGAAAAAGTTGACGATTATACTTAACCCCTAGTTTTTTGTGCAAATGAATCTTGCATAAGATGCATTTCGGAAATTTTGGTTTGAAAAAGCCAATGGAAGGAGTTAATAAATCATTAGTAACAACTGCATAAACTAAGGCAATAGTTGATGTGGGCTTTAATTCTAGTTTTGCTCATCGTTCCAACAATTTTTAATAATTCATATATGGCAACTCTCTTTAGTTGTTTTAATTATTTTTAATGTTTTATATGTTTTCGGGGTCAAAAAAATACCTGTAAGTACTTAGTATTCAGTATGTTAAATCGTTAAATTTTTCTTAATCACTAATGAATTATTAAAATAGCATCAATGAGTTATTAAAACACCACTAACGAGTTATTAAAACACCACCAATAAGATATTAAAATAGCATCAATGAGTTATTAAAAACACCAATGGATTATTAACTATCACTAATGAGTTATTAAAAACACTAACGGATTATTAAAAATATAGGACCTGTATTACCCTCTTAGCTTGTAAAAGCCTTACGGAAGCCGTTGTAGATGGATTCAATCGGTGAGTTTTGGTGGCTAAAAACGATCAAACACCAATAGGATATTAAAAATCGGGCCTCTAACACCAATAAGATATTAAAAATATTGGCCGAGATGGCGATTATCAGCTTTTGGGCCTCCAAATAGCCGAATAGAGGACTTTTGTTGGAATATCGCTGGTTTATCACTAATGAATTATTAATTTTAGTCTTGTAATCACCAACGGATTATTAAAATAGCGACTGCTAACACCAACGGATTATTAAAATTTTCCGGATCAAACTGACGGTATATGTCTGAAGAAGGTATTGATTTTCAGGGGTTTAAGATTGTTAAGGAACGTGAGGTCGAACAGGTCGGTGCCAGAAGGGTTTTTAAGTCCAACCGAATGGTGGAGTCCCGGCAGCGTTTTTCGCTTATTCAGCAACGGGCCATCATTATAGCGATTTCCCAAATCAAGCGGGAAGACCAGAAGATGGGCTCCTACAAAATCAACCTTTCGGACGTATTGGCTTTGCCTCCCGGCAAAAAGATCAGCGGTGCGCAGTATAAACAGGTGCGGGAAGAGTTGATGAAACTGACCAAGACCTCCATAGACCTTATTAAGAACGACAAGGCTTGGAAGAGTTACGGCTTTATTTCCAGCGTGGAGAAAAAGGAATGGGCGAATTATGTCAATATCCGCTTCAACGAGGAGATCAAACCTTTCCTGCTAAACCTGAAAGACCAGTACACAAGTTATTTCGTAAAAAGCGTCGAAGAATTCAGAAAGACGCATAGCATCAGGATCTATGAGTTGTGCAAGCAATATCTGACCATTGGCCACAGGAAGCTTGGTTTTGAGTTTTTGCTTGATATGCTTTATCTCAAAAACTCAAAGAGCTATAAGCAATACTACATTTTCAACAGTTCGGTCTTGAAGCCTTGCGTAAAAGAGATCAACGAGACCTCGGACATTTATATTGAATACGAACCGGTACGCTCGGGACGGAAAGTCACGGATATTTTGTTCCGCTTCAAGGCGAAATCCAGCGAACGTAAAATTGAGGCTACTCCGCGAAAAGAGTCGGAAGAAAAGCCGAAACTTCGTTCTGACGCTGAAAAGGCGAGCTTGGCGCAGAGAATTCTACCGGAAGCGGGTTATCAACGTTTGGTAGGCCAATACGGAAAAGACAAAGTGGATTACGCTATCGAAATGATCAGTGCCCGCAAAGAGATCACCAACCCGAGAGGTTACCTGATCAAAGCCTTGCGCGAAGGGTATTTCGATTTGCAGTTTGTTCGCGAAAAGGATGTTTCCGAGAAACGGGTGAAAGCAGAAGCGCAACGAAAAGAGCGGGAAGACCGTAAAGTGACTAAAGACAAGATTAGCGCAGAGTACGATAAATTCCGTAGGGAATTGCTGACAAGATATTTCGAAAACTCTTCGGAGGAAGATCTCGAAGAATTCCTCTTCGAACACGAGATCAGCAACAATTCCCAAGAGAGAAAATACGTAAAGGAATTTGCTTCGGGGAAGCCGTCGGGGCTGGCCAAGAACTTTTTCGCCTCGTGGCTGGTATCCAACTACGGCAGCGACGAAGACCGCACATTTCTTTCGGTGGAATTGTACGCCAAATCCAAATACGATTTTGAGTGGAAGGATCCCGACTGATTCGGCTCCTTCCCTACCCTTTTTTATGTATGCATTGCCAGATTTAGGCATGACGATGAGAATGTAGATCTCGATTATCCGCATCGATTCATCCCGAATACCAAATCATTCCCCTCCCCTATACAGTGATTTTTTCAAGGAGTGACCATATCCTTTAGTTTTTTAAAAACACGGATTTTACCGTTTATATAATTGATTGGGTGATCTTAGAGAAAATATCTCTTTATTCACAAAAAAATAACATGCGTAATACGTACCACCTTCACTCTTCATTATGAGAAAGACTTTTAGATTCTTATTGGCCTTCGCCCTGATGGCGGTGGTTTCCGACTCTTTTGCGGGAGAAATTATCCGATGGTTGAGGTATCCGGCCATTTCCCCGGACGGCAAGCAAGTGGTTTTTTCTTACCAAGGGGACTTGTATATGGTTCCTACTTCTGGCGGAGAAGCGCAAGCCCTTACACGCCACAAAGCCTATGACCATTCGCCGGTTTGGTCTCCTGACGGAAAATCCTTGGCATTCGCTTCGGACCGTCACGGAAATTTCGACATTTTCAGAATAGACTTGACCACTGGCCAGACTACCCGGTTGACTTATCATTCGTCAAGCGATACCCCGGCTTCGTTTACCGCCGACGGCTCCAGAGTCCTGTTTCAGGCCAGCCGTATGGATACCCAACAAGCTCATTTATTTCCTTCGGGAGTACTGTCTGAGCTATATAGCGTACCTGTTTCGGGTGGTCGGGTTGAGCGTATACTGACTACTCCGGCCTTAAAGGCTCAGTATTCCCCTGACGGAAGCAAGATCATCTACTACGACAGGAAAGGATACGAAAACGCATTTCGTAAACACCACAAGTCGTCTGTAACCCGCGATGTCTGGGTATATGATGTTGCGTCCAAAAAGCACAAAAAACTTACGGACTTTGAAGGCGAAGACCGCGATCCTGTATGGGACGGCGACGGATCGTTTTTTTTCCTGAGTGAAAGCGACGGCAACTTTAACGTTTACAAGTCGAACATTTCTGGAGGAACGCCGAAACAGGTTTCCAGCTTTGACAAACATCCGGTTCGCTACCTCACCCGTGCCAACGACGGTACTCTTTGTTACGCTTTCCACGGTGATCTGTACACGCAGAAAGAGGGTGGGCAACCCAAAAAAATCGAAGTTACGGCCCGTCTGGACCGGGTTGCTAACGATATCGTTTATCGTCCCGTTTCTGGCGGAGCTTCGGAATTCGCCCTTTCGCCGAATGGCAAAGAAATCGCTTTCGTTTCCCGTGGCGAGGTTTACGTGACTTCGAAAGATTATTCGACAACCAAACGTATCACAAACACTCCGGAACAAGAGCGTTCGGTAAGTTTTAGCCCTGACGGAAAAAAACTCCTTTACGCAGGGGAGAAAAACGGTAGCTGGAACTTGTACGAGGCGTCGATCAAGCGTGATGGCGAGAAGTATTTCTACAACGCCACATTGATTAAGGAGACTCCTTTGCTGGTAAGCGAGGACGAGACCTTCCAACCCTCCTACTCGCCCGATGGTAAAGAGGTCGCTTTTCTTTCGGAAAGAACGACGTTGAAAGTCATCAATCTCAAGTCGAAAAAAGTGCGGACCGTTTTGGCCGGAGACAGAAACTATTCTTATGCGGACGGCGATCAGCATTACGCCTGGTCTCCCGACAGTAAATGGTTTCTGGTTCAATTCCTGATCGACGGTCGTTGGCAATCAAATGCGGGGCTTCTTGCCGCCGATGGAAAGTCCGGACCTATTGACTTGACAAAAAGCGGTTATTCCGATTCTTCCCCGAAATGGACGATGGACGGAAAAGCCATGATATGGTTCACCGACCGTAACGGTTACCGCTCGCACGGTAGCTGGGGCTCTCAGAGCGACGCTTACGCCATGTTCTTTGACCAGGACGCTTATGACAAGTTCCGGATGAGCAAAGAGGAATACGAGCTCGCCAAAGAAGCGGAAAAGGATAGCAAAAAAGGCAAGAAAGAAGCGAAGAAGGAAGAAAAAGACAAGAAGAAAGAGGAAGCCGGAAAAACGGTTAAGAAAAAGGAAAAGACCCTTAAGCTTGATATTGAAGGAACGGAAAACCGAATTGCGAGGCTTACCTCCCACTCTTCTCGTTTGGCCGACGCTTTGTTGACTAAAGACGGAAAAACGCTTTACTATCTCACGTCATTCGAAGGCGGTTTTGATTTGTGGAAACACGATCTCAAGTCAAGAAGCACCAAGTTGCTGACCAAGCTTAAGTCGGGCTATTCGAAAATGGTTTTTGACAAAGGTGAAAAGAATATCTACTTTATCTCTGGCGGAAGAATCAAGAGTGTAGCCGTTCCTTCCGGTCGTCAGAAGACAATCAGCTTCCGTTCGGAAATGGAATGGAATCCAGCGGCCGAGCGCGAATACATGTACGAGCATGCTTGGCGCCAGTTCCGTGAGAAATTCTACAAGACGGATCTTCACGGCGTGGATTGGGATTTCTACAAAGCCGAATACGCTCAATTCCTCCCTTATATCAATAACAATTACGACTTCGCCGACCTTCTTTCAGAATTGCTTGGCGAGGCCAACGCGTCCCACACAGGTTCGGGTTACCGCTCTTATAGCTCCAATGGCGACAGAACGGCTTCGTTGGGTGTTTTCTACGACGAATCGTTCGAAGGTGACGGCTTGAAAATCGCCGAGGTGCTTGACAAGAGCCCTGTTTTGAAAAAAGACTCTAAGATCGAGGCGGGCGTTATCATCACTTCAATCGACGGAAAACCTATTTTGGCGAATGCCAATTACAATGAGTTGCTTAATCGCAAAGTGGGTAAAACCGTATTGCTTGGCTTGAAAAAAGGAGGTAAAACTTGGGAAGAGAAAGTGAAGCCTGTTTCTACAGGTATGGAGAACCAGCTTCTTTACGAGCGTTGGGTGAAAAACAACCGCGCCAAGGTTGACAAGCTTTCTGGCGGGCGCATAGGTTATGTACATGTGCGTGGTATGAACAGTTCAAGCTTCCGCGAAGTGTATTCCGAGTTGCTCGGGCGTTACAATACCAAAGAGGCCGTGATAGTGGATACCAGATTTAACGGAGGCGGTTGGTTGCACGACGATCTCGCCACTTTGCTTTCGGGCAAACGTTATTTGAACTTCAGCCCGCGTGGCCAAGACAATATGGGCGGCGATCCGCTTGGGCGTTGGACTAAGCCTTCTTGCATTCTGGTTGGCGAGTCCAATTATTCCGATGCGCACATGTTCCCTTATGTTTACAAGACATTGGGAATTGGAAAAGTGATCGGTATGCCGGTTCCGGGAACAGCCACGGCCGTATGGTGGGAATCAATGATCGATAAGTCGATCTATTTCGGAATTCCGCAGATCGGGATGAAAACTCTCGACGGACAATTCCTCGAAAACAACCAGCTTGAGCCGGATGTGAAAGTGTCGAACGATCCGGAGTCAGTAGCCAATGGCGAAGACAAACAGATCCAGACTGCGGTACAGGAGCTGTTGAAAGACTTGAAGTAATCAGCCAAGAGTTTTCTAATATTTAAAGGCGGGATCAATCCCGCCTTTTTTTGTATGTCCTATTTTT
Source organism: Fulvitalea axinellae (assembly GCF_036492835.1). Classification (GTDB taxonomy): domain Bacteria; phylum Bacteroidota; class Bacteroidia; order Cytophagales; family Cyclobacteriaceae; genus Fulvitalea; species Fulvitalea axinellae. The sequence goes on along the minus strand of NZ_AP025317.1, from coordinate 224,607 downwards.
TCGAAAGGACAAATTGTCCTATGGATAAATGTTTGCTGTCCTCTTGTATCGAAGGGACAAATTGTCCTCTGGATTCATCATTGACTTTTTCTCAAACCGAAAGGACAAATTGTCCCTTGGATAAGGGTTTATTGTCCTCCCGTTTCGAAAGGACAAATTGTCCTTTGGACTTCTATATTCTTGTTAAAGATCACATATGACTCTATAATCAGACAAAAACAAAAAAAATGTCTTACGTAAGGGACTTAATCTTGTTTGATATGTCTTTATTTTTTGATAAAAAGATTATCTTAGTCTCATAAATAAGCCAAAAGAGATTTTTACGATGCTTAATAACGACAAAGTCATTGCTTTTTTCCAGCGTAACCCCGCCCTGTCTATCAGCATGATTGAAAAGGAGGCCGGACTGCCGATGTCCTTGCTTTCGAAAGTGCTCCGGGGCGAGCGGAAACTCAATGACGATCACCTCAAAAAGATCCGTCCCGTGCTCGTAAAGTACGGCTATAACAACAAGATTGTCTCCGAAGGGACAAAAGTGATCGCAGTGCTCAACCATAAGGGGGGCGTAGGCAAAACCACGACAACCTTTAATCTGGGTAAGGCGCTTTCGCTTCACGAGCGGAAAGTCCTGATTGTCGATCTTGATCCGCAAGGTAACCTCACCCAGTGCACTGGCAACGAAGAACCGGAAAAACAGCTTCACCACGCTTTTGGCGGTGAGGATTTGCCGGTATTGGAATTGGCGGAAAACTTCCACCTTGTTCCCGCCGGAATCGAGCTGAGTAGTCTTGAACTCGAAATGCAGTCCAGCATCAACGGCTATTTCAAGTTGCAGGAGGTCCTCGACCCTATCAAGCACAATTACGATTATGTCCTGATCGACTGCCCTCCTTCGCTCGGCATCCTGACTACAAACGCCCTTATCGCCTCAGATTCGGCTTTGATAGTGGTACAGTCGCATTACTTGGCCACAAAAGGTTTGGGCAATATCATCGAGATGATCGACCAGCTTCAGACACGCCTGAACCCGGAGCTTAAGGTCGAAGGTATGTTGCTCACGATGGTTGACAAACGAACGGTAATCAGTCAGACAATTATCGATTTCGTGAAGGAAAACTACCCTTACTACCGAGTTTTCGATTCCTTGATCCGCCAGAATGTGGCTTTGATCGAGGCTTCTTCACAGCACATGGATGTGATCAGCTACGACAACAAGTCCATAGGCGCCCGTGATTATTTGGATTTCTGTAAAGAAGTAATGAATGGCTAAGAAAATCATTATCCCCGCCGTAAAGAGCGCCGCTAACCAGAAGCTCCAGCAAGATCAGGCGATAAAGGACAACATCCGGATTATCGACGAACTCCGTGACCTTATCCCGCCCTTGCAAGGCGAAGAGTTCCGCCAGCTGCAGGACAATATCCTGAAGCAAGGTTGTCGCGAGCCGATTCTTCTTTGGCGTAACGGAACGGATTACGTCCTTGTGGACGGCCACAACCGTTACCGCATTTGTACGGAGAATAATATCAAATTCGATTTCCGTCTTCTTCATTTTGAGGATATCGGCAAGGCCAAGCATTGGATGATCGAAAACCAACTCGGTCGCCGGAACCTAACCCCGGAGCAGGCGAGTTATCTGCGAGGTTTGCGTTACGAATCCGAGAAGATGGACAACCGCGGATATGGCCAAGTAGAATCCAAAGGACAAAATGTCCTTTCGACTTCGGAACGGATAGCTAAGGAATATAACGTATCCGAAAAGACCATTAAGCGCGACGCCAAATTTGCCCGCGGTCTGGACGCTGTCGGTAGCAAGAATCCGGAATTGAAGCGTGACTTGTTAGCCGGTGACGTGAAAGCCCGCAAAGCCGATATCCAGAAATTGGCCGACGTGCCCGCCGAAGAGATCGGAGTGATCGACAAGCCGGAGGATATTGCGAAAGCCGTAACCAAATCGTCGCCCAAGACGGACACCGCACCCAGTGATCCGAAAAAGGAGGCGTTTGTCCACCACCGAAAAGAAATCCTTAGGGCGTTGGAGCTTGTGGGAAAGAAAATGGACGCTCCTTCGTATGATAATTTGATAGCTAAACTTGACGAGCTGAAAGCTATTTTAGAAATTTAGGAAAATGACAACGAGAAGGGGAAATACAGTTTCCTTCTCGCTTTTTTACACAAACAAATTGTCTAACATGAATAATATTGCCAAATGGCTTCTTTCGGCCGGCGTACTGGCCTCGGCCACGATGGCTTGCCAGCCGAATCAGGAGAAAAAAGAGGCTTCTGTAGCCAAGGAAGTGGCCACGGCTTTCCAAGTTAAGGCCGACCGTTTCGCCGATCTTCAGATTCTCCGTTATCAGGTGCCCGGCTTCGACCAACTCGATGCCAAGGACAAGGAATTTCTGTACTACATGTCACAGGCAGCCCTTAGCGGACGTGACATTATCTGGGACCAGAACTACAAGTACAACTTGACTGTCCGTCGTACCATCGAAGCCATTGTGGACACATACAAAGGCGACCGCTCGGCCAAAGATTTCGCCGACTTTATGGTATATGCCAAGAGGGTTTGGTTCTCTAACGGTATCCACCACCATTATTCGAACAACAAAATCCTTCCGAAATTCAGCTCCGATTTTTTGGCAACGCTGATCGAAGGGGCTGACAAAGCCAAATTGCCATTGGCCGAAGGCCAGTCTGTAAAGGATTTTGTGAAATTCATCTCGCCGATCATTACCGACGCCAGCGTTGCTCCAAAGAAGGTAAGCCTTGATCCGGACAAGGACTTGCTGAAAGCCTCGGCCAATAACCTTTACGAAAACGTAAGCCAAGCCGAAGCCGAAGCCTATTACGAGTCGATCAAAGACAAGTCTACCCACCATCCGGTGATGTACGGCCTGAACTCGAAGGTGATTAAGGAAAACGGTAAAGTGATCGAGAAAGTCTACAAAGTGGGAGGCATGTACTCGGACGCTATCGAGAAAATCGTTTACTGGCTTGAGAAAGCGAAGGGAGTGAGCCAAGACGCCCAACAGCAGAAGACCCTCGGCTTGCTCATCGACTATTACAAGACCGGCGACTTGAAGAAATTCGACGAGTATTGCATAGAGTGGGTAAAAGACACCAATACGAATTACGATGCCATCAATGGCTTTATCGAAGTGTATGGTGACGCTATGGGCTATAAGGGCGCTTTTGAGTCTGTGGTACAGATGAAAGACCTTGAGGCTTCTGCGCGTTTGGAATCCGTAGCCAAAGAAGCGCAGTGGTTCGAAGACCACTCGCCGATTATGGACGAGCACAAGAAGAAAAACGTAAAAGGGGTTTCTTACAAAGTGGTGACCGTAGTGATAGAAGGTGGCGACGCTACTCCTTCTACGCCAATCGGCATTAACTTGCCTAACTCGAACTGGATTCGCGCCGAGCACGGCTCCAAGTCGGTATCCTTGGGTAATATCAAAGACGCTTACAACGCAGCCTCGGGAGGCTCTACGCTCAAGGAATTCTGCTTTACAGATGAGGAAGTGGCTAGAGCCAAAAAGCACGGTGTATTGTCCGGAAAGTTGCACACCGCTTTGCATGAAGTAATCGGTCACGCTTCGGGTAAGCTGAACAAAGGCATTGGCACACCGAAAGAGACTCTGAAAAGCTACGCTTCGGCTATTGAGGAAGGCCGTGCCGACTTGGTGGGCTTGTACTTCATTATGGACCAGAAGCTCGTGGATATGGGCATTATGCCTTCTCTGGACGTAGCCAAGGCCCAGTACGAAGGCTATATCCGTAACGGTATGATGTTGCAGCTCCGTCGTCTGGAGCCGGGAGAGATCATCGAGGAAGCGCATATGCGTAACCGCGCTTTGGTGGCCCGCTGGTGCTACGAAAAAGGGCAGAAGGAGAACGTGATCGAGAAAGTGGTAAAAGACGGCAAAACCTTCTTCGTTATCCGCGATTACGAAAAGCTCCGTGGCCTCTTCGGCGACTTGCTCCGCGAGTTGCAGCGTATCAAGTCTGAGGGAGATTATGATGAGGCCCGTCGTTTGATGGAAACTTACGGTGTAAAAGTGGATCCGGAACTGCACAAAGAGGTGGTATCACGCTACGCCCAGTTTGATTCGGCTCCGTACTCAGGCTTTATCCAGCCGGAATACACACCTGTAGTAGGCGACAACGGTGAGATCAAGGACGTAAAAGTCTCTTACCCGACAGATTTTGCCAAGCAAATGATGAAATACGGTAAAGATTACTCATTCTTGCCGAACGTGAACTAATAAGCTTTGGCATATAATATTAAAAAGGCGAAAACAGGATTCCGTTTTCGCCTTTTCTGTATCTAACCGAAGATACTACGGTATAGCCTACAGGTTCAGAAGTATCCTTATTTGGGCTGTACCGTTACGTCTTTGGTCATTGACTTGGTACATTCGTCACCATTGTCCAGCTTACCTTTTACATACAGCGTTACTTGGTAAATGCCCGCTTTGGCGTACTCGTGAGTTACTTTTTCTCCACTTCCGTCCGCTGTTCCGTCCCCAAACTTCCATGTATAGGAAATAATGTTTGGACTTACGTTGGAAGTATACCTGAAGTCTACAGTAATCGGTACGGAAGATCCGGTAACCTCCCATTCAAAGTTGGCTCCGAAATCCGCTACCAAACAATCGGTAATATCGTCCGTAGTCTTTTTGCAGGACGAAATTGGTAAAGCCAAAATAACGGCAAAAACCAACAGCCACAATTTCCTCATCACAATCCCTTTTGGTTCAACACTGAAAAGTTAACCGCAGAGTGGGGCGGAGGTTTGGAATTAGGCGAGAATGAAAACCTATGTGATATAAGCCCATCCAGTAAAATAGCTTATGCTTCGGGAGCTAAAGGGTTAACTTGTTGGTTTATTTTAGATCATCCTCGAGCAGTCTCTTTACGCTTTACCATTTACTTTGTACTACTTATTTCGGATAGCTTTTAGGGATTGGTATTTTGTGAATGAACTTACGGAAAGCGATGTTTTTATGAAGGAATATACACAATCGATAGAGAAGGCGATGGGAGCCCGGGCGAATCCGGAAAGAGCGGAAGGGCAAAAGTCTTATATGAAAAACCGGTTCGAGTTCTTCGGGTTAGCTTCTACCGAACGTAGAGAGATACAGAAACCATTTTTGCAGAAAACCGCATTGCCGTCAAAAGGGGACGCCTACGCCTATATAAAGGAGCTTTGGCAAAAAGACCAACGGGAATTGCAGTACTTCGCACAGGAGTTGGCGTTTCGATACAGAAGTCAAATCTCCCTTGACGATATCAAGTTGTACGAGTATATGATAACGGAGAAATCGTGGTGGGATTCGGTGGATTTTATCGCCAGTAACCTTGTCGGGAATTATTTCCGTAAATACCCCGACGAAAGGGAGCGCTTGGTCCAACGTTGGCTGGATTCCGGAAATATCTGGTTACAGCGAAGCGCGTTGCTCTTTCAGCTTAAATACAAATCCGATTTGGATACCGAATTACTGACGGCGACAATCGAGATACTGTTAGCAGGAAATGAATTCTTTATAAATAAAGCCATCGGTTGGATTTTGCGTGAATACGGCAAAACGAACCCGCAATGGGTATTGGATTTTGCAGACAAACATAAGCTGAGTCCGTTGAGTAGGAGGGAGGCTTTGAGGATTATTCTGTAGGAGTAGGCCACGACGTTAAAATAGGCTGTCAATTTCTGCTTCGATATCTTCTTCTAAAGGTACTTTATCGGTCTTAGGATCAAATGAAGGGACTTCATATAATATGATCGCCATATTGCTTTTACCGGTTACCGACTTGTATGCTTTGAATATTTTTGACAATACAGGAGGCAGAGTCTTTTTAGGTTGATGAAAATCGGTTAATCGCATATGCATTTTAAAAGGGGATACCGCAAAACGCATGTCCCTATCATAATTCTCGTAATCTTTTCTGATTAACCTTTCTAGGCTATCGTATGGAAATGCGCCGTAATTGTACTTTGTAATGGAGTCTGGATAGATATAAATAACATCACGATTTCTGTAGCAATAGGTATCGTCGTTGCAGTAATTCGCAAGGTATAAGCTCCTTAACGTATCCTGATAAAGGAAAGAAATCTTAGGGACACTGTCATAGCAAGTAATCTGATCAACCCTTTTAACTAACGAATCGAAATGATCGAATTCGTTGAGGTTTAGCTCTACGCTAAGGCTGTCGTTGATATATTCTGTTATGCCGTAAATCTTTTGCGGTATGGGCTTTTGTTGTGGTTTTGAGCCGATACAGGCATATAATAGGTTTATCAAAAGCAATATTAGGCCTATTACCCTTTCTTTTGTTTTAGTAGGACGCATAATTTTTTGGTTTTATAGTTCTTCTTTTAGTTCAACAAACAGCTCGGTCTTTGACAGGTCTACAGCGAGTAATCAGATCTTGTTTTTATTTGAAGAGAGAAGAACAAATGATGGCATAGTTTATCGCTTTCGAATTTATTTATTTGGTTTTCGTCCCAATCGTAGAGTTAAAATCAGGGTGGAGTATCTCATATCAAAAAAATGAATAGTTGAAAAATTATGTATTATCCTAATAATAGCTATTATCAACATATAATACCATTTTTCAATTAAAAAATTAGGTGATAATTGTTTTTCGATAATAAAAAATGAAAACAGATGTGATTTTCGCCCTTTTTTCAAAGCAAAATGGATCTAACTAATCTTCGTTAGGGGATACTTCTCGATACATGGGTTTGAGAAGCTTTTACTCTTAATTCTAGAAAAATTAAAATCAAGTGTTAATCGTTTTCTACACTTTTATGAAGCCTTATTTATCATAAATCATACGATTTCAAAATTGAATATATCAGCATGAGTTGAAAAAATCTGTTTGAATTAATGTTTTTCACCCTCATTTATCCCTCACCATCCCTCATGATTACTCAATGAATAGTAATGGTTTTCTATAAAAATGAAAGAAAATTAATATTGCCATGCGAGCATATTTATTGAAACAATTATGAGAGGGATAAGAAAAATTAAATTTTTACTAGTGTTAGTAATTTTATCATTTACTTCATGTAGTAAAGAAACTGATACTGACAATCCTACGAATCCTAATAGTGGTGTTGAACTTACGATTTCGGAAATCAAGCCTTTATCAGGGCCAGAAGGAACAGGGGTTACCGTTATTGGGAAAAATTGGAGTTCTGAAAAATCAAAAATACGTTTATTTTTTGGTGATGAAGGTGTAGAAATTACTGATTTAAAACAAGATACATTAACATTTGATATTCCTGATTTAGATTTGGGCAAGTATCAGGTTAGATTGACTTCAGAGAATAAGGAAGCTGTTTTCAGTAAAAACTTTGAAATTACAGAAATAGCGGATCCTGAAGAGGTTGGTAATGATTTGAAAATTAAGAATATACAGCCAATTTCAGGTAGTACGGTTGTAATACCAGAGAAAGGGGTTTGTTATTTGAAGGTGGACTTAACATTTAGTCACCCGATACAGCCGTTAACTTTTACAAGTGATGAAATATTAAAACGCACTCATCCTGCATTAAAAAAGACTTTGACACGTGAGATAGTGTCTTATATTGGTGAGAACATTTTAAAAAATAGACAATTAGAGGGTAATCTAACTCAAAAAACGGTTAACCACCCGATAGATCTTCTTTATAATAGAGATGGTAACTTTAGTCATATATTAGAATATGACGCAAGTCAACCATCTAAGCTCTCAGTATACATAGCTTATAGCGGTGAGTTTGTGGAGCAATATCAGGGTGACGGTATAATCAGTTTTAGTATTCCTGCGGGAGTATTTTACGTTAAGGGATCGGATGGAAAGGTTTTAAATGAAAAGATAGCGTTAGACTGGCACCTAAACATTTTAAGGGCAAGTGATCTTCGGGTATTAAATTACACACAGTTTCTAAAGAAAGATCAGTTTACTTTTAAATGCCAACTGAGTGGGGTTTTAAATACTCAGGGAATGGAGTTGATCGTTAAGGATGCGAAAACGGGCCATATGGCACAGACCATTTCTGATAAACGGATAAATCAAGAGAATACTACCTTGTTCTCGAAAGAGATATCGAATATTCCAAAGGTCACAAAGTTTATACAAGAAGGCAGTGAAATAATTTTAAATAGGGGAGACTACAGCGGTGAATTTCTAATGGAGGTTAATCATCCAGGAAAATTGACAAGTAAAATACCTTATTATACTTTGCCGGGAAAATCACCACAGTATGTAAGTGAGGGACCCGTTAAATTTAGCGATTTAGATTTCTCTGTCGATAAGGATGGGAAAAGTCCCACACTTAAAATGACTCCCAGTGATGATAACCATGATCTGAAGTCAGGAGAGATTGTAAAAATATTTGATAACATCACTCTAGAGTTTTCTGAACCTATTAGCTTTAAAAGGGGAGTAGTAAAAATCTCATATTCCGAAGCAGGAGATAAATATTTTCCAACGAAAGATCTTTTAGAGTTTTATGATGAGGAAAAGTTCACGTTTACTATCCCTTATGAAAAGTTTAGGTCGAATAATAGGACGTTGACAGATCTAAAGGTTGAACTGATTGATGTAGTTGACTATGGAGGGAATACATTGGATAAGTTGCTTTACCAAGCCACCACATTTCGACCTAAAAGGAGTTCAAAGAGGGTAAAGATACGTGCTACAGATTGGGTTAAAGAAAAAATTAATAAACCAGCTCAGCTCTCCAATATGGAGTCTAAGGTGTACAAGTATGAAGCGGTGTTGGATATGGGCTTTAAATCTGGTCTTACGAGTATCGTTCAACCGGCGGCTTCTCTTTCTCTATTAAGTGATTTGTTTAATCGTAAAAAATATAATTTTTCTCATTTTTCAATTAATGGTCCCGAATTGTTCAATAGACCGACTAAAAACAGCTCGTTTTTAACAGTTTCTGGTTTACCCTCTAACTTATGGAAAGTGACAGGCAATAGGATTGTGTTTTACTCAAATGAGGACATTGAAATTCCTGACGGAATAGAGATTAATATCACTAGCATGGAGGTTTATGGGGTGGATGCTAATAATAGATATAAGGCTGTGCATCCATGGTGATTTCTTGGTTTATTAATATCATTATATAATGAAGTGATATTAGAGTCTCACGCTATTATTTGGACTTGAATACCGGCTTTAAGGCTTACTGAAAAACTTTAAAATAAGAAATCAGTAGTGGTCGAAGATGTCAATTTCAGCAAAAGAAAAAAGGGCGCTAAGCGTCCTTTTTTCAAAGTGGCATACCAAAATGTTTAAACTCTTGCTTTCAGCACTACAAATGTTGCGAGACTGTAATCCCAAGCCAGTATTCCTAGCAGTTTGATAGAATCCTCTGCTGACGGTAAAATTCTGAATCGAAGAAAAGAGTTGTTTGTTTTAAAACGCTTGATAGGGTTACCGTCCCAGTCATATACTTCGAATAGCTCCTTGGCTTTGGTATTTCTGTTAAAAACCGCCCCCCCTGAATATTTGGTGATTATATATTTGGAGTTAGCCCGCAAGTCGCTGTATTCAATTATTCTATTTTGTGGTTTCTTTGAATCCTTATTTTCCCCCTCTAGTTGAGCGTCGGGGCTAACGGTGATTTTCCGGATTAGATTGCCCTTGAAATCTATGATATCGATGCGTCTATGACCTGTATATGCGATTGCGATACGCTGAGCATCCTTGTTTACCTTGTAAAGGCAATAGTACTCTTTTGTAGGCTTATATTTGAAATCCGGAAAATCGTAGATGACTTTAGCTTCTCCATTGTCCTTAGGTAGTTTTACTATCTCTTTCCATCTTTGGCCTTTATCGTTACGGGAGTACCTGGTATAGATAAATGAGTCTCCGCAATCGATAGGACAGGTTTTTAGGTCTTTGCTATATTTTTCATCGATTTTGTTGAGGGAACGATTTTCGTTTACACGGAAAACGCCAATCTTTTTTCGATCCTTATCAAATAGACCTACTTGATTATCACTCATCTCAAAGAGTTCCGCACTATTATGCTTTTTACCTTGACGGAGGATTTTTCCTTTAAGCTGAAGGGTGTTTATATCGAAAATGGTTAGCAGGTCGTGTTCTGGATGTTGGTTTTGGGCAATCAATGAAGAGCCCCTAATTGCTGTCCGTATAACGCTTAAGTCATCTTTCGTTTTTATGGGTGTCTCTGTAAGTTTTTCACCCAACGGAATTTCCTCTTCGGTTAAGTTAAGATGGAGGTTTTTGTTGTTTTTTTGGCAAGAGAAATTTAAAAAAATAGAAAGGATCATTAAATGCAAATACTTCATAATATCAGGATTTGTATTAATTTTAACTCAATGAAATAACGATATATCAATGATTATTTTTTCTTAATTGAAGTTAAAAAGAGTTAAAAGGGTTTACATCGAGCAATACTCATGTCCCGCTTGCGGGTGAAAATAGGCCGTGTATTTTCCAGTTAGGGAACTAGGCGGATCGGTGTTGAATTTGATTGTCATCAATAACTTTTGAGTGCATAACCAATTCAGGGTAAATAGAAGAAAAAAGTGAGCTGGGACGAACGTCACGCTCGCTCCTACAAGTGCTAGAACAAAGCGAAGCGTTTTCATAAACACTGGTGAGAATAAACAAAGGAAGTGAATAACCTCTAGCTCTACACTATGGTTTTAGGCGTTCTGATTTCGTTATGCATTAACCTTTTTCCGCAAAAACCGCCGAAACCTTACCAGCCATTCTCCCCCGCCTTTCATGATGGGATCAAGATGGGATAAGCCACGGATGAAGATGGGATAATGATACTTTGGGCATTTCCCACTAGGCTATAAAAAAGACCGATTTCCATGCGGAAACGGCCCAAACCTTACGTGTCCCGGTCCGATAGACCACAGTTATCGTCATACTGACCATATTGGCCTTTCGGATTTGTTTTATACTGCTATATACCCGAAAAACCTATAAAAAGATACCCGTAGGGTATGTAAGGGTACACTAAGGTCACAAAAGGTATAATTTGGCCATTTTATTTATCCAGAAAACGAATTAGATCAGTGAAAATTCGACCGCAAGTCGAAACAACCGGAGAAATGGCATGCCTTCTCTCACCATGCGTACAGTCACAAAACAGATCAAATATAGGGACTGGGCTCGCCCTGTCAACGCCGGCCAAAGAAACATCCGTATCAACAACAGAAAACCAAGACGGTTACAAACAAGGGTAATCCTAAGAGTGCGTAACGGGTTCAGAAATAATAGGGCTGGTGTTAGGCCTCAGCCTAGCGCTTTATGGGTATTTGGAGCTCCCAACTAAGCGTAAGTGACCTCTTGAGCGCAATTAAAGAAAATCAAAATCGGCGAATATGCTCCAACCCAACGCTTATCCTGATTTTGTTATAAACTCATAACTTTTTACGTATCCTTTATTGCTTATTCACAGGCCTTTTAACGAATTGTTTCTCTCTCTGTGTGTTTAGCTGTATTGGTTTGGGTTTCCATTCTTTGTTTCGATGGATATGATCAAGTTATATGATCCCAGTGGTGTCATTTTCTCTTTTTCGGATATGTAGTTTTATTCCTAACTACATTTATGATTTTTAAAAATCAATTAAAAAATATTCTTTATTTAACTCAGGTGTGCTTATAATAAGATTATATGTATTATTCATGTAATAATATCTACTAAAAGAAATGTAAATAACTCTCCGATGGTTTGTATGTGTTTTTAATAATAGGGTACTTACCGTTTCAGAATCCCTTGTTCTTTTATGGTTATCGATCGGATAAATCCTGTAATTATAGTTTCCTCTATAGTGCGCTCTGGCACTACCTTGGTCCAACGTCTGTTGAATTCTTCGGATAATGCGTTGGTATTCGGAGAGCATTCGTTTCAAGACCTGCTAGAGGCTCTGAATAGACACTTGGGCAAGAGTGTCTTTTTTGGTCATCATCTCGATTATTTCCGCTCTTTATCCGATCGTGTAATAGAAAAAGGCCAGGATCTGTGGTCTGCCGATGTGTTGCCTCCTATTGATGAGTATTTGCGGGAGTGTTATGCGGGTATTTGGCGATCGACGCTTTATCATAAAGAGTTTGCCCAGAGTAAGGGGCGTAGCGTTTGGGGTGTAAAGGCGGCGGGGATAGAACGTGGTTTTGCGGATATGCTGTACCGGAATCTGCCGAACGCTAAGATTATCTGGATTAGGCGTGATTTGTCGGATTGTTTGGCATCGGCCAAATCTGCGGGGATTTATACTGACCCATCACAGTTAGATTATTTTTTGAATTGCTTTAATGAAGGCCAACAGTTAGCTGAGAGCTTACGAGGTCAGGAGAGATTTCTAGAAATAGAGTACCAAGATTTACTCAAGAATCCTGAAGAAACGATAGAGAAATTATCCCGGTTTACGGGAGCCAAGGGAATCAGGGCTGAGGTATTGAATAAACGGTTAAACAGTGCGACTGGTACATATCTGAAACCAGCTCCGTTATCGGAAGTGGAACGGGAAAGAATTAAAGAAACCCAATATAAACCTTTAAATCAATAAACCATGGAACCATTTCTAGGACAAGTAGTCATGTTCGGCGGGAATTTTGCGCCAAGGGGCTGGGCTTTTTGTGACGGGCAACTTTTGCCGATTAGTCAAAATTCAGCTCTTTTTTCGCTTTTGGGAACTATCTATGGCGGTGATGGCCGTAGCACTTTCGCTTTACCGGATCTAAGAGGAAGGGTTCCTATGCACCCGGGTGACGGACCTGGATTGAGTCGTTATCAAGTGGGGCAGACACATGGGCAAGAGACTGTCGCGCTTTCTGTTGCGGAGATGCCGACCCATACGCACACCGCTCAGACCAAGGCCAGACTGTTTGCGAATCATACCCCTCCTACTGGTGGTGGAAACTCTAGTTCTCCTAACGGTAATGTGTTGAGTAGTGACGGTTCGAATATCTACTCGACCGCACCTCCAAACGTGGAGATGTCGGACGAGTGCTTGGACGTAATGGTCACCAATACTAATACGGGAGGAAGCATCCCCCATGAGAATCGCCAGCCTTATCAGTGCGTGAACTTTATTATAGCCTTGCAGGGCATTTTTCCATCCAGAAGCTAAAACCAGATAATATATGGAGCCATTTATAGGTGAGATAATCCTCTTTGCGGGAGATTTTGCGCCAAGAGATTGGATGTTCTGTCAGGGACAGTTGTTGCCGATTTCCTCGAATTCGGCCCTGTATTCCATATTGGGAACGTATTACGGCGGTGATGGGCGAAATACATTCGCATTGCCCGATCTGCGTGGGCGTGTCCCGATACACAAAGGTAATGGGCAAGGGCAAGGGCTTAGAAGCTACATTTTGGGTGAGAGTGGCGGTGTTGAGAAGGCATCACTTGTTCCTTCTCAATTGCCAATCCATTCCCATAATGCTATTGTTTCCGCTAGTCTGAAGGCTTCTTTTATTCCACCTGTAGGCGGTGGAGACACATCTAATCCAGAAGGAAATTCGTTGAGTGGCAACGGAACACTTAAATATGTTCACGACACTGAAGCGGATGAACTTTCGCCAAATAGAATCTTGGAATCCAGTGGTACTTATGCCGACAATATTATCGGAGGAGACGCGGTGGAAGTTGAGGTAATTAACGGGGATACTGGCGGTGGCTTGCTTCACGAGAACAGAATGCCTAGCCTCTGCATGAATTTTATTATCGCCATAGCCGGTAATTACCCATCCCGTTCATAAGACTGTTTTTTTGCGTCCCTTGCCCTTTTAGGGCTAAGGGACGTTTCTATAATTATCATTTATCTAAGTGGAAAAGATTTATAGAATAGGTGTTTTGGCTCCGCATTCGGGCCGTTATCCTGCCTTGGCCAGTGATTTTGTTAATTGCCTGAGACGTCCGTTATCTTCAGCCGGCATTCGACATGAGTTGTTGGTAGAGGGCATTGGCTTCGGCAATAAATTGGATAAGGTGTTGGAAGCGTGCCAAAAACTGGTGTTTTCAGACGTGGATGTGGTAGTGGCTTTGCTGGGGCACCGTTTTCATGACCGTATTTTTTCTTTTTTTCAAGACAATAACAAGTTGTTGCTCTTTTCGGATTTCGGTTCGGAAAAGCCTCCCATAGCCAAATTGGGTAAGAATATATTTGCCAACTCACTGGGCTTATGGCAATCGATGAGGTATGGGGCCTTACGGCATGCCGAGCTGGGGCAAAGCAAGTTCGCATTGTTAAGCTCCTTTTATGAAGCCGGGTACGGAATAGCCTCCAGCTACACGGAGGCGATGCTGGAAAGTGGGCATGGTGAGGTGATGTTGAATTATTTCTACCCCGATAAGCCGGAGGCGGGAGAAGCCAATCGCTTATTGGGACTACTGGAAGGGCTTGAGGTGGATACGGCTTTGTTGTCATTTTCCGGTCCCGACTCTGCCCGTTTTCATGAAGTGTTACAAGAGACCGACTTAGGGCAAAGACTAAGGCTTTGTTCGCCAGAGGGAGCATTTAGTAGGGATCTCATCTTTGAAAACCCTGAGGTATATGCCGGAATGGAGATGTTCGGAAGCTGGTTCCCGGAATTGGAAAGTGAAGCCAATCAGAGTTTTTTGGAGTGGTTCGAAGACACTTACGAGCGAACCCCGGTCTATTCGGCTTTGCTGGGTTTCGAAAATGGATTGGCTTTGGCCAAGGCGATCGAATATGCGGAAGGGGAAAGGAAAACCAAGGTGTTACGAGAGGCGATGGAGAACGTAACGGTGGAAGGGCCGAGAGGAACAATAGACTTTCAAGAATCTCACAAGACAAGACCTTCCCACTATGTAGGCAAGGTGATTGTGGACAAAGATGATTGCCGGATAGAAGTATCCGATAGAATTGATATGGACGATAATACGCCTGCGGAAGTGACTGAAGGAGAGAGGGGTGGTTGGCTCAATGCCTATATGTGTGTTGACTGACAGGGCCTTTTAAAATATAAAACAGGAAAACTACTCGACTTCAGATAATCACAAAAACCATGTTTCTAAAACTACCAAGAACAGTAACCTTAAGCGTCTTGCTCTCTTTGCTGACGGTGCTGGTAAGCCATACCGGGGGTGTGGCGCAGAATAATACGATTACTTTTGATGATCAGGGATTTACGCCAGATAGTAATATTGATTCTAATGTAAGTAGAGGGTTTAATGTTGTTTCTAATGGAGTGACATTTAGTTTCTCTTCCAATTCGGATAAGGGAAATTCCCCAAGTAGTTTTTTTCATTATAGAGTCAATACTACTTCATTAGGAGACACTTATCCTATCCCTAATGGCAGGAAGTACGTTGATGCAGGTTCACAGCCTTTAGCTGGAGGAGGAACAAATCCTCATGATGATAAAATCACAATCACTGCTTCAAGTAAGATAGATTTAAAATCTATTACATTCGTTAATCTGTATGGTACCGTATACCCATATGTTGTAGATATAGAGGCATATAAAGATGGGAATAAAGTTGCCGCGATATCTGATATTTCGATAAATGTAAAGGAGTTTGTGTATCCATTTACGAATCCGAACTTCTCAGAAGTTGACAAGATCGTGATTACTGACTCGGATGATGGGCCATTATCAACGTATAGTTCTTTGGGGAGTTTGGGGTTTGACGATATTGTTTGGGCAGCAGGGGCAGGGGCATGCACTGAACCCGACGTACCAACAGTAACTTACAATCCACAGACAGTCTGCGCAGGCTCATCAACGACTTTAAATATTACGGGAAATCTTAACGACGCTACCAAGTGGGTAATTTATTCAGGTTCTTGCGGAGACCCTGATTCTAAAGTAGACGAAACGACAAATAGCACATTCCAAGTTACGCCATCTTCACCTTCTACCCAGTACTTTGTTCGTGGTGAAGGCGGTTGTGCCACTTCTAGCAGTTGCGGTAATGTTACGGTATCCGTGACACCAATAAGTAACAGTAGCTTCGCTTACGGATCGTCTTCATATAGTGTAGATGGTTTTGATCCTACACCCTCGAAAAATACTTCTGGTGGAACTTTCACCGCAACACCTTCCGGACTTAGTATAAACCCTAATACGGGTGCTATTGACGTTTCGTTAAGTACGCCGAAAGAGTATACGGTAAAATATACGACAGCCGGATCGTGTCCGAGTTTCACTACAAAACAAGTTACGGTTACGCCGGATGTTACGGCACCAGCAGGCTATTTGGCTACAATAGACCAAGCTTATGTAAATTCTACGAACCAATCGGCCATCAGCTTTACTTTTGCCAACGCTGAGCCAGGGTCCACCTATGAGTATACCATTACTTCTGATGGAGGCGGAACCCCCGTTACCAATAATGGAGTGATTGCTACAGCTACGGACCAGATTACAGGAATCAACTTATCAGGTTTGGGTGACGGAACTTTAAAGCTGACTGTAACATTGACAGATGCAGCGTCAAATAAAGGAATGCCTTCAATTTTCCTGAGGACAAAGGATACCGTAGCGCCTTCTGGCTATTCAGTATCCATAGATCAAGACTATTTTAATAATCCGGTCCATTCTTCACTCACTTATTCTTTTTCAGGAGCCGAGGTAGGGGCTACATATGAAATCTCTGTAACGTCAGATGGAGCGGGAAGCCCTGTTTCCAACCTGACAGTGCCAATTACGTCTTCGTCTGTAACCGCAAGAGGATATCCCGTAGATGCGTCGTTACCGGATGGTAATATTACTTTGAGTTTTACAGTGACAGATGAAGCGGGAAATGTTGGGCCAACCGAGACGTCAACTAAGCCAAAAGATACGGTAAAACCGACAATCCAGTCTGTTACTATTGACCCTGTCAACGGTAACCCGCCAGCGAAAACAGCTACCGAAATTGTATATACGCTTACGTTTAGCGAGCCTGTCAGCAATGTGTCGGCCGATGACTTTACGGTTTTCAATACAGTCTCCCCGTCTAATTCTTTGGGTAGTATTACTGATATTACTCCCGTAGCCTCTTCAAACGGCGCAAGTTATAAAGTGACAGTAGGCATTTCCACCGGTGAGGGAACGGTAAGTCTTATACTTAATAATGGGAGTAGTAATATCACGGACGCTGTGACTAATCCTTGTGCTGGGCCTTTCAGTGAGATGGGTGTCCATACCGTAGACACTGTAGTTCCTGTAGTATCAATCGGTACGCCGATTATAAGAAGCGGTAAGCCGCTGGCTAATATTTCAGATATAATCGAATTTAATCTCGCGATCACAGGAGCCACATCCCACAATCTTGAGAAATCGGATATAGAACTTGTCGGTAGTTTGGCTGGAAGCGTTACTTCTGACAAAATTCTTTTAACAGGCAAAACTGGATCAAACCCGGCGGTATTGTTGTCCGGGATCTCAGGTGACGGTACAATAGGCATAAAAATAAAGGCGGGGGCATATACGGATGCTTCAGGTGACAGTAACGTAGCGACTGATCCAAGTGGTTTGGTCACGATAGACAACACTCCCCCGAAATTTAGTATTGGCGATCCGAGCGTTCCGGTTACTAATAACGGTCCGGTGAGCTATCCAATAACTGTGGACGATAATACGGTTACTTTGGAGGAAGACGATATTTTGGTAAAAAGTAACGATGGCGTTACGGCCACCAAAGCATTGACAGGTAACGCTACATCTGGATATACGCTGACCCTTACCAATATACAAGGGGAAGGAAGTGTATCGATAGATGTGAAGTATGGAGCGGTCACGGATGTTGCCGGTAATCAGTCTGTTTCTGCATCAAGTGGATCTGTAGCGGTTGACAAAACACCGCCGTCTGTGGCGTTCGGGGTGACGAAAATCCGTTCTGGAAAACCGAAGGCGAATTCTTCCGATATAATTGAATTTAATATCAATGTCACAGGCGCGGACTTTTATAATTTTGATAAACCCGATATCGAGCTTGTAGGCAGTTTGGCTGGAAGCGTTACTCCTGACAAAATTATTTTAACGAGTGCAACTGGACCAAACCCAGTAGTTTTATTGTCAGGGATAACAGGGGACGGAACTATAGGTATAAAAATAAAGGCTGGACCGTATTCCGATTTTGTTGGAAACGAGAGTTTGGCCTCGCCTTCAAGTACTTTGTTTACCGTAGACAATACCCGCCCGGTGTTTAGCATCGAGGCTCCGAGCGTTTCGGTTACTAAAAACGGGCCTGTCAGCTATCCGATAACCGTGGACGATAATGCGGTTACTCTAGAGGAAGACGATATTTTGGTGAAAAGCAATGACGGCGTTACGGCCACCAAAGCATTGACCGGCAACGCTACTTCTGGATACACGCTGACTCTTACCAATATACAAGGAGATGGCAACGTATCGATAGACGTAATACATGCCGCGGTAACGGATGAAGCCGGCAACGTATCCTTTTCAAAGTCAAGCGCTCCAGTAACCGCCGATAATACGCCTCCGACGGTTACTTTGGGCACGCCTACAAAGACTCTTGTCAATAATGGGAAAACGGTTGAAATTCCTGTGACGATTTCAGGCGCCGATAACATCGATTTCACGAAAGAAAAACTAAGTCTAACAGGGCCTTCTTCCGCTACGGTCGAGATTCAAAACGGAACTACGGCATCCCCAACTATTAAGTTGACAAACTTTAGTGGAGATGGAGTCCTGACCGTTTCTGTTAATGGCTCAGTAGCGTCAGACCAAGTAGGCAACACTTCCTCAGGCTCTACCAACTCGGTACAGATTACGGTGGATAACACGCCACCGACCGTTGTTGTCAAGAATAAGGAACTGTTTTTGAACGCCGCCGGGCTTGCGACTTTAGCCACAAGCGATATTGACAACAATTCTTCTGACGCTAATGGTATTGAAGGTATTACCTTAAGTAAAACGGATTACTCATGTGACGCGTTGGGACCACAAAATGTTACCCTAACCGTTACGGATAAAGCGGGCAATTCCGATAATAAAACAGCTACTGTTACTGTAAAGGATAATATAAAGCCTGTTGTCTCAGTAAAAAATATCACCGTTCAGCTCGACGCTAATGGTCAAACGACCATCACAGCTAACGACATCGACAACGGAAGTACAGACAACTGCGGAATCAAATCCAAATCAATTGACGTTTCGTCGTTTGATTGTTCTCATGTCGGAACGCCACAGACTGTGACATTGACTGTTACCGACAATAGTGACAATCAGGAAACGGGTATCGCTACAGTAACAGTTGAGGATAATGTGAAGCCTGCGTTGTCAGCCCAAGATTTCATGTTTTCGCTTGACGCAGCTGGCAACGGAACCATTACCGTTTCCGACTTGCAAGTTGTTACCAGTGATGCCTGTGGAGCACCTGAAATATCTTTAAGCAAAACAGCCTTCGTAGTCGGCGATATTGGTGACAATACCGTGACCGTCACGGCGACGGACGAAAATGGAAACACTGAGCAGGTAACGGTCAATGTTAAAGTACAAGATACCACGGATCCAGAGCTAACGGCCGAAGATTATACCTTGCAGTTGAATGCGTCGGGTCAGGGAACTTTGACAAAAGATTTGCTGAACGTGGTGGCAACTGACGCCGCTGGCATCGCAAGCGTTACGCTTAGCAAGACTGATTTCAATTGTGACGATATCGGATCGGAGAGCGTAACTGTGACGGCTACCGATAATAGCGGACGAACATCGACCAAAACCGTTACCGTGACTATCGAGGATAAGCTCAAGCCAGTCGCCAAGGCCAAGAGCATCACCGTTCAGCTTGATGAAAATGGACAAGCGACTATTACCGCTGATGACATCGACAACGGCAGCTCCGACAACTGCGGAATATCTTCCAAAACAATAGATGTTAGCTCATTCGATTGTTCCCATGTCGGAACGCCACAGACTGTGACATTAACAGTTACCGATAATTATGACCAAAAGGACATGGCCGTGGCAGAGGTAACTGTTGAAGATAATGTGAAGCCTGCGTTGTCAGCCCAAGATTTCATGTTTGCGCTTGACGCGGCTGGCAACGGAACCATTACCGTATCCGACTTGCAAGTTGTTACCAGCGACGCCTGTGGAGCACCTGAAATAACTTTAAGCAAAACAGCCTTCGTAGTTGGCGATATTGGTGACAATACCGTGACCGTCACGGCGACGGACGAAAATGGAAACACTGAGCAGGTAACGGTCAATGTTAAAGTACAAGATACCACAGATCCAGAGCTAACGGCCGAAGATTATACCTTGCAGTTGAATGCTTCGGGTCAGGGAACATTGACAAAAGAGTTGCTGAACGTGGTGGCAACTGACGCCGCTGGTATCGCAAGCGTTACGCTTAGTAAGACTAACTTTAGTTGTGATGATATTGGATCGGAGAGCGTAACTGTGACGGCTACCGATAATAGCGGACGAACATCGACCGAAACCGTTACGGTGACTATCGAGGATAAGCTCAAGCCAATCGCCAAGGCCAAGAACATCACCGTTCAGCTTGATGAAAACGGCCAAGCGACTATTACCGCTGATGACATCGACAACGGAAGTACTGACAACTGCGGAATATCTTCCAAAACAATAGATGTTAGCTCATTCGATTGCTCCCATGTCGGAACGCCACAGACTGTGACATTAACAGTTACCGATAATTATGGCCAAGAGGATATGGCAACAGCCGAGGTAACAGTTGAGGATAATGTGAAACCGGCCTTGACCGCTCAGAATTTCACTCTACAACTTGACGCGACAGGAGCCGGAACAATTACGGCAAGCGATCTTCAAGTTTCTACTACGGATATCTGCGGAGTTCCTGAAGTCTCTTTGAGCAAAACGGATTTCGACTGCTCAAATGTGGGAGAAAACAGTGTGACAGTAACCGCTACGGACAAAAACGGTAACAAGGAAGAAGTGTCAGTTTCTGTAATGGTTGAGGACAAAGTGAAACCGACATTGACAGCGGAAGATTACACTCTGGAGTTGTCCAATACCGGTACAGCTGTATTGACAGCGGAGATGCTTCAGGCGGAAGTAACGGACGCTTGCGAGATTAAGGAAGTTACTTTGAGCAAGTCGGAGTTCGATTGCTCGAACTTGGGAACGAATCAGGTAACGGTAAGCGTAGAGGACAAAAACGGAAACGTTAGCCAAAAAACGGTTACCGTAACAGTCAAAGACGTTACAGCGCCTGAAGTCTCTACTGTCGGTACTTTAACGGTCCAACTTGACGAGTCAGGAAATGCGACAATCACGGCTGAAGATATCGACGCTTCATCTGAGGATGCGTGCGGAATCGCCGAACGGATATTGGATATCTCTACTTTCGATTGCTCGAATATCGGCACTCCTGTGACGGTTACTCTGACAGCGAAAGACGCCAGCGGAAACCAGTCGACAGGAACGGCTGTAGTAACGGTCGAAGACAACGTGAAACCGGCCTTGACCGCTCAGAATTTCACTCTACAACTTGACGCGATAGGAGCCGGGACAATTACGGCCAGTGATCTTCAAGTTGTTACTTCAGACGCCTGCGGAACTCCGGAAGTCTCTTTGAGCAAAACGGATTTCGATTGCTCGAATGCGGGAGAAAATAGCGTTACGGTAACCGCCACGGACGAAAACGGCAACGAAACCGATGTCGCCGTTACGGTTACGGTAGAGGATGAAGTGGCGCCGGAAGTGGTGGCGCAAGATTTCACATTGGACTTGGACGCAACCGGAAACGCTACTTTGACCAAGGAAATGCTGAACATCCAGACCGCTGACGCGTGTGGCGCTGTGGAAGTGACTTTGGACAAAACTTCGTTTGATTGCTCAAATGTGGGAGAAAACGATTTGGTAATTACGGGAACGGATATTTACGGCAACAAAACGGATATTACGATTAAAGTTACCGTGAAGGATGTTACCCTTCCGGAGGTGATGACACAGGATATTACTGTAGAATTGGACGCTTCGGGCCAAGTCAGTATTACTCCGGAACAAATCAATAACAACTCTGCCGACGCTTGCGGTATCGGTAATCTGGAACTGGACATGAGTAATTTCGATTGTTCCAAAACAGGAGAAAATACCGTAACGCTGACCGTAACGGACAATAACGGGAACAGCGCCACGGGAACGGCCAAGGTTACTGTTCTTGACAAAATCGATCCGACTATAGAATGTCCTGTTAAAGTGGACGCCCAAGTTCATCCTAGCGAAACGACCGTAGAAGTTACCGTTCCGTTGCCGGTTTTGGCCGACAATTGTAGCGGTGTGACGGTTACGAACAGTTTCAATAATCTTGAAAATGCCAGCGGACAATACCCTAGAGGCGTAACCGAAATCGTTTGGACCGTAACGGACGCTTCAGGAAATACCGCAACTTGTACTAGCGAAGTCAGTGTGACTGAAATTCAGCTTCCGCCGGTAATCAGCGCCATCGCTGTCCAGAATATCGACGAAGGCTCGGAATTAAGCTTTGATGTTTCTGCCGAAGACCCGAACAAAGACGGTGTCGGTTTTGCGCTTTCGGCGGAAGCGATTGCCGCGGGGCTAACGCTGAATGGTAGCACAGTCACTTGGACTCCAAACGAATCGCAAGGACCATCGTCCTACACGTTTACGCTTACTGCGACCGACGACAGCGATCAGGCTTTGTCTTCGACGATTGACTTTACCGTAAACGTTGGCGAAGTAAACGAGCAGCACAGTTTGGCCACTCTTCAGGACATTACTTTGCCTGAGCATGAGGAATTGGCCTTTACGCTACAGGTTTCGGATGTGGATTTGCCGAGACAGCCATTCGTTTACAGCGTTGACCAAGCCGGGCAAGACTTAGGTTTCCAAGTGAACGCTTCCACTGGTGAAGTAAGCTGGACGCCTGGCGAAGATCATGGTGGAAACACTTACACCGTCGAATTTACTGTTGTGGACGGATCGACGGAGAACTTCACGGCCAGTACAAGCCTTAAGGTTACGGTTACGGAAGTGAACGACCCTGTAGTCATCGATACGGAGCAAGGTTTTACGCAAACACTCAATGTTGGTGAAGAGCCTCCGACACTTTCGTTTAAGGTAACGGATCCGGAAGCGCAGAATATCGAGACTAGGGTGACGGTGATTACCTCTCCAAAGAATGTGATTTCCGAAGACGATTTCGAAGTGATCAAAGACGGAGACGAGTACGAAGTCAAGCTCAAGACTATTGACAAGGAGTTTATAGGCGTTGTTGACGTGACGATTATCGTTGAGGAAATCGTGGTTCAATCAAGAGGAAGACAGAACAGGACCAGTGTTCGGGAGATCGATTTCGAATTCAAGTTTGAGAAGAGAGAAATACCATTGGACATCCCGAATATGTTCACGCCGAACGGCGACGGAGTAAACGACACTTGGAATATCGTTTATCTGGGACTGTATGACAGCAACACCGTTCAAGTATATGACCAATTCGGTTTGAAAGTTTTCGAAAGAAGAAATTACAACCGCGACGACGAATGGGATGGGGGAGATCTGGAAAGCGGTCCGTATTTCTATGTTATCAAAGTTTCTAGCGGTGAAGTTTACAAAGGTAAATTGACCATTATCAGATAAAGGCGATGAAGTTTTTTAAAGATTATAAAATAAGGTTTTGTACGTTTTCAAGCCTTTGTTTAGCGATAGTGTTCTTTAGCTCCACAACGGCGGTAGCGCAAAGCAGTGATTATTACTTTAGTCTGTATCATCAAAATCCGCAGGCTATCAATCCGGCCTTTTCCGGGCTGGGTGGCACAAGCCTGAATACGGGCTATCGCAAAACCGTGACGGATTTTAGCGGATCGCCGGAAATGTTTCTTATGGGAGCCAACGTAAAAGTTGGCTCCTCGGAGACCGTACGCGGGCACGGACTCGGTGGCTTTGTATACAGTCGCAAAGCAGGCGGATTTCAGCATGCCGTAGGTGGCTTATCATATGCTTACCACGTACCGCTTAAGGAGAATTTGAGTCTGTCAGGCGGTGCCGCGTTTTATTACGACCGTTGGAATTTGGATGAGGAAGATCTAAGGCCACGTGACCGTTCAGACGTTAAGTATCGCGAGCTTCTGGACTCGGACGGAAGATCCACGAATTACGATGTACAAGTAGGTGTAGCGCTTAATGGCGAGAGCTTCTACTTTGGCTATACCTTCAGCCAACGCCTCGGTGACGTGGACGTAGCTGACGGTGCTGACGCTCTTGTCGGTTATTCCGGGCATTCCTTTGACGCCGGTTATCGCCGTCCTTTTGCGGGGAATTTCACCTTTCTGGGAAGCGCTCATTACAAAGTGCTGACCCACGCCGATGACTCGTATATGCTTGCGGGCCGTGTGGCTTACAAGGACGTGATTAACGGAGGTTTGGCTTATAAAGACGGAAGTGCCTTGGCGCTTTTATTGGGTTTCCGGACGGGAAAAAAATTGGGGATATCCTATGCCTATGATGTCCCGGCTACGGAAAAAAGCAACGTGAGCGATGGCGCCCACGAGATCGTTTTGGAATATAGGTTCTCCGGTAGAAATATGTTCTTTTGGTAATTACATAGGTTAAGGTTGTTTGTATTTGTTAAAGTGAAAACCACCCTGCTTGGGTGGTTTTCTGTTTTTAATCCTCAATACTTTCATGTTTCGTTTTATATTAAAAACATTACGTTAGTTGGTGTTTCGTGTTTTCATTCGAGAGAATTTGCATTCGTATAGGTCCTGCATACTGAAATAGCTATATATCTATCTGTTTATCATAGAATAAGACGTAAGGTAATAGCTGATAATGCTGGATATTCTCTCGTTTTGTTTATGATTATAACTTTTTCACTACTTCTAATCTTGCTTGTGAAATAATCGTCCTTCAGGTAAAAATAGAATGGTATTTCCCGATTCGTTATTTTCCTTTTAAATCTTACTCCGATTAGTTTTTGTGAGAATATTCATCTCGATTTTTTGAGAAAACAGATCGGTCCGAATTCCATCAACGGAAAAACGGAATTTGAAATGCCCTATATCATTTAATAATCACATAAATAATTAAGAATGGAAACCATCGGAAAACCACAAGCACTTATTCCAGAAGGATTATTCAAAGACAAGTATGATCACTTTATCGACGGAAAATGGGTGGCGCCAGCTTCCGGAGAGTATTTCGAAAACATTAGCCCGATTACGGGCAAACCGTTTACAACGGCGGCCCGCGGAACGCAAACGGATATCGACTTGGCTTTGGATGCGGCTCATAAGGCGTTTCCCGTTTGGTCATGCACCCCGGTGGCCGAAAGGAGCAATATACTGTTGCGCATCGCCGACGTGATGGAGGAAAACCTTGAATACCTAGCCAAAGTGGAAGCGATAGACAACGGAAAAGCGATCAGGGAGACACTGAATGCCGATTTGCCTTTGTGTATCGACCATTTCCGTTACTTCGCCGGAGCCATTCGCGCTGACGAAAGTACCGTTTCAGAGCACGATGCAAACACCGTTAGCATCAACCTTCAGGAGCCTTTGGGCGTGGTTGGGCAGATTATTCCTTGGAACTTTCCCTTGCTGATGGCTACTTGGAAAATAGCGCCGGCATTGGCCGCCGGCTGCTGTACGGTGGTAAAACCGGCCGAGCAAACACCGACAAGTATTATGTTGCTGATGGAATTGATCAAAGATATAGTTCCGGCCGGAGTACTGAACGTTGTCACGGGATTTGGCGTGGAAGCGGGCAAGCCTTTGGCCTCATCGGAGCGTGTTGACAAAGTCGCCTTTACAGGCGAGACCACTACGGGGCGTTTGATTTTGCAGTACGCCAGCGAGAACATTATCCCGGTTACGATGGAATTGGGCGGAAAATCACCGAATATCTTTATGCCGAGTATTATGGACGCCGACGACGCTTTCTTTGACAAGTGTATAGAAGGCGCTGTGCTTTTCGCTCTGAACCAAGGCGAGGTTTGTACTTGTCCGTCCAGAATTCTGGTTCACGAATCTATCGAAGAAGCCTTTATCGCCAGAGTAATCGAAAGGACTAAAGCCATAAAAATGGGCAATCCGCTTGACGCCGAAACGATGATGGGCGCTCAGGTTTCGAAAGAGCAATACGACAAGATTCTCGATTATATTAACATCGGGCAACAGGAAGGAGCCGAGATTCTTTGCGGTGGTAAAGGCGCCGAACTGGGCGAAGGTTTTGAGGACGGCTATTATATAGAGCCGACGATTTTCAAAGGCCATAACAAGATGAGGATCTTCCAAGAGGAAATATTCGGTCCGGTGACGGCGGTGTGTACGTTCAAAACCGTGGAAGAGGCGATCGAAATCGCCAATGATACTTTCTACGGCTTGGGCGCCGGCCTTTGGACGCGTGACGCTCACGAAATGTACCAAGTGCCGCGGGCCGTCAAGGCTGGACGGGTTTGGGTGAATTGCTATCACGCTTATCCTGCGCACGCTCCGTTTGGCGGTTACAAAAAGTCGGGCTATGGTAGGGAAACGCACAAAATGATGCTGAACCATTATCGCCAGACCAAAAACATGCTGATTTCTTACAATAAGGAAAAGCTGGGATTCTTTTAGTAAACATAATTCAAAACGGGAGCCTACGGGCTCCTTTTTCAATACTTGGCTTATGGAACAAAAAAGGGTATTGGTTACGGAAAAAGCCATCGAGTGGATCGAGAAACTCAGGGCCGAACACGGAGAACTGATGTTTCATCAAAGCGGTGGATGTTGCGATGGTTCTAAGCCGATGTGCTACCCGGAGGGCGAGTTCCGAATCGGGCAGAGCGACGTTTTTCTTGGCAAGGTACACGGTTGCGGATTTTATATGGCCAAATACCAATTTGAGTATTGGCAATACAGCGAGTTGACACTGGATATAATCGATGGTAGGGGAAGCAGTTTTTCTTTGGAAGCCCCGTACGGGGTTCGGTTTACGGTTTATTCACGGCTGTTTACGGAGGAAGAGATCAAGCAGTTGGAACCTGTTAGTTGAAATGAAAAATTGTAGCGGTAGACAAAAAAATGCCGGAGAACGGACTTCCGTTTTCCGGCATTTTCATTTTGTAGCGAATCTATGCGATTGACCTTCGCATCGCAAGGTTCTCCTTGAACTTGATCCATTTCGGGCCGAAGAGCTTTCGTCCGAGATTGTCTGTATGCCGTACTACAGTGAGGTTAAACAAGCCGTGTAGTCTGCACAAGTACGAAGGGTCAAAGGCCCGCTGGCTAAGACCGAAACCGCCGTCAAGGTATTTCATAAAATGCCACCAGCCAGGGGGCATATACAACGTGTCGCCGGGAAGGAGTGTGGCCTCAAGTCCGTTCAGTCCTTTTAAAGCAGGATACTTGTCAAAATCGGGATTTTCCATGTCGATATCCTCGATATTATGAACCGACAAGGGAACGTGATAAAGTTTTTTGGACGAATCTGGAGTAAATAACAAAGCCTTTTTCCGGCCTTGGAACTGGGTGTGAAACACGTGTGACATGTCGATATCGAAATGGATAAAGACTGAAGATCCCGCCCCGCCGAAAAACATCATAGGGTATTTGTCCAGGAATCCGTCCATAAGTTCCGGGCTTCCGAAATCGGCGCAAAGGTCCGGCACATACTGGAAGATATTGAAAAGGAATATCCGCAAATCTGTAGGCTCACGCTGGATTAGGTCCAAGTATTCCGAAAAAGCCATATGCGAAGCGGGCTCATTCACTTTCTTTGAGGCATCCACTTTTGAGCCGTCGTAAAGCGGAACGGTCATATCTCCCACCCGGTTTTTCAGGTACTCCCAATTCCATTTTTCCCGGGCGTCCCATTTTTTGCTGAGGTTTCTCAACACTACCGGCCTCGAAGGCTCCATGTACTTCCGCTGAAATTCCTCTTTGCTGATATCGTGTTCTACTGTTAATGGTTTGAAGCTTATACTCATGCGTTAGCTGTTTATTTGAAACATTCCGTCACATCGCTCCCCGCAAACCGATTCTATGTTAGCAATCAAAAACGTTGCCCTTGTTAGTCATAAATTAATATTAAAAATGAAATGCGGAGGTTGAATCATTGCCCTTATTTGGAAAATGTAAGAAAAGGGAGACGATTGTATAAAGACTGCGTTCAGATCGTGACAGTACTCCACAAAACCGTACAAACATGTTTTTCCACTTGTCTGCATGTTCCGAACTTGTGGCTCAAATGTTCCTAGCGAGTATTGACCGTTTGTTTTAAGCCCTTTACAATGTAAATTCGGTAAGCCCGAGAAAGCAGGGTAGAATCACAACAGGGAAATATTTTTTGTCTATGGATCTTATTTTAAGGAACACGGCCCGAAAGATTATCGCGGGAGCGTTTTGTGCCGGAGCGTTCGCTTCGTGTAAGTCGGCGGGCAAGACCGAGGCGTCGCTGGCCGGAAAGAAGAAAAAGCCGAACGTTCTTTTCATCATGTCGGACGACCACGCCTACCAAGCCATCAGCGCTTATGGCGGAGGATTGAACAAAACGCCGAACCTCGACCGCTTGGCCAATGAGGGAATGCGTTTCGACAAAGCTTACGTGACCAACTCCATCTGCGGGCCTAGCCGTGCGGTGGTGCTTACGGGCAAATACAGCCATATAAACGGCCAGCTCGATAACCGCTCAAGTTTCGACGGTTCGCAACAGATCTTTCCGAAAATATTCGGCGAGGCCGGTTACCAGACTGCCATCGTGGGCAAATGGCACCTGAAGTCGGATCCGCAAGGGTTTGATTACTGGAATATCTTGCCGGGTCAGGGCGAATACTACAATCCGGAATTCATCGAAATGGGTGAAAAGAAGCGCCTGACGGGATATTGCACCGACCTGACAACCGATATCGCCACGAAATGGCTGGACAAGCGCGACAAGACCAAGCCGTTTATGATGATGCTCCACCACAAGGCGCCTCACCGTACCTGGCAACCGGCCCAACGCCACCTGAGCCTTTACGACGATGTGGAAATGCCGGAGCCGGAAAGCCTTTTCGACGATTACAAAGGTCGGGGAACGGCGGCGAAACAAGCCAAAATGCGGATCATGGACGACATGATCGACAGCTACGACCTTAAGCTGGATTCCGCCGTGGCCAAGCCGTCGGGCAGGGGCTGGCTTGACAAAGCAAACGAAAGGCTGATGGAGAAAATGACTCCGGAACAACGCGAGAACTGGATCAAAGCTTACGGACCGAAGAACAAAGCCTACGGCGAGGCGAACCTGAAAGGAAAAGACCTTTTGAAATGGAAATACCAGCGTTATATCAAAGATTACCTGCGCTGTATCGCGTCTGTGGATGAGAACGTGGGCCGTATGCTCGATTATCTTGAGAAGATTGGCGAACTCGACAATACGGTGATCGTCTATACTTCCGACCAAGGCTTCTACCTTGGCGAGCACGGCTGGTTCGACAAGCGTTTTATGTACGAGGAGTCTTTCCGAACGCCGTTGATGGTCCGTTATCCGAAAACGGTTAAGGCCGGAAGCGTTTCTGACGCCTTTTGCATGAACCTCGATTTCGGTCCGACATTGTTGGATATGGCAGGCCTGGAAGTGCCTGGCGATATGCAGGGCGAATCGTTCAAAAACATTTTGGAAAACGGGGGCAAGGAGCCGGAAGGTTGGCGCCAGTCGATGTATTACCATTATTACGAATATCCGAAGAACGAGCATAACGTGGTTCGCCATTACGGAGTCCGCAACAAGCGTTATAAGTTGATCCGATTCTATTACGGAATAGACGAGTGGGAACTTTACGACTTGGAGAAAGATCCTAAAGAGATGAAAAACGTTTATGATGATCCGGATTACGCTAAAATAGTGAAGGATATGAAAACAGAGCTAAAACGCCTGCAACGGAAATACAAAGACCCGGAATCTCTGGACATCTGAGTTTTTTTGAATAAAAATCGCCTTTAAATCTGTTTTGAAGGCGATTTTTTTAAACCGAGTTCTTCCTATAGATATAAATTGACGGAAAGGAGAATTCTGGTCGAAAATATGGGCAGTGAGTATCCGGCAGATAAAATTCGAATATTATTGATATGAACCACCTAAAGAAAGCCTTGGGGAGCGTGGCGGTCGGTACGGCTTTGGCCGGATCGCTTTTTTCCTGCAAGCCCGCCAACAAGGCAGAGGCTTCGTTGACAAAGAAAAAAAACAGGCCTAACGTCCTGTTTATCATGACAGATGATCACGCATACCAAGCCATCGGAGCTTACGGAAGTAAGATAAACAAGACTCCGAATCTCGACCGATTGGCCAACGAAGGAATGCGTTTCGACAAAGCCTACGTAACCAACTCCATTTGCGGGCCAAGCCGTGCGGTGGTGCTTACGGGCAAATACAGCCATATGAACGGCAAGTTGGACAACCGCATTCCGTTTGACGGAAGTCAGCAGACTTTCCCGAAACTTTTTCAGAAAGCGGGCTACCAAACGGCGATTGTGGGCAAATGGCACTTGTACTCTGAGCCCACTGGCTTCGATTATTGGAACATATTGCCGGGTCAGGGCGAATATTATAATCCCGATTTCATCGAAATGGGGGAGAGAAAGCGCCTGACGGGATATTGTACCGATTTGACTACGGATATAGCGCTGGAATGGCTCGACAAAAAAAGGGATTCCGGAAAACCGTTTATGATGATGCTCCATCATAAGGCGCCGCACCGTTCGTGGCAACCGGCGGAACGCCACCTGAATCTTTACGATGATCAGAAAATTCCGGAGCCGGAAACGCTGTTCGAAGATTATAAGAAAAGAGGCGGGGCTTCGGCTATTTCCGAAATGAGTATTGTGGACCATATGCGTGATGGCCATGATTTGAAATTGGAAAAGAAACATGCGTCGTCTAGCGGGAATAAGTGGCATGACAACTCTTTGGAAAGGCTTCGCAAGCGTATGAACGAAGCTCAACGCAAAGCTTGGGAAAACGCTTATGGACCGAAAAACGAAGCGTATGCGAAAGCGAACCTAAAAGGCGAAGCGCTTCTGAAATGGAAATACCAACGATATATAAAAGACTATCTGCGTTGCATCGCTTCCGTGGATGAGAACATCGGTAGAGTTCTGGAATATTTGGAAAAGAAAGGCCAGTTGGATAATACGTTGATTATCTACACATCAGACCAAGGTTTCTATTTGGGCGAACACGGCTGGTTCGACAAACGGTTTATGTACGAGGAATCATTTCGTACGCCGTTGTTGATTCGCTATCCAAAGCTTGTCAAGCCTGGAAGCGTGTCGAAAGAAATGTGCATGAACCTCGATTTCGCTCCGACAATGCTCGATATCGCTGGCCTTGACATTCCGTGGGACGTACAGGGCGAATCGATGAAACCGCTGTTGGCCAACGCTGGAGTAGTGCCCGACAGTGTGGAGTGGCGTAATTCGATGTATTATCATTATTACGAGTTCCCGGGTTCGCATAACGTAAGTCGTCATTACGGTGTAAGCGACGGTAAATTTAAACTGATTAGGTTCTATAAAGGAGCCGTAAGTTGGGAACTTTACGATTTGGAAAACGATCCGAAGGAAATGAAGAATCTGTATAACGATCCAGCTTACGCCAAGCATATTTCCCGTTTGAAAAAAGAACTCAAACGACTTCAGATCAAATATAAAGATCCGGCGTCAGTAGGTGTTCCGGCCAAGGGATAAGATATTTCATCAATAACTAGGGGAGAGGGAAAGGCGATTGTCTTTCCCTTTTTTGATTTTTATTTTAAGTAAAAAAGAAAAATTGCGAATGAGCTTACCGTACCGCTTACCTCGTTCCATTGGCTGCGCAGTTTGCCAAGGGCCCGGTTTAGGGAATTGGATACGGATTGGTAATTCATTTGTGTCATTTCGGCTATTTCACCGTTGGTAAATCCCTGTTGGAATTTCAGGTAAATGATTTCCCGTTGTTTTGGGCTTAGGTTATTCACGGCGTTTTGATAGAAATCAATTCTTTCTTTTTTGTTTTCCTCCGATATGATATCGTCCTCATGGCTGAGTTCCACCGTCAGTTTGAATTCTCCCTGTAGATTATCGGATGAGATAAAACGGCTTAGTCTGGTTTTGGTGTAAATAATGCGTCTGCGGAGCGCCTTGAAAAGATAATAGCGAATGGATGAAGTGTCGGAAAGCTGTTCGCGGTGTTCCCAAATATCAAGAAACACGTCATGGATACAATCCTTTACCTTGTCAGGATTGCTTTCTATTTTATGTCCGTAAGCGTAAAGTGCGTCAATATGTTCTTCGTAAATGTCTCCAAACACGGAGATATTCCCCTTTTTGAAAGACCGCCAAGTGTTAAGGTCGTTCACTGCCATACTCTCGGTTCGTTTTACCTGTAAAAGAAACACTTAAGACCAATTATCCTTCAAATAGCTGATTATAAGGAAAAATACGTGTGAGAAAATGACAGTTAGGCTGGAAAATAATACGGTATACAAAGTCAAGTCCTTACTGGAAACAATAGAAAGGATAAGTCTTTGAGAAAAAACCTTTGTGAAAATCATTATGCGGTTTTCACTGAGCCCGTGTATGCCTAATGTATTGTTTTCTCGATACGTTTTGGTCTTAAGTTGGTCGAAACTTGCCGGCTCGTATTTATATTTTTGGTGAAAGTCTCTCTTCACGAAACCGATCATTAGTCCAATATAAATATAATTTCGAAGTATAGGCAAACTTTGGATAACAGCCATACCGAAAAGCTGTAGATCATTTTCCTTATTGGTTTTTTGAAGTGTGTCTTTTCGGTAAAATATTTTTTTAATTTTTTTCAAGCAAAAGTGAGTACATCAATTAAACGAACTCCCTAGGGATATAAACGGACAGAGTTTTTTCATTTTTCGATCCGTCATAAAAGGTTGTAGGGATTTCGGTTTTTCAAAAATGAAAACGAGGCTCTCCGAGCTATGAATGTTTAGAATATGGGAGGTTTTGAAAATATAAGATTTAAGGACCGGTATTTATCGGATACGGAAAAGGCAAAATTAAAGGAACGGATTCTGACAAATTGCGATAAAGTAAAAATCAGGAGAATTCCTCCAAAAAGGAATTATAGGCCTTTATGGTATGCAGCGTTATTTTTATTGATTTGTGGGCTGTCTATCCTTTTTTCGTTGGAACAAAATCCTACGAGACGGGAGATCGCCGAGGTTTGGGTTAGTGTGTCGGCGCCTCGTGGCACCACCAAAACGGTACAATTGCCTGACGGCACAAGAATCAGGTTAAATGCGGACACAAAATTGGAATACCTTCAAGGATTTTCGCAAAGGAGAGTCCGGTTAGTCAATGGCGAAGCGTATTTCGATGTGGCTAAGGACAGCCTTAGGCCGTTTAGCTTGAAAATTACGGAATCGGGCCGTCTTCGGGTACTGGGAACAGCCTTTAACGTTAGGGCTTATTCTGATGATCCGGTAGTGTCGTTGGTTCACGGAAGAGTGGCTGTAGGCTCATTTTCGGACGGTAGGGAAACGATTTTGGATCCGATGCGCCAAATAAGCTTGGCCTCAGGAGCCGAAGTTCGGAGGTTTAACCTTAGGAGCGTGACCGGGTGGAAGGACGGAGACTTGTATTATGAGGATAAGCCTTTGGAAAAGGTATTGGAGGATTTGGAAAGAACTTATGATGCGGAGTTTTTGAAGAATCCGGAATTCGACGGAAAGAAACTTTATACAGGGTCGCTTTTGATAAAAAAGCATCTTGATAATGTACTTGTAGGGCTTTCCTACACCACAGGACTGACTTTTGAACGCTTGGGCGACAAGCGTTTCAGGGTAAAATAAAAAAGCAGAAGCTCCGGCACGGCGATACCCCTAAAGCAATACCGTGAGCTTCCGCAATCTGTTAACACTTAACTTTTTAAAAGTATGAAAAACAGGCTACTTTTCTTACTCATTATGGGTGAAAAATTTCTACGAACAGGCCTGCTTGTGCAGCTTTCTTTGGCGTTGTTATGTTCTGCGCTGAAAGTAAGTTCGCAAAGCTTACAGGCCGAACGGATCAGGTGGAAAGACGGCACGGTCAAGAGTTTGATGCATGAGATTTCGTCATCAACAGACTATGAGTTCTTTGTCAATAGCGAGCTTTTGGCGGAGATCGGCGACATTCCCGTAAAGTATTCCGGAAGCCAAGTGACTTCGGTTGAGGAACTGTTATTGATTATGTCAAAAGAGGCTAAACTCTCTTTTAAACGAGTCGACAACAACATTTTTGTTAAAGAAAAACAGGAAAAGGTTCCTGAAAAAGTTTCGTCATTCCAAGACAAAAAAATAACAGTCAAAGGAGTGGTGAAAGACGAAAATGGCGAAAGCCTTATTGGAGTCAATATTATAATAGAAGGAACCAGTACGGGTACCGTGACGGATATTGACGGAGCATTTTCGTTAGAACTCATGCCTACGAATAAGCTTGTAATTCAGTCGGTGGGCTTTACTAGTCAGACTATCGAACTGAATGGGAGAACCAATCTGGATATTGTATTGAGACAAGATCTTAAGCAATTGGAGGAAATAGTCGTCGTGGGCTATGGCGAGCAGAAGAGGGCTAGCTTGACAGGGGCAGTCACCACCGTAAAATCCCAGGAACTTAGCAGAATACCGGCGGCCAGCCTTTCGAATACTCTGGCCGGTCGAGCGGCCGGTGTAGGAGTGGTGCAGAATTCCGGATTCGCTGGAAGTGGTTCAAATATAAGAATACGTGGCAGCGCTTCCGAACCTCTGTTTATTATCGATAATATAGCGATGTCGAGAGCTGATTTTGATGCCTTGAATCCCGAGGAAGTTGAGTCGGTGACTTTTCTGAAAGACGCGGCGACGGCTTCGATCTATGGTTCAAGAGCTGCCGGCGGGGTAGTTTTGGTAGTGACGAAAGCGGGATCTACAGGGAAACCCACATTTAACTATAAGACCACCTATTCCTTCCAAAGGCCGACAAATGATTTGCCTGATTATTCGGCGACAGAAGAATTGAATTTTCTTAATAACGCGGCTGTTACCCGAGGTGATTCACATGTGGTGTCGGCTGAGGAACTGGAGTATTTTAAGGACAAAAACTATAGCCTTCTAGACCAGATATGGAAAGACCCTTCAATGAAGGAACACACTATTGGAGTTAACGGAGGTACGGAAACTATCTCGTATTTTATGTCTTTGGGCTACCATAAGTCGAACGGTTCTTACGAGAATGTTGATTTCTCTCGGTATAATTTCAGGTCAAACGTATCCGCAAAAATCTCGGAAAACCTCAAGGCCAGTTTAAACCTTAGTGGCAATCAACGTGAAAATAGCCGTTTTTATTGGCCGTATGATAGTGACGACAGTTATACCTTGCCTGATTTTTATCGTACTACCTTTAACTGGACCAGACTTTATCCATTTTATGTCGATGAGCTTGGTAACCCTACTGATGATAGGGTGAATGGGCTTCCGATATCAAAAGGAGGCTGGAACCCAGTGGAAATGATTTATAGCGGAAATAACAGAAAAAATAGGGAAAGGACTTTCAACGGGATACTTCGGTTTGAATTGGATATTCCTCAGGTTAAGGGGCTAAGCGCGGCCGCATGGGGCAATTATAAGGTGTTCCAGCGTAACCAAAAGAGTCTGGTTATTCATAATAAATCATATGTTTTTCAGCAAGCGCCGGGAACCAACAGGTTTAAACCGGGCCCAATTGATCCAAACAAGCAGAATATTCATAACCTGAGTTCTTCTTATGAAGGAATTAGGGAACTTGTGACAATGAATACCCAATACCAGCTTAACTGGATGCTTAAATATAAGCGGGACTTCGGGAAGCATAACGTTAGTGGTTTGTTCGGCTATGAAAGGTCTCGAAGAGAAGGTAAAATCCTGTCAGGAAATGCCGATGGCCTTTTGACGACAAACGTTGACCAAATATTTTCAACATCGTCGGATGCCGAACGCAGATACTTTGACGGTAATGAATATAATAGTGCCCGCGCTTCGTGGATAGGAAGGGCGCATTATGAGTATGATAATCGTTATGTTGCGGAATTTTCTTTCCGTTATGACGGGTCGTACCGTTTCTCTGAAGACCAGCGCTGGGGATTTTTCCCTTCAGGGTCTTTGGCATGGAATATTTCTGAAGAAAAATTCTTTAACATTCCGCAGGTTAGCCGTCTGAAACTCCGTGCCTCTGTAGGTATGACGGGTTATGATGGTGAGGCTAACAATGAAATCGCCCCTTTCCAATGGAAAGATCGCTATGTGGGGAATAAATCGTATGTTTTTGGAGATGGAGTTCATAATGGCATAAGACCCGGCGTAGCGCCAAATCCGGACATTACGTGGGAAAAATTGAGATCCTATAATGTCGGAGTTGATTTCGGGCTATTTGAAGGGCGTCTAAGTGGAGAGTTGGATTATTTTCATAATCATCGTTATGATATTCTTGGAAAAAGAGAGCGGACTATCCCTTCCACTTTAGGGGTTTCGTTACCGGCGGAAAACTATGCTGAGATAGCGATTAGAGGTTTTGAGCTTCGTCTGGATTGGCAGTCAACCATTGGTGACGATATAAAGTATAATGTAGGTGTCAATTTTGGATACTCAAAAGACGAGGTTTTAAGGCGTGACGAAACGAATACTAGCCGCAATTGGAGATTACGCGAAGGAAAAACCGAGAAGTTTTATGAAGGACATATAGCCGAGGGAATTATCCGCACTCAGGAACAATTAAATAACCTGCCGGAAGGATTTACTCAATTCGGTAAGAAACCGGAGCTAGGGACCATTCTTTACAAAGACATACGGGGAACTGGTTTTTCGGAAGGGCCTGACGGGAAGGTGGACGAATATGATGTTACCGAACTTTCTGATAGACGGCGCCCGAGAGGTAATTATGGAATTAACTTAGGTATGGAGTGGAAAGGTATTTCTGTTAACGCCAATTTCCAAGGAGTAACTTCATACGATAGGATGATTGCAACGAAGAATACAAAAGAAGGAGGTGTGTTCCAAGTTGGAGATCGACCATATTTCGATATCTGGACCAAAGCGTGGACTCCGGAAAATCCAAACGCTGAATACCCTAGGGTTACGGGCGATTGGGTGGATCCAAGACACGGCGGAACACCGTCTACTTTTTGGTTGAGAAACGGTTCATATATGCGCCTTAAAAACCTGAATATCGGATACACTTTGCCACAAAAATGGATTCAAGGTTTGGGTATTCAAAGTGTCCAATTATTTATGAATGGCACTAACCTGTTCTATTTTTCTGAAATGGAGATAATGGATCCGGAACAGGAAACCCTTGACTCATATCCATTAATGAGAACCTTTACAGGTGGACTCAACGTGAAATTCTAAAAGGAAAATCGAAATGAAAATAAGAAAATATATCCCATTATTAGCTTTAGCTAGTATGCTGTTAGGGGCTTGCAACGATGATTTCCTTAATGAAAAGGATACCAATTCCTATAACCCTGAAGAGGTATGGAATGATATCAAGTTGGTTGATGCGTATATCGCTTATTTGTACAGAGATACTTTTGAATCGTGGCCGGTTAATTCTGGAAATTTAGCTGATGAAAGTGGTGGGCTTTACGATCAAAGTTATATAACACCGTCAAGCAAGCATATGAAACCCTGGAATTATGAAGAGATCTATAAGATCAACCTCTTGTTTCAGGAAATTGAAAAAGGAACGCTTAGTGACTCGCAAAAGAAGTATGTAAAAGGCCAGGCGTATTTTCTAAGAGCTTGGAATTATTTTAGGATGGTTGTCCACTACGGCGGTGTTCCGATAATTAAGAAACCCCAAACGACGAAGGATGACTTGAATGTGACTAGAAATAGTACAAAAGAGTGTTTTGATTTTATCGTCAGTGATTTGGATGAGGCAATAGCCTCGTTGCCAGACAAATCTGAGGGAGACAACTATGGGCGTATAAGCAAATCGATTGCTTTAGCTTTCAAAGGGCGTGTATTGCTTTATAAAGCCAGTCCTCAGTTTAACCCGTCGAATCCATATGATAATGAATATTGGGACGAAGCTTATACGGCCAATAAAAACGCTAAGGAAACCCTTGAAGCCTTAGGGTATGGATTATTGGATAATTATAATGATATCTTTCTTACTGAGAACCACAAAGAAGCTATTCTACCCGTTATTTTCACAAATCCTGGCAGGACTAATGGGCGTAAGGAACATAGTGTGCGCCCTATCACTGAATCTAAAAACGGAACCGGGGGTGATCAGCCGATTTGGAGACTTG
This sequence comes from Fulvitalea axinellae, assembly GCF_036492835.1. Classification (GTDB taxonomy): domain Bacteria; phylum Bacteroidota; class Bacteroidia; order Cytophagales; family Cyclobacteriaceae; genus Fulvitalea; species Fulvitalea axinellae. The sequence continues at coordinate 186,419 of NZ_AP025317.1, read as the reverse complement.
TGAACGCATACCCAATGAAAGATGGAAAACAGCCTGGAGAGTCCATGACCTATGCTTTTGATGAGCAGCGTTTTTGGGAAAACAGGGATCCCCGATTTTATTCTACTATTGTATATAATGGCGCGATATATGAATTGAGTGGAAAATCAGGTAGACGTCAGTATACTGATATTGAGCTAGGTACAACGGAAGATGGTTTTGGAAAAACCCAAGGCTATTACAGAACAGGTTTTTATTCCAAGAAAGGGATTCAAGTTTCGCTTCCCCAAGCCGAGGTTAGTTTAAATGAAGTCGATTGGTTGGAAATCCGATTTGCCGAAGTTCTTATGAACTACGCTGAAGCGGCGAACGAAAAAGGGCTTCAGGGAGAGGCTTTAGAAATATTGAAGAAGATTAGAAAGCGTGCGGGGGTAGAAGAAGGCCCTGACGGAATGTACGGTTTGAAAAATGGAATGGGCAAAGACGAAATACGTGAAGCCTTGTTGCATGAGCGGTATATTGAATTTACGTTCGAAGGAAAGCGCTTTTGGGATCTTCGTAGACACAGAAGGCTAAATACATTAAATGGCATAATGAAATTTGGGCTCGAAGCCAAGCTGAATGGTGAGGTGGACGTAGATAAGGCAAAGGTTTACGGCTATCTTCCGGAAGACTTCACTTATAAAGTTTCAAGGCTTATTGAGAAGGATATTCAGACAGAAGGGGGCGGTATACAGAAATTAACAATGTATATGCCAGATACATATTATTTCTTCCCAATCTCCCTTGATGATTTGGATAAGAATCCGAATTTGAAACAAAATAAGGATTGGGGTGGAGATTTTGACCCGACTTTATAGTATTCATAAAATAGGTATTAGATTAAAAGGCGAGTCCACATAGGCTCGCCTTTTTCTTTGAAATGTGATTTCCGTTAGAATTCATGGGCTTTCACATAGTTTTTTCGAAGTGCGGAGGGGACTTGCCCCGTCCTTTGTTTAAAGAAACGGGAAAAATAAAACAAAGAGCTAAAGCCTAATTCGTAGGCGATTTCTTTTACGCTTTTATCCGTTGTAAGAATGAGTTCCTTTGCCCGAAGCATTTTTAAATGCAGATAATATTGATGTGGCGAAGAGCCTGTATATCCTTTAAATACACGGCGGAAATACGAATAAGACACGTTGTTTTCATCGGCAAATGCCTTCATGTCGATTTCCCTATGAGTGTTTTGCCGAATAAAAAAGCGGGCTTTTCTAACCAATCTTCCGGCTCGTTTATCCGTAAAGGCGGATTGTTTTTTTATTGCGATCAGTGTTCCGATCAAGCTGATCACTAATCCTGAAGCTATTTGTTGGAAACCGGGTTTTTCTGATTTAACCAATTCGAAAACCTTTTGAAACAGTTCCAAAATCGGTTCGGATAACTCACAATTAATAACTGGATCATTTGGCGAAAGAAAATGTTTTGCGAGAACCTTCTCAGCCATTTCCCCTTTAAATCCGATATAAAGCTCTTCCCAGCCTGTTTCCGGATTTGGTCTATACCGATGCCATACCCCCGGGAAAAGCAGAAAAACGGAACCGAGGCATAAGTCAAAAGAACCTCTCTCTGTTTCCAATACGCCCGTACCTTTGGTTATATAAATAAGTTGAAATTCGTCCAGTACCCGTCCTCTTTGCCAAGTGAAGAAATACCCAGATGGGTGTCCTTTTGGCGGATATTCTACATTCTTTGGAATCTCCGCAATACCACTCACGTTGACATGAAGGCCCCATTCTATATCATCTTCATTTGGTATCAAATATTTAAAAAAATCTTTCATGTAGGAAATGGTTAGAAGTAGCGTAAAGGATGTTATGATGGGGAATATTCTTTCTCACCGATATTTTATCGTAGTTATAGAGTCAAATCATAAATGCCTGAAAATATGTTTATTATAGGTGTCTTGAAGAAGTTATAATAGCCAATTTGGTTTTAAAGTTGATTTATGTTCTGAAATTAAATTGTTGTCTGTTGAGTATTCTAAAATAGAAAAGAATACAAACTTACGGCAGTTCCGTTTTGGCTTCATATAAACAGAATTTTTTGCAAAAAATCTATCGGAATATAGGCTTTTTCTTTCGTGCTATGCAGAATCGATCTTATGAATTAGCTAGGGGAATCGGGTTTGAATTCGTTACAAATATTAATAAAATTCTCTTGTGATTTTTGGTTTAAAAAGTGACATTTTCCAGTTTACTGGAGTAATGTTAATGTATAATTGCATTATATTCTTTGCATAATAGCCCATTAGTTTCTATATCGTAGAATATTATAATTATAGTCTTTTGGCCGACCGAGAGTAAGGTTGAAAATGTGGCTAAATAATCCATTTTTGTTTGTTTAGCCTTGTTTTTCGTCTTATTTGTTTATGTTGTAATTCTTGGTTTAGTATAATTTAAGTTCTTTTGGAGCGTTTCCTGCAGATCTTTGGCTATTAATTGGGCCTGTCTATATTTTCCTCTATGTACGTTCAAATTCAGTCATTTCGGGCACAATTATTTTCTACTGGTGTAAGCCGTTTTGTGGCCTTGCTTATCATATGTTTGATAGTTGCTCTTCCAAGCGCTGTTATGTGCCAAAAAAGCAATAAAACAATCAATACTCCTTTACGGTCTGTCTTTGATAGCATTTCGGATAGATACGGGGTAAGTATAAGTTATAACGAGGCTTTGGTGAGTGAGATTTCCGTGAATTGGAATGTTGTGGAGTCGTCGCGTACAGTAGAAGAGGCGTTAGAAATAGTATTGGAGAATACGGGACTGAGGCATGTGATGCTAAGCTCCAAACATGTGGTTATAAAAAGGGAAATAAAAAAAATTCCTGAGATTATTACAGGAAAGGTTCGGGATGAGAAAGGTAAAACTATTCCTGGAGTATACGTCATGATACAGGAGTCCGGTAACGGAACTATTACTGGAATTGACGGCAATTTTACTTTAGCGCTTAAACCGGGTGATTCGATATTAAGGTTTTCAGCGATGGGGTATATCTCGAAAAAATATCTGATAGGAAATAGTTCTAATATTGATGTAGACTTATCTCCTAAAGTGACAGAATTGTCAGAGGTAGTGGTTACCGCATTGGGGATAAGCCGGCAAGAAAAAAGTTTGGGATATTCAGTGACACAACTCGGAGGCAACTTTATCAATGAAAATGAGGTAGTGCACGTATTAAATGGCTTGACTGGCAAAGTAGCGGGTGTAAATGTAAGAAATACCAGTCCAGATCCAGGTTCCTCTGTTTTGGTAACTATAAGGGGACAATCGTCTTTGACAGGAAACAATCAGCCATTATTCGTAATTGATGGTATCCCGATTGTGTCCAATCACCGAAATATCTCGCAGTTTCCAAGCACCTCTGTCGATTTCGGGAATCCTATAATCGATATTAATCCTGACGATATTGAAAGTCTTTCCGTATTGAAAGGCGCCAGCGCAACAGCTCTTTACGGTTCAAGGGCGGGGAACGGGGTGATTCAGATAATGACTAAAAATGGCCAGCAGGCAAAAGATGGTTTAGGCATTGTTTTTAGTTCCACCGCTATGTTCGATAAACCAACCCTTTTTCCTGATTTTCAGAATACGTTTGGAGCTGGAGACAGGGAAGGTACGTTTCAAACGGTATCGACATCAAGTTGGGGGCCTCGTTTAGATGATGGTTCACAAAGAATACAATGGAATAGTCCTAAAAATGAATTCGGGGAACCGTTGCCAATGCCTTGGTTGTCCTACCCTTCAAGGCATAAGGATTTTTATCGGATAGGCCAAACCTTATCGAACCATATCGCATTGTTTGGAAACATGGATGGCGGTGATTATAGGGTTTCGTATACTAGAATTGACAATAAGGGCATAGCTCCGAATACTGATTTAGGAAAAAACACGATAAGCCTTAATGCGGGGTACGCACTGAATGACCGAATATCCATAAGGACAAACTTCAACTATGTAAATAGCAATAGCGATAATCGTCCTACTAGTTTTAAATCGGGAGATAATGTAACTCAAACTGTTTTCAGAACAACCCCAAACATAAATATAAAAGAATTAAGGGGCTATTGGGTGCCGGGGGAAGAGGGAAAACAGCAACTTTCTCATTTTAACGATGGCGTTGACAATCCGTATTTTTTGGCTTATGAAAATACGAATGCATTCAGAAGGCATCGTTTAAACGGGTATGTCTCCGTTCTTTTTAAACTAAATACTAGCTTTACTTTAAAGGTCCGAAGTGGATTGGATTATTATGACGAACGGAGAGAAGGGCGAAATGCCTTTAGTTCATCTGAATACGAGACTGGGGCGTTTTCTGTAGAGGAAATATCGTTTACTGAGCAGAATACAGATTTTTTGCTAACCTATGACAAAGGCTTTGCCAATGGTTTGGATTTTTCCGCTTCGGTTGGGGGCAATAGGATGGACCGCATTTCTAAAAATAGGCTTCGTTATACTGATAGACTAGTGGTGCCCGGAATTTTCAATTTGGAGAATGCTGTTCCCGAAGCGTTGCAAAAACGGCGGTTTAATACCAAGAAAAGAGTGAACAGCCTATATGCGTTGGGGCGTATTGGGTATAAAGATATGATAAATCTAGATCTATCTGTCCGAAATGATTGGTCAAGTACTTTACCTCCTGACCGCAATTCATATCTATACCCTTCCGCATCCATGAGTTTGATATTTTCAGATTTACTAAGAATCGGAAAAGGTCCTTTATCCTTCGGGAAATTAAGGGTTGGATGGGCGGCCGTCGGTAACGATACTGAGCCTTATCAGTTATATAATGCTTATAGATATGGAGCCGAATGGGATGGAGTAAAAAGGGCAAGCACAGATTTTACATTAAAAAATCAAAACCTCAGGAACGAGAAAAAAGAAACGTGGGAATTTGGGACTGATTTGCGTTTTTGGGAGGATAAAATCGGATTGGATATAACTTATTATCATAGTAAAAGTAAAAACCAGATAGTGTCGATTCCAACGACTATAGCCTCGGGGTATGATCGAAAAATAATCAATGCTGGAGAAATAACTAATAAAGGCTGGGAAATAGCTTTAAATGCTGAACCGTTTACTGGAAAAATGAATTGGCAGGCTGGTATTGCTTTTACCTGTAATGAGAACAAGGTAGTTAAGCTTCATCCTGGAATCAGCCGTTTCCGGATTAATTCTACTTCCGGAATTTATGAAGAGGTAGTGGAAGGCGGAGTAATGGGGGATCTGTATGATAGAAGAACCTGGAAAAAAGTGGAGACAGGTCCATATAAAGGAGAATATGAATTGACTTCGGAAGGCTATCCTATTCGTGATAACCGTTGGAAAAACGTAGGGAATTATAATCCTGACTATATGGTAGGTATTCATAATGCGCTTACGTTTAAGAATCTAAGATTATACTTTTTGTTTGATTGGAAAATAGGAGGTGAATTTTACGCTTATACCGCAAAAAACCTTCTTTCGGATGGACGAACGAAAGTTACGGAAAAAGGGCGCGATAGGGCTACAGGAGGTTTGGCATGGGTGGATAGTAACGGTAATTCTCGGAATGACGGAATGATAATACCCGGTTACATCAAAAACGATGATGGTTCGTATAGGCGAAATGAGAAGATAGTTGATCCCGAAGACTATTATGGTAGCATATATTGGGACTTTGAAGAGTTTTCCACTTTTTCGGCCAGTTATTTAAAACTTAGGGAAACTACGCTTACCTATACCTTTGGGAAGTTTAAAAAGCTTCCATTTCGTAATATTAGCTTATCGTTTATAGGGCGTGATTTATGGGCTTGGTATGGTTATGACGATGATAACGATAACGAAGATTTTATTTTTAAAGATTATGACCAAGGGTATGACCCTGAAACACAAGTATCGGCTGACGGTAATTTCCGTCAAGGAGTTGGGGCTTGGGCTTTGCCTGCGACTAGAAGTTATGGAGTTAAACTTTCATTTGAATTGTAAATAGCGAAATAAGAATGAAAGGGATATCACCAAGATTCATCGTCCTGTTTCTCGTTGTCGCTTGTACCTCTGGTTTTGAGAAAATTAACGACAACCCGAATGATCCGACAACGGTTCCGCCTGAGGATATACTTGCCGATGTGATCATTCAGACCGCTTACAGCTATCAGGAGGCGTCTACGATTGGCCCATCCGTCTCTGCCTCCCGCTATTTTACTAAAATCAGAAATGAGACGGATGACTTGTTCAATTGGACTGGAGTTAGTTGGAGAGATCAGTTTAAGGCACTTTCTAACAACCAAAATTTGCTGGATATGACTGAGGGGCGAAAGGACTTAAGTCATCTGCATGCGATTGGATTGATTATTAAATCATTTAATTTTTCATACCTGACGGACCTTTATGGGGATATACCGTATTCCGAGGCGTTACTGTCCAAGGATGAGGATATTATTTACCCTCAGTATGATAGCCAAGAAGATATTTACAAAAATATAATGGCGGATTTGACTCTAGCCAATAACATGTTGTCGAAGCCTGGTGAATTGCCTGAATCCGGAGATATATTGTATCATGGCAACGCGCTGGCTTGGCGTAAGTTTGCGAATTCTTTACGCTTAAGGATGCTTATACGTATGTCGGGAAAAGTATCGGTGCGGGAGGATATTCAATCGATGATGGACCAGCCAGATGTCTATCCTTTGATATTGAATAATAATGACAACGCCTCGCTTCCGTACGTAGGAACGTTGGATGAATACTCTTGGATTTTTTATAACAAGCGGTGGTTAATGAACAGGTACCGGCCCAGTAAGATTTTTGTTGATCTGCTTCTCCGTCAAGATGATCCCCGGCTGGAAGCTTGGCTAAGTCCCGTAAATGCGTGGATAGCAAGTGAAAGATGGATTGACAAAAACATGTATGTGGGCGTTCCCCACGCCATTCCTAATCCATATGAATATAATGGGGGGGAAGACTATATATCATCTCTTTCGGATGTGTATTTAGAAGAAAGCCATTCACACGTAGAGGCTATGATGATCAATTGCTGTGAAGTATATTTCAATTTAGCTGAGGCGGTACAACGGCTAGGGGTAAAAGTGCCTGGGAATACGGATGAAAGCCTTTATTATAAAGGAATAAGAGCGTCTATGCGACAATATGGAGTCGAGGCGGAAGAAAAGTTTTTTAAGAGCGCAGAAATTGCTTACAACGCAAGTTTTGAACAACTAATTATTCAAAAATGGCTATCCTTGTGGCTGACTGGTGCCGAAGGGTGGTTTGACCATAGAAGGACGGGTTTTCCTAATTTTCCTATTGGGGAAAGGGCCGTGCAGCGTACAATTCCGTTGCGTTTTCAATATCCTCCTGAAGAGATGGCTACGAATGAGGAAAATTATAAAAAAGCGATTGGGCAACAAGGTTGGCTTGACGACGATATAAATGAAAAGATGTGGTATTTGAAGGTCGGGGATTAGGGGATAAATAAAGTACCATTCACAAGGCGAAATTGTCCCGCATTGTGAATGGTTTTGTCCTAAGGGAATGAATTATGTCGTTTGAACTTCTTCTAGTCCAAGTAACCATGATTCGGCCTCGGTTTCTTTGTTGAATAGTTTGACTTTTGACGTTTTCTTGAGCTTTTGGCCTATATTTTTTGTTGCGAAGCTAGCAAACACATCATCCCCCGTTACTAAGGCTACATGCATCTGTCTCCCGGCTTGTTCTGACATAAGTGGAATGAGTTCGTCGGTTATCATTTTTTGACGTGATAATGACAAAACCCCTATTCCTACAGTATTCACAAGGAGACGGTGTTTGATTTTAGATGTTTTCTGGAGATTCACTAATTCTCTGTGAATCGAATAAAACTCTTCATCTGTACTCGAATTGAAAAATCCGAGGTACAAGAATTCATTTTTGTTGTATTTTAAATTGAAAATATCCATAATGATTCCAAAAAATCTGAAATAAATGTGGTCGTATTAAATGTGGTCTAGCAAATAATGTCACGACCAATTGATCGAAACTTCGTTGTAATAAGATTCAAATAAATAAAATAATATCTTACAATAGTTGGTTTTTCATCTTTTAAAACCAGTTGTTGTATAAATAAAATTTAAAATATTATATTTTTTAATATAAAAAAACAACAAGTAACTGCGATCTTGGAATAATTATTTTTCCATATACTATATGGAGTGAAGAAATGTTTGCGCGAATTTTAATTGTAGCTTACAACATAAAAACAAATGCTAATATAATATATGTGACTTTAATTTTTGTTGTAATTTATTGATGCGGTTCAAATAATATTAACTTTGATATAATATCAATTCGTTGATTCCATGAAATTTTTTGAACTAGATGATCGAGGAATTTACCCAAATGACGCATACCCGCTATGTGGTAGGTTACTTTCTGTCTCCGAAAAATGGCGTCTTGGTATTGTCGGGTTGTCTAATTTGGTTATCATTGATTTTTCTCCTTCCATGTCTGCTTTTGTTCCCGCTTTTGAGGTTAATGCCCGTTGGGAAAGGACTAAATGCGGTATGTTTGTCCGTTTTCATGAAAATGAGAAGTTGCGGGGATTGGCGATTGGGGAAAGGGAAGTACGTTCATTGGAGATCTTGCGTTTGACTGAAAATCCTGGAAGAAGAAAAAAAGAAACGAGGATCCGTCGTTTTTTATTAAGAACAGGAATAATCTCTTTACCGGACGAAGAGGCATATTTGAGAATTGATTTCGGAAAAGAAGACTTTTTATTTTTTCGATTGCCCATTGAGATGCTCTCATGCGCAAAGCGTTTTTTTCAAAGTGGAGATCTTAAGAGTAAAACCGTATATAGGGAGTCGGTGCCCGAATCATTCCAGATTTCCGACCTACTGATTTTCTAAAACCCTGCTGACATAGGGCTGTCACCTGTGCCCATAATTTTGCTTTTGTAATCGTCGCGGTAGTGGCTGAATGACTTCAACTATCAAAACCAAAAGCAAAAACTCATGGATGTAGCGACCAAAACATTTGAATTGGCTTATTACCAGATAAAGGCTGAGAGTAAGGAATCGTACCTGAAAAATTACGCTAAGTTTGTTTCTGAAATTGGTAAGTCGGGAGGGTTTGAAGGGCTGGAGACGTACAAGAATATTGATAATGAACTCGAGATTCTGGACTACGCCGTTTGGGAATCTCCGGAAGACGCTCGTAAGGCTGACGAACGGGTGCAATCCGATGAGGTATTTGGAGAACTTATGGAGCCCATTGATCAGATCCTAATGTTTGAGAATGTTGGCTTGGATGATTTCTATGAGAGTGATTTTGGAGGTGAGGCCGGTTTTTTGGAGCTAAATGTTTACACGGTCGATGGTTCTCAAGATGCGGAGTTTCGTGAAGTTAGGGAGCGGTTTTACGAGAAAGCTTTGGCGGATAGTCATGGAATGATTTCGGTGGCTTGTTATCGTTCCGGTAAGGATTCGAAAACTTGTATTGATGTTTTGTTGTGGGACAAGAAAGAATCCGCTGATGCTGCGCACGGACATTTAGGTGATTCTTTGGTTTTCAAAACTTTTCAGGCCAGCGTCAAGGAGATGAAGTTGTTTAAACGCTTCAAGCCTCTTTTTGAGAATGAGAAATTGGATTTTTTCAAATCGGATAAAAACTATTACCAAGCGGGAGATACTGTTTGCGAGGTGATTTTGCCTTCGGTTTCTTATTTGACAATCGAAGGACAATCATCGCCGGAAAATGACCTTTTTCAGAATGCGATCAGAAGTATTCAAGCCTCGGCGTATTCGGTGAAAAGGAAATGCCAGGAAACGGGCTCCGATTTTGTTATTCCGAAATTGGAGGCGCTCTGGTGGGTGGATTCTGAAAAGGATTTTGAAGAAACTCCGATGGACGAATGGCATTGGAAATTATTGCTCCGGATGCCTGATTTCGCCTCTGAGGACTTGATTCAACAAGCGGTATCCGAACTGTCCGACGAGAAAGGTTGGGAGAATCTATGTTTACTGAAAACAGAAACAAGAGATGGCGGAAAGTGCCTGCAGGTAATGCATATCGGACCGTATGAAGAAGAAAGCGTTTCGATTAAAAAGATTGTCGATTATGCGGAACAGAGTGGCTTGACAATAAAGCCTCCGCACCACGAGATATATGTGAGCGACCCTAGAAAAACGCCGGAAGCCAGACTGAAAACAATTATCCGGTATTTTGTGGACTAAACCTTGAGATACGAAAAAGGCCTGCTGTGTAGCGGGCCTTTTTCTATTTATTCTGAATCGTTTGATTAAGCCGGTTTTTTACAGCCTTCCGGTTCCGGAGTGCTTTCCGGTTTGAACGGATCGAAGTAATCGATCTTTTCCCTTTTGTATACCGGCAAAGTCAGTTTAAGTCTATGCCCGAAGTTGTCGAAATCTTTGGCCTCTTTCTGCGTCCAAGCGGCTTCTGAAAGAGCCGTCATTCTTGGGAAAAGCATAAAGTCGAGACGTTTTTCGGTTTGGATCTGTTCGGTCCATACATTGCCTTGGATTCCCATAATCAGGCTTTCGTCCAGTCCCTTAATCTCTACTGGCATTTGCGGATAATTGTAAACGCCCGCAAGGTCGCCGAATTTACCGCCCCAGCGTCTGCCTACTTGGTGTGTCGAGTCCTGTACGAAATCGAAATACAACGGAACCCTTGGGCAGAGAATCGTCTTGTAACCCTTGCGCATCGCAGTAGCCAAATCCTTCGGCCTGTCGTGTCTCCACCACATCACTACGGCGTTGTCCGGCTGTACGCCAGCGTTTACGATTTCGTCCCAACCCATAGTTACGTGTCCGAGACTTTTGATATAGTCGGCCATGCGACGGTTGAAATACTGCTCCACTTGCTTGATGTCGGCAAGTTTTTCCTTTTTCATCAGGGCTTTTACATGGCGGTCGGTTTTCCACTCGTGGTTGCCGAAGTGTACTTCGTCGCCACCGTAGTGGAGATAATGGCTAGGGAAAAGATCGGCCGTTTCTTTCAGAATATCTTCCAAATAAGCGTAGGTGGCCGGGTTTCCAGGGTTGAAAGTAAAGTCAGGATACCTTTCCGATCCGCCTCCCGAAAACTCCGGATACGCGCGGTTGGCCGCCGTGGCATGGCCCGGCATATCAATTTCAGGAATCACCTCGATAAAGCGCGCCGAAGCGTAATCCAAAACCTCGCGGATATCCTTCTTGGTATAGAATTTCGCGGGATCACTTGGCTGGCAGTATGATCCTTTTCCGCCTTCGGTCGTGAGTTTCGGGTATTTTTCGATTTCCAAACGCCATCCCGGTTCGTCGGTCAAGTGCCAGTGGAATTTGTTTAGCTTGTGCAGGGCCATCATATCCAGGATCTGCATGACTTTCTTTTTGCCGAAAAAGTGACGCGATTCGTCCAGCATTACGCCTCTCCACCCATAGCGTGGCGCGTCTTCGATTTTGGCCGAAGGCAGAACCGTTTTCTGGATTGTTTTTGTCTTGTCAGGAAACATCAACAACAAAGAGCGTGTGGCGTAAAAAGCTCCGGCCTCGTCCGGCGCGGTGATAGTGGCCGTCTTGTCGTTTATGTCGAGCGTGTATGACTCAGGAGTTCCTTTTGTTGATTTTGAAATAATAATGGAAGCGTTCTCTTTTACCAATTCGGCTTCGACTCCCGCATATTTCGACAAGTCTTCTTTCAGTGCCTCGGCGATAGATTTCAGCGACGGATCAGTAACGGATATTCCGAATTTCTTTTCCAAAACCAGAGCGCCCCCAGTGTAATTGATTTTGTTAGGTTGCGGAATTATTCTGGCTTCGGTTTTTGCGTAATCAATTTCTTGTTGGCTTGGTCCGCAAGAGATTAAAAATGCTGCGAAACAAAGCGTAATTGCGAAAAACAGTTTTCTCATCGCTGTCAATTTGGTGGCTCCGATATTAGCCGGTTTAATTTGTGTAAAAATTTTATAGATCAAATATATGAATAAAATCAAAAGCATGAGGGTGTTTTCTGTGTTGTAGGGGCGGGTATTAATGGGTTTATTTAAGAAAAATTTAATAATATGCTTCAGATATCTGTTTTTGATTGTTTAGGATTCGTGTTTTTCAAAAAATATAACTAAGGAAATGGCCCAGCATTGATTGCCGAGCCATTGGTAAGGCTTTTATTTTTTCGCTATCCGCTGTTCGTGTCCTGTTATCTCGGTTATAATTCCGATAAGGTGATCGCTCTGTTCCCGGTTCAGTTCCTCGGCTTGGTAGTACAAGATTTCCCCCGATTTATCGATCAAAATCATGGTCATGCAATTGTTGACGTCCCCGAGGTTCCAAGCTTTTTTCAGAATGTGTTTCGGGTCTGTCAGAATGGTCGGTTTTTGTTCTTTGTATGCCCGCTCTTTTATTCTGACGGCCCAACGCACTAGTCCGTTCGGGAGTGCGGTGTCTTTTAGGTTGACAATACCGAAACAGAAGAAGTCGATATCTTTTGGCAGTTTCAGCGCTTCGAGTTGGTCGATGAAATACTTGTTTTTGTCAGGTTTGTCAGGATCGGCGTAGAAAATCAGCAGGTTTTTCTCGCCGAACGAAGGCAAAACGACCGGTTTGTTTTTCGAATCTCTGATTTCCACATTCTCCACTTTGTCACCTACTTTAAGCGTTGTGTCTTGCGCAAAGGTCAGTTGCGCCGAAAGCGTAAGAATCAATATCAAAATGACGTTTCTCATTGTCTCGGTATTTTGGCGGAAGCGTATTCCGCGTTAGAAGGCTTCTCCCATCCTCAGGTAGAAACCTACGGGTTCGTTTGGACTTGCCGCTACGTCGGCCCTCAGGTACACTTTCCCTTTTTTGTCGAAAGGAACGCGCAGGCCGGCGCCGTAGTTGAATTTCATTGTCGAGAAATTCGGGTCGGTGAATTCGTCCGTTACGTTACCCATTCCTCCGAACACCACGCCGCGGATACTTCCGTAGATCGGGTAGCGGTATTCGACTTGGGTGTAGTAAAGGTTTTTGTCGCGGTAACGTCCGGGGTAGAAGCCACGGCCTACCGAAAGGCTGGTGCCGAAAGTTTGGCCGAAGCCGGGCATTTTGTCGTAAGGTACGTCTCCGAAGTTCCCGTTCAGATAGGTTTGGGCAGCGAAATAATGTCCCGGTTTAAGTTGCCAGTATTTTCTAAGGTCAAGTGTTACGTTGGCGAAGTTCATATCGCCGAAGTAGTATGAACTGGAAACCTCGAAATAACTGCCGTTTGCCGGGAAACGGATATTGTCTCGCGAATCGTAAATTAATCTGGGGCCTAGGCCCAAAACCTGATAGCCTTCGCTACCCGGCGCCCCATAGAATATGGATTCTGTTGGATCTTCTAACCTGTCGCCATCTTCGTCAGTGCTATAGGCGTCAAACAGGTTTGCGTAGTCTATCGAGGCGCCGACAAACCATCCGTCGGAAATTCGACGAAGACCTTCGGCCCAGAATTGGGCGTAGGTTTGGGATATGTATTCTTTTGCCTGTTCCGGATCATTTTTTTCGTCGCCTATGCCGTAATAGTTGAGTGGGAAGTAGCTGTAGTTCGCTTGTCCGCGGAGTCGCCAGTTATCTTGCCCCATCGACATATCCCACATCGACCTAAAGCTATATTGTCCGTATATGGTATAAATAGCTGTGGCCATAGCTGTGGACTGCTGGTTTCGCAAGTCGCGGTTATGGTGCCAGTAGCCTTGCAGGTTTGCGCCCAAGGCCAACCCGACTTCAGGAGAAGAGAAAATTACGGGCAAGGGCAACAGGCGCATGTTTCTCTTGACTTTGAGGGAATCCGGAGAATTTACGGTACGCTCGATCAGGCTGAGGTTTTCCTTCCTCAGTTTTTTCATAGCCTGCCTTTCCTCTTTGGTATGGACTTCCACCTTGTATTGCTCGTCGTCCTCCTTTTTCGTTTGTCCTAAGGCGCCCGATGTGGTGAAGAGCCCGAACGACACGAAAGCGATCTTTATAAGGTTTTTGTTCTTTTTCAAAGCTGTGCGTTAGAGTCGGTCGTGTAGCCGTACAGGTCCAAGGCGAAGCCCCAGTGCTCTTTGACCAAGTCGAGCGTTTCCTGCTTATACTGGTAGGCGTTTTTCTTGTAGTTCTTCTGCTTGCCGATGTAGGCCTCAAATTCGGGCTTGGCTTTCTCGAAGTCGGATAGCCCGAGTCGCTTATACACCTTTTCCAGCGTTGCCATATTATCAGCCTCAAGCTCCTCAAAGCTCAGCTCTATAAGGTTGCCTTCTGGAATCATGCTCTTTTCGGCTTCGTACTTCCCGATCACTTCCTTATATACATGAAGAATATTGCGTTTCATCTCGTCTTCGGAAATTTTCTGGAACTTCAGGCTCGGGATGGTGCCCATAAAGAAGTTCAGCGTCGATTCGAAAACGGTGAACGGATTGCGGTAGATGTAAACGAATTTGGCGTTGGGGAAAATCTGCAACAGTTCCTTTACGCGTGATGTGTGCGGCGGATTTTTTGAAATAAATCTTTTGCCTCCCGTATTCAGCATAGCTTTTTTCGCCAGTTTCAGGTAGGTCTTTTTCCATTCCACAAACTCGGCGTCCGATATAGTGTCGAACTTCAGGTACTTGTCGCAGTACTCTATGGTGTTTTGCGGGAAAGACCAGAAATTATAGAAACTGTGCGGCGACATATTGCCGATTGCAAATTCCTCTTCTTGCGGAAAATCCACGGCCAATTCCACGTTGTCGGTCGCCCGTTTTTTGGGCATCATCATTCCCATGGTCGATTTGAAAAGCCATTGGAACGAAAGTAGAAAGTTGGGGAATACCCCTTGGTAGGTGGTCACGTAGCCGAATTGTTTGTCTCGGCACATGAGGTTGTGCAGGTGAGTGGTGCCGCTACGCCAGTGACCGAGGATAAAAACGGGAGCCTCCTCAAAGTTATAGGCCTCGACCTTATTCCTGTTTTTAACTTCCTCAATCGCCATCATCGGGCTTGTCAGCATACTGACAAGTTTGGTGGCGCGCATTCTCTTCCTGAACGGACCTTCGATTTTCCTTCCGGTTACGGTTTTTCTAAGGGTGTTGTATCGGCTCCCTGAAAGGGGAGTTATGGCGGGCAAATCAAAACTGTTCTTGCTCATCCTTATGTTTGTTTTAGCGAAAGCCGGTAATTAAGCTTGCGTAAATATCAATCCTATTAATAGTGTTTATTTGAACATAATGATGAATTTGAGTTCCGTATGAAGGCCCCGTAGGACAACGAATGATGCGTGAATTTATAGATTTTTCTTCAAATGATTTTTCTGTAATATGTCTGTTATTGATGTTTGTAGTAGGTGTTTTAATTTTTTATTTATCTTTAATTCAGTGTTTTGTGTTTGTTTTTGATGTTTTGTAGGGTGGATTTATACTTTTCTATTTTTGAATTTGTAGAGATGAAAGTTTAGAAATATTCACTGGCTAATAGTTGTGTAAAAATAGTATAATATTAATTTGTTGGTATTCATGAGTTGTTCGATTAGTACGAATCAAATCTTTTAAATGCTTTGGCTATTTTGTGTGAAAATTATTGTTGAGAAAAGTGCTGCGAAAATAATTTTGACCCTTAAGGAAAAATGCCGGTTTATAAGGGAGAAAGACCATACACAAGCCTCGCAAAATTCGCTTTAGCGGCGTAAATTAGTCAGGCTTTAAAGTTTGACCAGGAATTTTTAAGAATGAAGAACATTAAGCTTAACAACGGATTGGAAATCCCGGCAATCGGGCTGGGTACTTGGCAGTCGACTTCTGACGAAGTGATGACGGCCGTGAGCCACGCGCTGACACACGGTTATACGCACATCGACACGGCGGCGATTTACGGGAACGAGAAGGAAGTGGGAGAAGGCATCCGGAAAAGCGGCGTGGACAGGAAGGACATTTTCCTGACAACCAAGCTTTGGAACAACATCTCCACCTACGACGCGGCGGTGGAAGCCTTCGAGGCTTCGCTTGAGCGTTTGGGTACCGATTATCTGGACTTGTACCTGATACATTGGCCGGGTTCGTATAAGCGTATCCAGACTGTTTGGAAGGCCATGGAAGATTTGTACGAGCAGGGGAAAATCAAGGCGATAGGCGTTTCCAATTTCGAGCCTCACCATTTGAGCGCTTTGATGGAAACCGCCAAGGTAAAGCCGGTGGTAAACCAAGTGGAGTGCCACGTAAAGGTACAGTGTCATTTCTTGCAAGACATTTGCGCCAAGCACGATATTTACCTTCAGGCCTACGCTCCGATGATGAGCTGGAAAGTAAAAGAGTTGGTAGCGGACGAGACGCTGTTGGGAATCGCTAAGAAATACGGTAAAACGCCTAGCCAAGTGGCTTTGCGTTGGTTGTTTGAGCGCGATATTATCGTATTGCCAAAGTCGGTTACTCCGTCCAGAATCGAGGAGAATATCAATATTCTTGATTTCTCTTTGGACGCCGAGGACATGGCGGCTATCCGTCTGTTGAACGACGGCGTGAAGCTTTTCCCGCATCCTGACAATATCGACTTGGGATTTAATGACGATTACGCTGGCGAGCCGATTGACTAATCCGGCGGAAAGCGTATCTCGCAAAAGTTTAGGACCGATACCTTCCGGGTATCGGTTTTTTCATGCGCTTTGGTTTCTCGTTCATTTTTCAATTCCATGGGTAACATCATGTAGGTTTGATATTTTTTGGATATCCTATTGTCTTTTCCTTCTTTATGTGATAATTTAATCAGAGTTGGGTTAGCTATTAGGAAAGGGATAATAACAGTCGGGCTTGTTTTTTGGAGTGCCAATATCAGTTTGATGTCTAAACAAAAAACCAAAAGCTATGCAAGAAGAAATCCGCCTGAGCCTAACGATGGAAGAACTCAATAAAGTGATCGACGCTTTGGGCCAAAAGCCTTTTGTGGAAGTGTATAAGCTGATAGAAAAGCTCCATACCCAAGCCACGGCCCAGATAGAAGAGTCTGAGGATGTAGACCACCGATAGCTTTTCTTTTTAATTTCCCGAAGCATACGGGGCGATCTTTTTCAGTTGTTTGGAATTATTTATCAAACTTAAAATATCCGTAATCATGCCAATTAAAAATGCGATTGAGGCTCTTAATAAAGCCGTAGAAGACCTTACATCCCTACATGTTCAGACATTTACTGGTACTCTTGATTCCTCGTCTTTAACAGGCAAAGAGCCATTCAATAACATAAGGGATCTTGTGAAGAATCAATCGACATCAACAAATGCCAAGCTTACGCTTGTCGCCGAATCCCTGACGCAGTTTGACGGCGATTCCTACAATTTCGTAAATAAAGATATAGATGCGGCCCCACCGATTGTTTTAGAGGTTCATAAGAATGCCGTTAAGTCTGGCATAGAAACTCGAATAGCTTTGTTGAACCTTTTTAAAGATGTTATTAAATGATACTCTCGGGTGGCTTGCCCGTTTACACTCCAACGGCTTTGTCTGGTGACGAGACAGAGCAGTTGGGGCAGTTTGAGGACGTACTGAAAGAGGCGGGCAATGTGGGAATAGTGAATCGAGTTCCAGAGGATGGAAATGAGACTTTTAATTATGAAAGACAACGGATTCGGTTACATACGATAGCGTCTAGATTATGGTTGTTAGGCTATCTAGAAGATAAAATTCCTCATAAGCAGATTCCTAAACGTTTAGACAAGATAAAACAGGCCGTGGAAGAATTTCAGGCTGATGCAGGGCTTGAAAGCGACCATTGGGTGGGAGACAAAACGTGGGGAGCACTTGACCAGCTAGTAAGTTTTGAATCCGATATTGACTACGAACAATGGTTTGATGAGAATGGACTTGTTCTTACTACAGTATGGCGGGCCATGCATCGGGCTTTTCATTTAAGGCTATTTACTTTGGGCTTACTTTGGCGCAAACCTCATCCTGATTCAGACCTAATGTCACAACGGGCTTTTGATTTTTTTAATGATGTTAAACGTATTTTTTTGATGCCAAAAAAAAATGTTCCAGCAGGGTATGATATAGGTACTGCTCGTCTCCTTTTTGATCAAGATTTCTTATCAGAGACTATTGCAAAACGAAAAAATGCTGATGGAAGTGGCTTTTTATTAGATTTGCCTGAAGTCAATAAAAAAGAAAGCAGGGTACTCGCACAACGTTTTATTACTAATTGTGCCAAAATCGAGCTATGGCTTTTAGGCTTTGATGTGGATATTGACGGTAAAGATGATTTTGGCAAAGGAAACAGAAAGTTGTTAAAGTGTTCTAAGACTCGAAAGGCCCTAACTCTATACTTTCAAAAATTTGAAGGTATAAAGAGGCGTTCCGAAGCAAGAAAACTGTCTAAACAAATCACGCCGGCCTTTTTCAAAGGAGTCAGCGAGGCGAATAGTGAAGGGTACGAGGCGGACCAAGATGATCTGAGCGAGGAAATACTTAAGAAATTCAGAAGAGAACCTAAAAACTTTGTGAGCAAGGCGTGGACTTATATTAAGGAAAAAGGCATGCGATTGCTCGACGGATTTAAGCGGATTTGGCGATGGATTAAAAAGAAAAGCAAGCAACTTTTCTCGTTTATCCAAGACAATATCTTTAAAGCCTTCTTCCGTTACGCTTCCAAATCGTACAGGATTTTGAGCGAAGGGATAACCGCCGTAGCCAAATCGATCGGCATTTATATCCGTGGTCGGATGGAGGTGGACGGCGTGGTTTTCGGCTTCTCAAAAGATATGGACACCGTAACTTTTATTCCCGAAACGGCGACGGCAGAAACTGTCCTTTTGGCCAGCGGGAAAGTCTTGCGGCAGAGCAAAGCCTTCTCTGTGGCTTGCCGTATGGTGGGTTTTGTTTTTAGGCTTTTCAAAAGGGCGGTTGCGGGCGTGATAGGTTGGGCGAAATTGCTTTATGACCTATTGAGAAGCTTCGGCACCTTGAAAACGCTTTATCGGGATTTCGTGAGCCTTGCCACTTAGTGACAAAGTTTTTGTCACTTTGTTCTTTTCGAAGAATGAATATTTTTGGATGAATTGAATTAAAAATAAAATAATAGCCTATAGCTTTCAAAAAGCGTGAAAACATAAGGTCCGAGAACCTTCCCGAAATCAACCGTTTTTGTATTTTTGGATACCTTTTTACTAAAAATGATCATTATGCACAGGTATCTATGCTTGGTGGCGGTGGCTTTGTTGGCCCTCGGTTCTTGCGGTCAAAAGAAGACCGAAACTGTGGCGGAAGAAGTTAAAACGCCTTTCGTTTGGGAAAACGCCAACGTTTATTTTATGCTTACCGACCGTTTCAACAACGGTGACAAAACCAATGACGTCAACTTCGGGCGTACGGCCAAAACGGGCCTTTTGCGAGGCTTCGAAGGCGGCGACATCAAAGGTATTACGACCAAGGTAAAGGAAGGATATTTCGACAAGCTCGGTGTTAGCGCCATCTGGATGACCCCGCTTGTAGAGCAAGTACACGGAAACGTGGACGAAGGCACTGGCGCCACTTACGGATACCACGGCTACTGGGCCAAGGACTGGACAGCGTTGGACCCGAACTTCGGTACCGAGGCTGACTTGGACGAGCTGGTAAAAGAAGCCCACGCCCGAGGCATCCGCGTTTTGCTGGACGTGGTAATCAACCACACCGGTCCCGTAACCGACGTTGACCCGGTATGGTCTACGGATTGGGTGCGTGAGACTCCCCATTGCGGTTACTCGGATTACGAATCTACGGTGAGCTGTACTTTGGTTGAAAACCTACCCGACGTTTTTACGGCTAACAAGACCGAAGCGGTGGAACTGCCCGCCACTTTGTTGGAAAAATGGAAAAAGGAGGGAAGACTTGAGCAAGAGCTTAAGAGCCTTGATGAGTTCTTCGCCCGCACCGGCCTTCCGCGTGCGCCGCGTTACTACCATATCAAATGGTTGACCGACTATATCCGCAAATACGGCGTTGACGGGTTCCGCGTGGACACCGCCAAGCACACGGAGGCTGACCTTTGGGAAGACCTGAAGAAAGAGTCTGACGTGGCCTTCGCCGATTGGAAAAAAGCCAACCCTACTAGCGTACTCGACAACAACGAGTTCTATATGGTAGGCGAAGTGTACGGATACGGCATCAGCGGCATGCGCAACTATCATTACAGCGACAGCGTCGTCGACTTTTTCGACAACGGATTCAAGAGTCTGATCAACTTCGAATTCAAGTACGACGCCCAGAAGCAGTCTTACGAAGAAATCTTCAAGAAATATTCCGATGCCCTGAACGGTGAGCTCAAGGGCAAGAGCGTAATGAACTACCTTACTTCGCACGACGATGGCCAGCCGTTTGACCAAGACCGTAGCAAAGCCATCGAATCGGCTACCAAGCTGTTGCTTACGCCGGGCGCTTCGCAGGTTTACTACGGAGACGAGTCGAGCCGTAACTTGGTGATCGAAGGCACTGTGGGAGACGCCACTTTACGCTCGTTTATGAACTGGGAGGAAATCCAGGCCAACGCCGAACGTGGCGGACATAAGGTACAGGACGTTATGACACACTGGAGCAAGCTCGGTAATTTCCGTAAGGAGAACCCTGCGGTAGGAGCGGGTATGCACAAGATGCTGTCGGAGCAACCTTATATCTTCAGCCGTGAGTACGCTAAAGGCGATTACTCTAACAAGGTGTTGGTGGCTTTGGACGTGGAGAAAGGGAAGAAAATCATTCCTGTTCACGGTGTTTTCGCCGAAGGCCAAAAGGTGAAGGATTCATACTCAGGCAAAACCGCGACGGTAAGAAACGGCAAGGTAAGCCTTGACACTCAAGACACTATCGTATTGCTTTCGAAAGGAAAGTGAGTTGAATATTGAACAAATGAGAAAGGGCGCTCGGTTGGGCGCCTTTTTTTGTGTCGAAATCCGGAAGTCAATACCGTGGCGCAAGACTCTGGTTTTCTTCGGAAAACCTACGTGTCTGTCTCGGAAAATCCACTGAAAAGAGGGTGGCGGTTACAGGTTATTTCCTGACCGAGATGCTTTTTGTATATTCAGTAAGGCAAAGAAGACCAAAGAAAAACCTCCCGATTGTATAATCGGGAGGTTTTTTGCATTTAAAGAAGTCGAAAAGAGAAGCTTCCGAATGTGTTAACACTTTTGGTCAAATCTCTTAACTGTTTCGGTCAATTCTCTTAACACATTTACCCAAAACACTTAAGAGATTTTGCCCAAACAGTTAAGAGAATCAGGTCGATATGTTAAGAGATTTTGGTCGAAAACTTAACGAAACAGACTGTAACTTACGTGGATGATAAAGTAGAAAGCTTGAAAAGCTGTAATTCCTTACCTGCATTCGTAAAAAAAGCGTAACCGATTCAGGATCCATTTCAAGAAATGAATATCCGAATCGATTACGCTTTTATACTTTTATAGTAAAGAAGTAAGCGTTCAAATCCCGAAAGGATCAATTTCAAAAGCCTGCTTTTCCATCGATAAAAATACCCAAGCAGACTTTTTACTCTTTACTCTGTACGCTTTACTAATCTCACTTGCTGGCCGTGGCCGAGTTAGGATCAAGCGTCCACTCTACGGTGTCGGTAACAGGCTTTTTGTTGATGGTGGCTTTTACCTCAACTACGTTTTTGCCCGGTTTCAGCGTTACGCCGTCCCACTGTACGATGCCGTACTTGTCGGTCTTTTTGTTGCCGAGCGATTTTCCGTTTACATAAAGGCGAACCTTAGAGGCGTTTGAGTAAACGCGAACCTTGGTGTTGGCCTCAGAGCGTTTCACGAAACGGCGGTTGGCGATATAAAGCGTAGCCTCGTCCTTGTTCCAGTTGGCTTTGTAGTAATAGAAGATGTCCTTCTTCGTCTTGCGGTCGTAAGTCACGATACCTTTGTCGTTACGTCCGTGTTCCTGTCCTTCGCGACGGTGAGCGGCGCCGAAGTCGAACATGTTCCAGATATAAGTACCCCAAACGAACGGACGCTCGTCGATGGCTTTCCAGTATTTCTCGTGGAAGTGCGCTTGCCAAGCCTCCGGGTGCCACATTGAACCCGGGTTGGTTTGCTTCAATTCCTCTTGGTGGTGCTTGTGGCTGGCGCCGGCGCCGTACTCGCTGATACCGATTTTGAGGAATGGGTATTTGGCGTGCGTGTTGTCGAAGAATTTCTCGATTACGCTGGCGTCGCTTCCGTACCATCCGTAGTACTTGTTCCAAGCGATAAGGTCAGTGATAAAGTTCAGCTCGCCGTCAACGAAAGTGGCCGAAGTGGTGATTCTCGACGGGTCTTCGGCATTGGCCAAGGCCTTGAGCTCACGCAGGTAAGGAGTAGGGTCGTCGCCTACAGGCTTCAGTTCGTTGAACAGTCCCCAGAAGAGAATACCCGGGCGGTTGAAGTTCTGGCGAATCATCTCTACCAATTGTTGGCGTCCGTTTTCTTTGAAGCGCGGCGAGTTAGTAAAGCCTTTGCTACGGTATCCGCCTGGGCCTACGAACGGGATTTCCGACCAAACCACATAACCGTTTTTGTCCAAAAGGTCATAGAAGTAAGGAGCGTGCG
The DNA here is from genome assembly GCF_036492835.1 of Fulvitalea axinellae. Classification (GTDB taxonomy): domain Bacteria; phylum Bacteroidota; class Bacteroidia; order Cytophagales; family Cyclobacteriaceae; genus Fulvitalea; species Fulvitalea axinellae. The sequence continues at coordinate 163,928 of NZ_AP025317.1, read as the reverse complement.
GGTAGTGCGAAAGGCGGATAGAGTTAACGCCCATTTCGTTCATAATGGCTACGTCTTCCTCGTGGTCGGCGTTGCTTACGGCGTTACCTTTGTCCTCGCGGTCTTGGTGACGGCATACGCCACGGAGTTTGAGGTGTTTGCCGTTCAGGAAGAAACCTTCGTTGGCGTCTACGTGGTAATAGCGCAAGCCCATCGGCTGTTCTACCGTATCGAGCGTTTTTCCTTTATGCGTAAGCGTAGTTACGGTCTTGTAGGCGAATGGATCCTCTTTGCCGTTCCACAGGTGCGGGTTGTGCACTTCGAATTTCTTGGCGGTCTCGTAAGTCTGGCCGGCAGGCACGCGGAGTTTGCTGTTCGTCTCGGCGATTGTGGCTCCTTTGTCGTCGAGCACTACGGTTTTTACTTCGAAGTCCTCGGCTTTGTCAAAGTTGTTGAGCACTTTGGTTTTCACTTCCACCAAAGCTTTCTTGTCGCTCACTTCTATCTGACGGAGGTAAACGCCAGGGCCGGAGTAGTCAAGTGGCGTGATGCAGGCTTGCTCCATAACCAAAAGGCTTACCGGGCGGTAAATGCCTCCGTAGAAGTTGAAGTCGCCCAAGAGTGGCATAATGTCCTCTTGGTAAGCGTTGTTTACGCGTACTTCGATTCCGTTCTTCTGGCCGAACTTCACATAAGGAGTAATGTCGTAAGTAAAGGCGGTGTATCCTCCGCGGTGCTCGCCCACCCACTTGCCGTTGATCAATACGGTAGCGACGGTGTTTACGCCTTCGAATTTGATGAAAAGGCGCTTGCCCTTCAACTCGTTTCCGATTTCCACACTCTTGTTATAAGTGCACATTCCGCGGTAATAGTCGAGCTTGCCGGATTGTCCGTCCTTATTGTTCCAAGTGTGCGGAATGTCTACTTTTTCGCTAGGGGTTTGCTTGGCCACTACGTAAAATGGCTTAAAGTCCCAGCCTTTATTCAAATCAATTGCTCGCCGTTGCGCTTCCGCACTCAATAAAGAGAGAAGGCAGAAAGCGAAAAACAGAAAGGTTTTCCTCTTGCTCAGCATAAGATAAAAGTATTTGTAAAAATATAAAGTTTCTAATTCAAGCATTAGGCCCCTTGACCTAAGTCTTTAGATAATGATTTTTGGCCTAAACATAAAATACAATTGCCACTGTTTTAAGCGATAGCGTTATCGGGAAGGGTGCCATTTTTTTTCGGTTAACACAAAATTAAAGAGCGACTAATTTTTTAGCTTTTCAGTGAAAAAAGTCGAGTTGTGATATTCCCAGAGATTCGCTTTTTCCAAGTTAATTAAGTTAGCATGATTCCTCATCATACATGCCTATTTGTATAAACCGGATAATGGGGAAATGAGTATCTTCGTATATGGACAAAAGCGAAGCGACACCGTTAATCGTAATCGTAGGGCCGACGGCGAGTGGCAAAACATCTTTCGCCACAAACTTGGCGGCCAAAGTGGGGGGAGAGATTCTGAGTGGTGACTCTAGGCAGGTATTTCGAGGAATGGATATCGGTACGGGCAAAGACTTGGAAGACTACACAATAGAAGGAAAAGCAATTCCATATCATCTGATCGATATTCGTGACGCAGGTCAGAAGTACAACGCAAGCGAGTTTTATAACGACTTTTTTGAGGCGTTAGAAAAAGTGAAAGATCGGGAAGCCGTGCCTATTTTGTGCGGAGGATCCGGTATGTATATCGAATATGTGCTGACGGAAAACGATTTGACTTGGGTGCCGAGAGATGAGGAATTGCGTCGGGAATTGAAAGAACTGAGCGTAGAAGAGTTGGTCAAAAGGCTTCAAGGTCTAACAGATCAGGATATAAAGGACCCGAATAACAGGCGCCGTTTGGTAAGGGCAGTGGAGATAGCGGATTATCTTGCGAAGAATCCCGGGGCGGATGTTTCCGGAAATGAAAAACCGGAATTGAAGCCCATTATTTTCGGTTTGGATATCGATAGGGAGGCCCGCCGTGAGCGGATATCGAAGCGTTTGCGGGATCGGCTGGAAGAAGGGATGGTAGAGGAAGTCCGGGGACTGCTGGATAGTGGAGTAACTGCGGACGAATTGATTTTTTACGGATTGGAATATCGCTGGGTGACGCTGTATGTGTTAGGCGAGATTGGTTTTGAGGAAATGACCGAAAAGCTGGAAAGGAATATTCATCAATTTGCCAAACGCCAAATGACCTGGTTCAGGGGAATGGAACGCCGTGGTTTTGACATTCATTGGATTAATGCTTTGGATTCAATGGATTCGAAAATCAGTCAGGCGATGGAAATATTGGATAAAAACGGTTTTCGGATTCGTTAGGAGTTTATAAAAAGAAACCTCGCCGGCATCTCGCCGGAGAGGTTTTCATAACTATGATAAGGTTATTTTATTGCTTTTTTGATATAAAGTGGAGTTCGGTTTTAATAAAACTAACCAAAGCTTATTTGAGGTATGCGTTAAGCATCCAAGCCATTTTTTCCTGAGCACGGATATAATCCGACATCAAGGCTGAAGTGCCTTCATCGTCCGCATCTCCGGCGATGTCCAGAATCTCACGCTCTATTTTCAGAAGAACGCTAATATCGCGGGCTACGATAGATACGCATTCTTTTCCGTCCGTGATTTGTTTAGCAGCTTCAACCTCGGCTACCGATTCATAGTCTTTAAAAGTATGAAGAGGCGTTTGGCCAAGGGTGAGAATCCTTTCGGCGATTTCGTCAATCGCTTCCTGTGCTTCCCCATAATATTCTTCGAATTTCTCGTGTAGTTCGAAAAATTCGCTACCGGTTACGTTCCAATGAAACCCGCGAAGGTTTTGGTAGTACATCTGGTAATTGGCCAACAGTACGTTGAGCTTCTCCGAAATGTTTTCCGATTTTTTCTGGTCCAATCCAATACTGATCATAGCCGTTGTGTTTTGTTTTTCTGTTTCGATTACAATACAAATATGGGCGTTCGATTGTTATAGATCAAATTGATGAACTGAATGAGTCGATAGTACTAATCAATCGACTCTTTAGCGCTTTGGTCTATAAACCACTGCACGATTTTACGGATGGATGTTGCTCCGATTTTATTAAGGTTGATATCTTCGGGAGAGAAGAAAAGGGCTTCGACTACGTCGTCGTGCGCTTTCAGTGTGTTTAAATCCTTGATTTCCGCATGAAAAGTGAGGTCCAGCGTAAAATACATTACGCCGCCATATACGTATTCGTTCGGCACGGAGATCTTGTAATGTAGCTTCTCGATATCTAGCGCAAGCTCTTCTTTGATTTCCCGAATGCAGGCTTCCTCGCCAGTTTCACCTACATCGACAAACCCGCCGGGTAAGTCAAGCATGCCTTGATGAGGCTCAAATTTTCTGCGGGTCAGAAGCAGTCGACCCTGTTTGTCAGTGATAAGGACTGCAACAGCCGCCGAAGAGTTTATATAGAAACGAAAACCACAAGCGTCACAAAGCAAGGAATCGTTTTCTTGGTAAACGAAGCTTTTTTTTCCACATTTTGGACAATACTTTAAGACGTTTCTGGGGTGTGGGGATAACATCATGATAGGGTGAGAGCTGTGCCTGTACGGCCGTGAAAAGATGAGAATTGTCTTGACGGTAGAAAAATTCTCCGAAAGAGACATTCAATCTCAAATTTACGTTTAGTGTGGTTTTCGGGCAAAAAAAACACCCTTGTTGTTACAACCTGCCCCATTTCGGTTACGAAAAGCTTAATCCGGTATGTTAAATTATATTTCCCAATATGTAAGGTTATGTAATATTGGCGAGGCAAAGCGTTATAGGTTTGGGTAGTTTGTGTTAAACAGCCGAATTGTTACCTTTGTGTTTTATGAAAAATACTACTCAATATACTTCATCGGCGGGGCGTGTATTGTCGGTCTAACCGGCAGGCGTCTGGTATCTTGTTTTAATCAAAGGCTTTTCCAAACACTGGTTCCAGAGTTTGGGAAGATAGTCTTAGCATAAAATCGTATAAGATAATTTTTTTACCAGCAAGATTCGCCCGAGACGCGTTTGTGTCTGCCAATTTCCAAATTTGATTTTATTAAGCTTAGGGTTAATCCGTAATCTAAAATGTGTTACATGTTTTGGAGCGATTACCTATGCGTTTATTCAATTGCCCCAAATGCTGTTTTAACGTAGCGAATGGGGAATGTCTATCTCTTTACTTATTGGAAGAATAGGCGAAGGAAAATGATGAAGAAATGTCAAAGTGCATTAATAATTCAGACAATAAAAGTCTGAAAAAAAATATAACATTAAATAGTTTGGGTTATTCTCCTTTTTTCGAGAAAAGGAGAAGGGAAAGCGGTCTGGAGGATTTTGGAATAGGACGAGTTATTGCCGAGCATAAGGGGCGCTACAGAGTAATGACCGAACAAGGAGAATTTGATGCCGAGATAGTCGGGAGTATGCGGTATAGCGCCGAAAGTCGTTCTGATTTTCCGGCAGTTGGTGATTGGGTTTCTGTTACGGAATTCGGTGAATCTAATATGCTAATACATGCCATAATCGGACGTAAAACGGTATTGAGTAGAAAAGCCGTTGGCCGTCGAGGAGAAGAACAGATAATCGCTACGAATATCGACAAATCCTTTATCGTACAGGCTATAGACCGTGATTTCAGTATAAATCGTATCGAAAGGTATATGGCAATTTGCCGTGAGGCAGGAGTGGAGCCAGTAGCAATTTTAAACAAGACAGACTTAATAGAGAAGGAAGAGGCGGATAGGCTTTTAGCACGAGTTAAAGCGAGGCTTGGGGATATATCTGTGATTCTCTTTAGCAATAATAATGGTTGCGGGTTGAAAGATCTCCAATCACATATTACGGCAAATAAAACTTATTGTTTGTTAGGGTCTTCAGGTGTCGGAAAGTCTACGTTGATCAATACTTTATCTGGTAAAAACGTGATGAGAACAGGTGAAATAGGTGAAATAGGTGAAGGCACAGGCCGGGGAAAACATGTTACGACACATAGGCAATTGGTAATATTGGAAGGCGGAGGTCTTTTGATAGATAACCCAGGGATGCGTGAGATAGGAATGACGGATCTTGACCAAGGTTTAGAACTAACATTCGATATAATCTCGGAAGTGGCCGAAGAATGCCGTTTCTCAGATTGCACGCATACTGGCGAGGCAGGTTGCGCTGTAATAGAAGCTGTAGAAGACGGTGATATTAGTGAAGATTCGTATGAAAATTTCTTGAAAATGGTTCGGGAAAAAGAGCATTACGAATCCACTGTGGCTGAAAAAAGACGAAGAGGAAAGAGCTTTGCCAAAATGGTCAAACAAGTTAAAAAGGTTAAGGAAAATAGAAGACGATAGGGCTGTTGTTGGCTTGGAAGAGGATAAATGTAATCTGAGTTTATTTAGAAAGTAAGAAGTAAAACTCTCTATTCCCTTCTGGTGATTTAATTTATGAGATGCGGAGGCCGAACCTTATGACTGTGGTCTTCGCATTTCTATTTATTGAGTGATTTTCATAATTCTGGTGATAACTTTGCAAATGATTGGTAAATCAGGTCGGAAAAGTGAATAGAACTTAATTTAGTTTGGAAAATCGTTTCGCTTGTCATAAAATAGACGATTGTGTTTCAGTGTAAGCTGGATAATAATTAGGTTTCAAACGAAATAGATATTGTTTTGACGGATTTTGGAGATTTAGTCGGGTCGGCGTTGGGCGCTTTCAGCGCATTTATGGGGCCAATCCTTTTAGTGTTGTTGTTGGGTGGCGGGTTGTTACTTTTTATATATTCAGGATTAAAACCTCTGAGATATATTCGTCACGCTTGGGCAATTTTGGCCGGCAAGTATGATGACCCTAACGATCCTGGAGAAATCAATCACTATGAGGCCTTGTCAAGCTCCATCGCGGCGACTGTGGGAATGGGGAATATTAGTGGTGTTGCGATTGCGATCGTTTCCGGAGGTCCGGGCGCACTTTTCTGGATGTGGGTGAGCGCATTGTTAGGGATGATTACGAAGTTCTTTACTTGTACGCTTTCCGTAATGTACCGTAAACGTGAGGCTGACGGGCATATTGAAGGAGGCCCGATGTATGTGATTGAAGAGGGATTGGGCAAAAAATGGAAGCCGTTAGCCGTTTTGTTTGCCGTGGCTGGATTAATGGGAACTTGGCCAGTTTTTCAGTCAAATCAATTAACGGAAATATTGAGCGGTATTGCTGGATCGGGTTTGGAAGGAGTTATCCCAGCAGATGGAATTTTTGGCTTTTCCACGGAAATATTGATTCGAGGATTAATAGGATTATTGATAGCTGGAGTGGTTTCGCTAGTTATCTTCGGTGGTTTACATCGTATTTCGGAAGTGGCCGGAAAACTTGTGCCTCTGATGGTTGTAATCTATTTGATTTCCGTATTGGTAATTTTGTTATTGAATTATGACAAGGTTCCGGAAAGCTTTGCATTGATCTTTGAAGACGCTTTCACTGGTAAAGCGGCAGTAGGCGGAGCATTGGGGACATTGGTAATTATAGGTGCCCAAAGGGCTGCGTTTTCAAATGAAGCGGGAATCGGAACGGCTCCAATGATGCACGGTGAGGCTAAAACTAATGAGCCTGTACAAGAGGGACTTGTGGCGATGCTCGGACCGGCCATTGACACGATTGTAGTGTGCACACTAACCGCTTTGGTGATCATCATCACAGGTGAGTGGAAGACTGGCGGAAATAATGGAGTTGCCTTGACCTCCGAAGCTTTTACTAAGGCGCTTCCCGGCGATGTCGGTACGTACGTTTTAGTATTTTCCGTAGTGATTTTCGCTTTTACTACGTTGTTTACATATTCGTATTTTGGGACGAAATGCCTAGGTTACTTGGCTGGACAAGAGCGAAAAGGAATTTATAACTATATCTATATTGTTCTTATCGTTATGGGCGCTGTTTTTCCGTTAAAATCTATTGTTAATTTGATCGATGGATTTTATGCGGTAATGGCTATCCCGACAGTATTATCAGCCTTGTTATTGGCTCCGAAAGCCAAAAAGGAAATGGACGCGTATTTCTCAAGATTGAAAACCGGAGAGATTAAAAAGCATTCTTGATTTAGAGGAAAAAATAAGAATGAGAAAGCCTCGGAGCGAATGTTCCGAGGCTTTCTCTATATTCCATCCTTATTGAAGGAATTCGCTCTGAGTTTTTGCGATTTTATATTTAACGGCTTCTATGTCCGGTTGGATATTTACCTTTGCTCCCGGTTGCGCATAGAAGAAAGTAGCTGGGGCGTAATTGATTTTCACCTCTTCCCAGTGCCAGAGTTCCATATAAAAACGAATCGACTTGTTAAACGGAATAGCGTCCAGTATTCGGTATCTGGCATTAGTGACTGGTCCAACCTTTTTATTGCCACTTCCAGATGGTTGGGCTATAAACGGATGATAAAACGATTCGGACCGTGCCCAAGCGTACCCGTAATAATCTTCTGACCCAGTTCCGAAATGTGAAGGAAAGCTTTCGCCGTCGACGAAAATCTTTTCGTCACCTTCGCCCCACCACGCACGCCCCGAAGCGCTGTTAAACAGGGATAAAGCGTCGCCTACGTACACGCCCTTACCTTCTACACTAACGAAATTTATATCTTGGCGATGAGTAGCGTCGATATGGCGTTTTTCGAACCAAGTGCCATAAAAATACATACTGTTTTCGTCCCAATTCCATTTATTGGAAACTACCGAGAGTTCTTCAATATTAACGTCTTGATCACCATGATTAATGATTTCCAATTTTGCGTTTTTTTGGAAAGGCATAGGCCACCTTGCGGTCATTATATTTTCGGCGCTATTGCTTACGTAATAAGTATGGTTTTCTGTCGGAGTATTTCCTATTCCAAAAAATTCACCTATCGGGCACCAAACAGTTCTATTTCCGTCGAAACTGATTTTAATGACAGTAGAACGCAACGCTTGTCTATAATCATTGGCTGATATCTTTAATCGAATATTTCGTAAAGCCCGTTCACCTTTTATCTTCAATTCAGAGATTCCTTCTGGTTTGAGGATATGGTCTTTAACAGTTTTTGATTTTCCTTCTACCGACTTTTCAGCAATAAGTTTAGCCCCTGTCCTCAGAATCTTATTCGAGTTCTTTTTTAAGACGTCCAGACTAAATGATTCTACGTCGGTTCCAGATTTATATTCTCTGTAATTAATATTATAATATCTGGATGACCAACCTGTGACAGGGCCAGGGCCTTTTTCCCAAGTTACTTTGCAAGATTTGGCATAAGGGATTGGTAAGTAAAGGTTTCGGCCTCTTCTTCCTGCTGGAATTGTAGCGTCAGAAGCGATATAAGAAAATGGGAAACCAGCCAATCCGTTCCCGCCGATAAGCTCCCAAGCGTCCATTTCCACAGTGGGTTTCTGCGCACTGTCAATATAGATCCGGATTTTACCGGGGTTATTCCATACGCCTGGAGTAGTCACTAACCAAAACCGCACAATGGCACCCGGAGCGTTGTGGTCCATCATAACCATTTCGGCTCTTCCGTCTATAGAATCTGTTCTGATAAAGTTGTTGCTGTCGTTATTAGCGAACCAACCCGTTCCAGAGTCCGGGTTGGATTTTTTTGCTCTTCCGTCTGCTGGATTTGGGGTTTTGGAACGGCGGTCGTAACTGGAAAATTGAGCGCATCTGTAAGTCGCCTCCGGCCATTTGGCTATTTGGTCGGTAGTGGTCATTTCGTTTAAAAGACTACTCATCGTTACCCGATATTGGGAGAAAACATTTGTGCTGACTAAAAAAAGAGGAGTCAGAATCCAGAAAAATTGTCTCATAGCATTTCGTTTTTTTAAGTACCAGACCAAAATCACTTCATTTTAGATGGTTTTTACTTCGCTTAGATTTAGCGAAGCTGTCCATTTTTCTCAGATATAGGATCTTTGATTTCGTCCAAAAGTAGAGCTTTTAGGGTAATGTTTGGGGTAATATAAGGGGTACATCTTTGTTATATATAGTCAGTTTTGATATTGCTAAAAGGATGTAACTATAAAAAGTTATGTTCTTGTCTGAGAAGTGTCGTTATAGTGAGACGACATTTTTTAGGAAGGAATCAGAATGTTTTTTAAATCTCAATTATAGCTCAACCATTATTAAGTTTTCGATAATTATAAATTTAGACTTGCCTAAAAATAATATTACAGCAATATTTGTTGGCGTAATTAGATTGATCAAAATGAAATATTTCATATAAGCTAAAAAAATGAAAGCTATTTTTTCTTTTTCGTTGGTAATGCTGACGATGGCTATGGGGGCATTTGCCCAGAGCGCGTCAATTATAGGAATTGTACGGGGCCCGGACGGACCGGTATCGCTTGCACAAGTTGGTTTGGAGGGGACTTCATTCGGAACGGTGACCGATAGTGACGGCCGTTTTGAGATTACGGGAATAGAAGCCGGTGATTATCGTTTGGTTTGTGCGTTTGTGGGGCTAAAAGATTATCGCCGTGGAATCAGTTTGCAAAAAGGAGAGCTACGTGAGGTCAAGATATCCATGGCGGAAAATTCCAAAGAACTTGAGGCCGTGGTAGTGACAGGGACCAGAACGCAACGCAAGATAACCGATAGCCCTGTGGCGGTGAATGTTTTGAATGCCCAAACACTGAGTTTTACACAATCATCTACGCTTTCGGAGGGCCTGTCGTTTCAGCCAGGATTACGTATGGAAACCGATTGTCAAACATGTAATTATACCCAGTTGCGAATGAACGGTTTGCAGGGTGGATATTCGCAAATTCTGATCAATAGCCGTCCGGTTTTTAGCGCTCTTACGGGGCTATACGGTTTGGAACAGATTCCGGCCAATATGATAGATCGGGTGGAAGTGGTTCGTGGTGGCGGTTCGGCTCTTTATGGTTCCAGTGCGGTGGCAGGAACGGTAAACGTTATTACCAAACGCCCAAAAATGAGTTCGTATTCGGTTTCGAATAGCCTTTCGCTTATCAATGGCAACGTGCCAGATAACATGCTGAACGTTAACGCTTCGGTGGTTAATGAGGAAGGTAATGCAGGGATATCTTTTTTCGGATCTAGAAGGACTAGAAACGATTTCGATGAAAACGGAGACGGTTATTCGGAAATGCCGAAATTAAGGACGAACTCTTTCGGGATGAACGCTTTTATGGAATTAAGCGATCGGGCTACGTTGGGCGCCAACATTTACAGTATTTATGAATTTCGTAGGGGCGGAAACAAAATTAACGAGGCTCCCCACCTTGCTGACCAATCGGAGGACAGAACACATAATATTATTATCGGAGGTTTGGACTTCGAGTATAAAGGTGACGATTGGGATTTGATGGCTTATATTTCTGGTCAAGATACTAGGCGGAAACATTACACCGGAATTAATAACTTTGATCAAGGCGAAGCCCCTTTGGAAGCTTATGGAAATACAAAAAACTATACGGTAATCGGTGGTTTTCAGTATAACAGAACCCTTTCTGATTTTCTGGGAGGAAAGAATATTTTATCCTTTGGTGGAGAAGTTAAAACCGATTATACATTTGATGAGATTAAGATTTACGATTACCTAATCGATCAGCGAGTGACCCAAGGCGGTGTTTTTGCGCAAAGCGATTGGGAAATGACTAGAGGTTTAACGTTGCTGACAGGAGTTAGACTTGATCAGCATAATTTGGTAGACGGGGTTATCGCTTCCCCAAGGCTGAGTTTGCTTTACAAGTGGAATGATTTCCAGTTCCGCGGAGCCTTTTCGACGGGTTATCGCGCCCCGCAAGCTTTTGATACTGACCTTCATATAGCCTTTTCTGGCGGAGGTGTTACGTTACCAGAAATTGATCCCGATTTAAAAGAGGAACGTTCAAGAAGTTATACTCTCTCGGTTAACTATGACCGTTCGAATGAAAATTATATTTATGGCTTCACATTGGAAGGATTCCGGACTCGCCTTATAGACACTTTTGTTTTTGAAGAAAAAGGAGAGGATGCTAACGGTAACACGATAATGCATAAGCACAACGGTGGAAACTCAACTGTGATGGGAGCCACGTTGGAGTTAAGGGCTAACTATCAAGAAAAAATTCAGGCGGAAGCGGGCTTGACATTACAGAGTAGTTTATATGATGACGAACAGGAATTTTTAGCTGGTTTACCTTCGACAGACGAGTATATGAGAACGCCCAAGCAGTATGGGTTTTGGACCTTGACTTATTTCCCAATGCCTGAAACGTATATATCTCTTTCGGGTGTATACACAGGAAATATGATAGTTCCACATATGGCTGGTGCGCCTGGAGTTACGGAAGATGAGTATTTTGATTCTCCTGATTTCTGGGAAACGCATTTGAAGATTTCCAAGGAGTTTCATCTTGATCGTATAGGACAACAGATAGAAGTTTTTGCAGGGATACGAAATGTATTTAATGCGTATCAAGATGATTTTGATAAAGGAAAAGACCGGGACAGTAACTACATTTATGGGCCATCGGCTCCTAGGACTTACTTTTTCGGAGTGAGGTTTGGGATTTTAGACTAATATTTTTTCGGTTTCCAGATAAAGGGTTGGTCAAGAAGAGTATTTTATCTTGATTGAAACGTCTGCTTTGAATAAGGCGGACGTTTTTTTCATTTTAGGGATGTGATAAGGCGATTGAAGTCGTTTTATAAAAAATCGGAAAGAAGGGAAGGTATGGAGAAGTTAGGAAGATTTTTGTTATTGGTTCTTTTGGCCGTATCGGTTTGGTCGTGTTCCGGAGATGATGAGGAAATCGTGGAAAGTGTTCCAATGATTCCTTTGGAACCATCTACGCCCATTCCGCCTGTCGAAAAGCCTGATTCTGTTCCTGAGGGCAGGGTGATTATGCAAGCGTTTTATTGGGATGTGCCGGCCGGAGGTACTTGGTGGCAAAAAATCGAATCGAAGATTCCCGCCTGGAGTGATGCCGGTATAACGGCGGTTTGGCTTCCACCTGCAAACAAATCGCAAAGTGGCGGTTATTCGATGGGGTATGATCCGTATGATTATTACGATTTTGGGAAATACAACCAGCATGGAACGGTGGAAACGCGTTTTGGATCTGAAGCGGAACTTAAAAGTCTAATAGAAACAGCCCATGGAAAAAAGCTGGAAGTGATTGCCGATATAGTTATAAACCATAACAGCGGTGGAGCCTCCGAATATAATAAATGGAAAGGTGAAAATACGTGGACAGACTTTAGCCCGAAATCGGGTAAGTTTATCAGACACGCTGAGCATTTTCATCCGAATGGAATTCATGAAAGTGATGAAGGCACTTTTGGCGGATTTCCCGATTTATGTCTTGATAATGCTTATGTGCAGGATTGGTTATGGAAGCGAGATGATTCCGTTGGAAAATACTACAGGGATGTAATGGGTTTTGACGCTTGGCGTTTCGATTATGTGAAAGGTTTCGCTCCGTGGGTAGTTAAGGAATGGAATAAGGCCATAGGCGGTTTTAGTGTGGGGGAATTCTGGGATGGTGATGTGCAGAAACTCTATGCTTGGGTAAAAGAATCCGAAAGCCCGGCGTTTGACTTTCCTTGTTTTTATAAAATGGATGAGGCGTTTGACGGAAATGATTTTACAAAACTAAATAGCGATATGCTTTGGAAACGTGATTCGGAAAAGGCGGTAACGTTTGTGGCTAATCACGATATAGAACACCACGACGGCGCCAGAATCTGGAATAAGAATTACGCTTACGCATATATCATGACGCATCCGGGAACGCCTTGCCTTTTCTATCAAGATTATGAAGAATGGCTAGATAAAGAGGCGCTGAATAAGTTAATTACGATTAAACGGACATTAGCAAAAGGAGATGTCACCGTTCTTCATATTGATAATGACGAATATGTGGCCCGTCGTGAAGGAGGTTCTGGTTTAATAGTTTTCTTGAACGGTTCAGACCAGACAAAAAGCAGAAAAGTATCAACCCTCTGGGCTGGGAAGAGAATCAAAGATGCTACGGGAAACAGCGATAAGGTTTTGACCGTAAACGCCGACGGAACCGTTTTCGTGGAATGCCCGAAAGAAAACTATACTGTTTGGACCTTGGCGGAATAACCGTATAAGAGCTTAATCTAATTAGGGTTTACTGAAAAAGCCCAGAGGGCTACCCAGCTAGGATATTTTGCCAGACAGTCTTTTCCTGTTTCTTTTCGCCGTCTTGAAGCCATATCCCGTATTTCCAGCTCAAGAAAACAAGGTCAAAAAAGATTTCGCTCTGAAATCTTTTCAAGTTGGCCACGAAGAAAATGCAGGCGATCCATGAAAGCGAAGTGTCCGCTCTCCTTGCCTGTATTTTGTCCAATCCGAGTCCCCGTTTCACTTCCCCGAATTTTCCTTCCGCCCTGCTTCGGTGCCGTTGGTGAAGCGCCCGGTTTTCCTTGCGTTCCCTGATTTTTTCGGGACTTGAGGGAGGCCTTCCCAACGGGGAGCCCACGAATTCCACACCCGCGCCGGACATGGTCTGCCGGGCGTTCCTGTTTCCGTAAATCTTGTCCCCGACGAATTTGCCGAGCTTCATTTCCGGGTTTCTCTCCCCGAAACTGTCGATGTGCCCGCGGATCACTTCCGCGTCACCCTCGTAGTAAGCGTCCCATTGCGCCTTGTCCAGATAGGAATAGCCTTCGTGAAGGCTTACGGACAATTTGGCGCCGAACTCGGTGTCGCTTCCGTTTTTGCCCCGGACTATCGGCCGGACATGGGGCTGGAAGACGTTCACGATGCGGCCGTCCACCCTGTTGGCACCGGTCTCCAGCATGAGCGACTGTTGCCTGGCGATTTCGTGAAGCACCATCAGAATCTTCAAAAACCTGCTTTTTAGGCGTATAACGCCCTTGTTGGCCTCTATGAGGCTGTCGATATGCCGTAGGTTCCGTTCCAGATAATTCAGCTGTCGGCGTGCGCACACGCGCCAGAATTCGGCTCCTTTCCTCTTTTTTCTCGTCGCCCCGACATATTCCCTATGGGCTTTATCCCGGTAAGTCCGGGGCTTTTTGGATAAACCGGAATCCCTGGCGACGGGCCAAAGGAGGTCGATGATTTTCTCCGACTGCACCCTCGCCGTAGCCAACAGCCCAAGGTCCGTGGGGTATGGAATCTCTTGCGGCGCCACCGTCGCGTCGCAGGAGACAACCCGCTTGTCATCTTCGGCGTCCCCGGAATGCCCGTCTTTGGACCCTTCATCCCGATCGCCCTCCGCAATACGGATCCCCTCGTGTTGCAAAAGCGAACTCATCCTGTTAAAATCCCCGTACCCGAGCCGCTTGCGGACCGTCGTGAACAGCGAAGGGTCAAAGGCCTTTTCCGTGGTGAACGAGCCGAGTCCCACGAAATACTGGAGATACGGATTTTCTTTGATTTGTTCTATCGCCTCGGCGTCCGAAACGTTCAGCTTATGCTTCACGATCAGCGCGCCGATGACCAGCCGGGCCGGTTTGCACGGACTGCCCTTGCCCGTCGACATTTTCGATTCGTAGACCAAACCCAATTCCGCCCAGGGGATGGAGTTGGCCAACTTCACCCATCTGTTTTCCGGGTTAAGGCGCCCTATTTCCGGGTCCAAAAAACCTTCTATACTCAATTGCGAGGAACTTGTCTTGATCATAGGTGCAAGGGAAAAAATGCTCTCAGTCCTTTCTAAGGCCAATTTACGAATATTCCCTGTGCTTTGGAAAGGGAAACAAGCTACCTAATCCACTGATAATCTTGTGGTTTTTACTTTTTCAGTAAACCCTAATTAGGAGGGGAAAATCGAATACGGTTTTCCCTTTGTTTAAAAGCTTCCGTCGAGTTCTGTTTTCAGGATTTTTTCCCTTCCTTTTTTCTATGTTTTAAAAATTGGCGTCCTCCAAGCGCTATGCCACCAGCAAGAAGTAGCGATGCGCCACCGTCAATAGGAACGTTAGGACTGTCGGGACCATCAGGTCTTCCGGGATCTCCAGGGTCGCCAGCGTCGTTTGACTCGGTACTCGCATCCATTAAAGAAGGCTGAGAAGGTCCAAGCCCCGTAACGTCTTGGGCTATAGTATTATTACGGTATGAACTTCCTGCAAAAAGGATTAATGATAACAGGGTCAGCTTCGCTACTTTTCGACTTCGTACCATTCTTAAGCTCTGTTATAGGTGAAGGGTGTGTGGAATGAAGAAATTAAAGTTGTGGGCGATTTTTTCAACTTTATATTTGGTGGGTGGTCGTCATTTTAATATAATTTTTCCGGTGTGGACTGTTTCGTTTATCATTGTTCTGTAAATGTATATCCCTGCCGGTAAACTGCCTCGGCTAAGTTTTACAGCACTGATCCCGGCTTTAAGACTTTTACTCGCATTAATGAGTTTATTGCCGTTGGGGGCGTAAATTGAAATCGAGATGTCAGAACTTTTTTCCATTTTGAATTCGAAGAAAAAACCTTCGGAAACGGGATTGGGGTAGGCTGATACAGAATAGCCCGAACCGTTATAAATCGTTTTGTCTTTTGCTACGACTTCAAAAGCATTTAATTGGTCATCGTAAGCTAAAGATTGGGTTACGGAAGAACTGATGTTGAGCTGTAGGGGACTTGTTTTTTTATCCAAAATCGAAAACTCCAGTCTTAGGAAATCATTCGGAATAATCCCCTCATCATCGGTCCATAAAAATGGTAATTTTCCGTTTTCGATTTCTTTCGCATTAGCTTCGGCTCTTATTCCGTCTTTAAACGAAAAATCACTCAGTCTCAAGGCGTCAGGGTTCCATTCAAGGGTTGATTGCATAGCCTTTAGCGCAAGAGGAGAATCGGTGGAAATATGTACCGTGATTAAATCACCGTTTGTGTCAGAATTGTATTTTAGAGTGACGTTTTCTTTATCCATCCTATTCTCGGTGGATGGTTCCGAATTGAAGGGATCCCCTTTTCTTACTGCCCAGAAAGTGGCTTTGTTTTGTTCAGGACCAAGCTCCATTTCCAGTTTAGGGTCGATTGAAGTATAGTCGTATGTGTTTGCCGAAATATTCTTATCGGGAAAGAAATGCCAAGTATCTTCCTCCGGGCTTTTGAAATGGCCTTGTAAGCCAAGAATAACCTGTCTCATAGATTGGAGGTCCGCAGTAGAGACTTTTCCGTCGGCATTTACGTCCATTTGTGCGTCGGAAAAATAATTGGGGTGGAATGACTGCAAAATATATTCTCGAGTCTTCAATAAATCGCCGACAGAGACGTAAGCGTATCCGGTGTTATCGGCAGTTGCGTTTACTGCTATTTTTTTCCCGCTATAAGATGAAATATCGAGTTTGTTACCATTTTCGATATTATATTTTTCCGTGTTATCATCTTTATTAACCGTATAGGTTACGTTTTCGATATTAACATTCTGATACGGTACAAGCCGTATAGAAAGATTAGTTTCAGGCATCTCAGATATATGACAACTATCTGGCGCTAGGGCTTCTGTTAGGTAAGTTGTATTATCGTTAGCTCTTACGGTAGCCTTAATTTCCGATACCTTTAAATTGGTTTCATTGCTATTTGGGTTTAATTCAAAAGTAAGGTTTGCCAGCACGCCGTTATTTGCTAGAGAGAAATCAACCAAAGCGTTATTATATGTCAATTTCAGCTTTCCTTCCTCAGCGCTTGGAACGATATTAATGAATTGGGATTCTGTTTTTAGCAAACGCATTTTTTTGCTGTCCCACGTTACTATTCCCTCAAAATGCCTGACGTTTTGAAACCCTTTCGCCTTTAATGGCACTTTGAATTTTTCTGTTGCGGGAGCCTTTAACGTGTCCGGTATCCTGACTGATAAGTCTGGTGCATATGGTTTCTTTCCGAGTATTATTTCAAATCGGTCTTTGAGCTGTATTGCTTTCTCTGCTAAAGTGAATGTATAAACGCTGTCGGAAAGTCTCGTTATGTTTCCGGTTAGCTTGTCTTTAAGCCGAATATCCTTGTCTTTGAGAAGTGTAGAAGCATCATGAAAACGAAGCCGGTGAATGCCTGCGGGTATACCATGCAGTATCAGGTGAACCTTTTTTTGGTTTTCCGGGAATGGCAT
Source organism: Fulvitalea axinellae (assembly GCF_036492835.1). Taxonomy (GTDB): domain Bacteria; phylum Bacteroidota; class Bacteroidia; order Cytophagales; family Cyclobacteriaceae; genus Fulvitalea; species Fulvitalea axinellae. The sequence continues at coordinate 146,877 of NZ_AP025317.1, read as the reverse complement.
AATATTGATAGCCAAAGGAGTATAATCTCCAATAGCCGGAGTGGTGGCAATCTGTTTTGAAATAAGTGGTGGCATATACACATCTTCCTCATCGTCAAATTTGGCGGAAGCCTTATCCGTAAATGCCATTACGGTTTGATAAATAGGTTTTTTATTTGTCTCAATATTTAATCGAAAGTATTCCAGGTCGGAAGGGGGGGGATTTTCTGTTCTATAATTTTTTGTGTCAGAGTTTGGGTCGCCATTAGTGTATCGCATATTTGGCTTTAGTATCAAGGTGGCTTTACCCTCACTGTCGAAGGCCCCATTATTCGACTTTGTTTTTACAAAAAAAGCTTGACCGGGAGCTATTGCAAAATCACCGTTAAGGTGTTGCCTTTGGTCTATAGAATTATCGAGGTAAGCGTACACCTTATGGCTATAGCTGTACAAATCGTAAGACTTTGTTTGGGCGTCCCTTACGAGTATCGTGTTTCGAAACATGCTTGAGTTAGCCGTCCCGTTTGATACCCCAAGTCGCAGTTTTTTCATTGATAAAGGAAACGGGTAGGGATTGGCCAAAAGATTATATCCGTTTCTTGATCCGTTGTCTGGTGTGCTCGGGTCTTCTGCGGAATAAGTAAGCGGGACAGAAATGTCCTCATATAGATACAGCTCGCCTATTTCGCTGTATTTAATCGAGCCATCCGGGTTTATCACTCCTTCAGCGGATCCTTTTTGAGAGGCCGGGGCTTGTCCTTTTACATAGAAATAGTTAGTGAATGCCAAACCGGGCTCGATCAGCGGATCGGTCCAATTAGTATGGTCGGTCCATTGGTATTCCCCTTTTGCGTATTTTTTTTCATCGTATTTTAGCACGGTGCTCGCCGTACCGCCTTGAAAAACTCCGGCGTAAACGGAGTTAGACCAAGTCTCCAAGGTATTGTTTTTTGTTATGGGAGCAATTAGATACCATCCTCTGGTCCGTCCGTCTGGATGCACGTCATAGTAACGCTCTATTTCGAAAGGTGCGGGCACGCCGTCGCCGAGTTCTATTGGAACGCTTCCGCTTGGAATTACGAAAGCTTTCTTGCTTGCGGAACTTAATATTTTGATTGGTGCGCCGTTTATCGTGACTTTTTTTGCGGCGGTAAGTGTTAGGTTGCCCGTTATTGTTACGTTATCGAATATATAGTTCGCCTCAGCGTTATTGACGTTAATGTTTTCCTGTTCGCCCGAGTATATAAAATCCTTAATTATAGGTGTTCCACCTGGGTTAGTGATTTTATCGGGGTTGGTTATACTGCCGTCATTATCCACTGTTCCGCCCGGTAGAATAATGATTGGTTCGTTTACCTCAAGGGTGGTGCATTCAGCTATATATAGATGATTTTTTACTTTAATCTGCTCGTATGTGAAAAGATCGATCGATTCTATATCAAGACAATCCTCTCCGCCTTTTTCCAATCTTAGGTTGCCGTACCCTTCACCGAATTTGCCGTTGTGATAACCGTTTACAACCTCGGTTAGATACATCTTTTTTGTTTCCGAAATATTGTCATTATCGTCTCTGGGACGCATAATTACGGTTGAACTCGCATTACATACTATTGTACTGCGTGATGTGCTGTATTCGTGGAAGGAGCTATGTTTGTCTCCGTTCGGTTCTTCGGTAACCAAAGAACCCGTAATAAGCGTTGAATTAGACTCCAAGTACATATAGGCTTCACTGCGATTAACCTTCTCGGTGTCGTAGAAGAAGCCGTCCGTTACTTCGAGTTTCTTACCCGATTTTATATATAATTCAATATTGTTGGTATACGGATCGTTTGAGCGTCGATTGGAGAAAACAATTCTGCGACACTTGAAATTCCCATTGACATGAACCTGTGTCCAGGTATTTCTTTGGTTCGTGAAAATCACAATATCATTTGGTCCGGGAATTCCTTGGTTGGTTGATCCTTTATGGAAAGTGCCATTTGAGCTTATAGAGCCTTTGCTCCAGTTTCTGGGATCACTCCAATTATTATTATAGTAGCCTCCCCAATACGCCCAGAACCAAATATTCACACCTGAACCTGCGGATGGTTTTGGGTAAAAAGGGTTGTTGCTTTGAATATTATTTATGTCCTCATTATCTGGATTCTGTGCGAAAGCTCCCAGAATTGTTAGGCATGAGAGTAAAAGGGTAAAGAAACTCGTTCGCATAGCGTCTCTGTTTGTGATCAAAGCAAATATAATATATCATTTGGGTAGGGAAGTATAATCTATGTACTAAATATTTATATTCGTATAGATGACAATAATAATATATAAAATAGCTTTTGATATCAGTTGTCGTTTAGATATAGATGTTGATTTATACGAAAAGTCATTATTATTCGCCTTTTAAGTGATTTATTTGATTTTAAATATAATTAAGTAAATCATTTAAGCGGTTTTGATTTTATATAATTACATATATCAATAAATATTGTAATACTGTAAGGTGAATACATTAAGGTATAATTCAATGTGTTTTTGTGGTTATTAGATAGGTGTGTTAATAGTTAATGGTATTATATTGTCTTTTTCTGATTGTGGCTTAAAATATGACGAAAATCATTGATTTAAAAAATACAATGAAATTTTTGAGAATAGCGGTATTACAAAATTGAAATGAATATGATATTCGATAATGTATAATAAGGTTGAATTGGTGTGAAAACAGAATAGATAAGAAGCGATACAAGGCGTTTTTCGTTTAATCTTTCTATCGCTCCAGCGGTTTTTCCAGAATAGAATTGACACTGTTTAATCGGCATAATAAATACGTTTTCCCATGTTATGTTTGACCACCTTCAGGGCTTATTCTTGGGTCAAGTTCCAGACGGACAATCGGTATTTGTGAAACAAGTGGATGTTGTTGGAAATGCTCTTCTATACTTGTAAATGGTGTTTTTGCTACTCGCTCTCTAAGTGCCATCAAAGGAGTTCGGTAATGATCCTGAGGGATAGATTTTATTTTTTGGATAACGGTTAGAAGAAGGTGGAAAATGAATTGAGCTTCCTCATGGAAGTTTCGGTATTGCAACCTTAGCAACTGCCGGAAAACGTACTCTTTTCTTGGTAACTCGAAAAGGGCATCCGCAAAACCTAGCTGGAGGGGTAGCGGATCATAACCTTGTATTCCCCTAACGTTGTGCAGACCGTAAAACCGCTGAATAATCCGGGCGGGTTTGAACGGGTTGCTGATAAAGTCTTCGATAAAGGTGTTGACATGTCGCATCAAGTGACTTTCCATACTTTCCTTAAAAGCTTCAAGTTTTCTTCGGTCTCTTCCCAGTGATTCCGTTAGATCATAAACATTGGCGGCGGAATACCCTGTAAGTTTAAGGTGTTTTACCTGTGGGTCTTTTCCTTTATATAGCATAAAGTTTTGCGTCCTGTTAGTATTCATAAATCCACAGCTTTGGTCGATACCATGGACGGTCTTCGTTTCTTGGTCATAAAGCAAATTGCTGGCATGGAACCATCCGCCGAAACGATCGAAGTTGCCGATCAATAAATCGTTTAAATAGAGTTGGCCCAAGGCCTCCATAAAGTTTGCGTCTTTGATCAACGGCTCATGATATTCGTGACGGACTTTATCTAAGTTGTCTTTTCTATATGTTTGTTCGTCTGGCGAGGCGGTCTCCATTATCCTGTTTTTCTCCGCCGTTGCGTATAGGTTTGGCGTTTTGCCTGGACACCTTTCCCAAAGGATCGCTACATAAGAGTGACGCTGGAATCTTCGTTGTCTCACTATGGTCAAGACAGAGGCCAGGGTATCTCGCTTCTCGGTGAGGTATTTCGACTTGTCTGCGGGGCTAAGGCCGTCGATGTGAGTGACGGCTTCGTCGAGTTTGGTTTCTAGAACATCCATTTCCTCACTGTCGGAAGTGAGTAGTTTGCCTTTTGGCGTGTCTATCCTGTCACCGATTAGCCTTGTGAGTCCGGCGGCGAATACTTCCCGGTCAGCCTCCTGCTCCAGGCGGTGGTCTTGGAGTAACTTCAGGGCCAATTGTGTTTGGTGTCCGCATTGGAAAAAGAAGATGTCGGCGAAGGCTCCTTTGGTGGGGACCGTAAGGGAAAACATATCCGCAAGTTCGATTTTGTAGTCGGGTTCGGCAAAGACCGTTTGTGCGAAATATTCCTGTGTTTCGGTATCTTCGTCTGTTCCCGGACTTACCCAATGGGAGGAATGGGCACGGACTTTTTTTGCGGGAGTTTGGAGTCTTGAGATTTCCATTGGGGTCAGGCTCAGTTCTTCGCTTGCCCCCGCTTTGGGGGTACCAGTTGGGAGTTCCAGTACAAAAAAGGCGTCTTCATTTTTGTCTGAAAGCGGTCTTGCCTCTCTAAAAGGGAGGGTTTCCAACGGGTTGTGAACGATCGTCGTTGCTGGCCCCAGTTTTTCAAGCCTGTCCTCTTTCCGCATTTTGCCAACTGTTTTCGAATGCAGTTTCCATGCGCCTTCCTGATCGTATAAAACATCAACACATTCGCAAGCTTCGTAAAGCATGCCCGCAAGGTGGGTGTGGAATGGGCTGGCGCTATACGCGTGTTTTTTCTCCGTATCGCAAGCAAGGAATTTTGGAGCTTCAAGATTGGTTGGGAAAGTGATTCTAGGAGCTCTGGCTCTTCGGCGATTATGTTGATAGTCAAGAAAGATCTTTCCACCCGACAAATGAGGATGCGACCTCGGGGTGCTATGCGGATCTAACACAACATGGATCTTTCGGCCTGTTATTCTCATCTTTCCTGATAGCCGATCTAATGTTTTGGTACCTGTCGGGCCCAGCGCCATTTGCCAGAAATGGCTTCTGAAAATATCCAGATCACGTTTGGCCGGCGCTTTACCGTCAGGTCCGGTAATGATCAGCTGATTGGCCATGATGTTTGACAGGTGCGAATATTCACTGGGCTTAATGTCTTGAAGGGATTCAGAGTCCATCGCCGCGCCTCGCATTTCGGCCGTAGGGTAATGTTTGTCCCCCCACGTTTCCACAAGTTCCAGCCATTCCACCTGAAGGTCTTTCTGCAATTGGTAAAGGCAGTCATCCTCAGGCTCTTTGTATTTGGAAAGCCTGGGAGGGAAATGCCCGAAATATTGATTGATAAGCGTTTCGATATTTCGCAGAGCCGACATGTGCCTTGCGATATTTTCGCTGATTCGGGTGTCTTGTTCTGGACTGGTGGATGTTGCGCTGGCCAATCGTTTTGATATCTCTTTGAAGCGCTCAAGGTCTTCAATTTCTTTTGTAATTCTACTCCAAAGCTGACTGGCTCCGGGCCGGGCTATAACCGGTGATTTGGAGGCAAACTCCGCCGAACCGATCATACGTTGCACTGGCATAGTGGGACAAACGGGCGGAAGAACGGCTCGTGCGTCGGGTGACCTTTTTCGGTCAGGCCGGTCGGTATGTCGTTGGCGGGAAGAGAACATGTCAGTTGCCGGGACTACAGCGCATACAGAATTCAACCTCCTATTGTTCAATAGGTTTGTGCAATGAAATAATAGTCGGTTTCTCCCGTGAATTTCGCTTAGGCTGAAAACCTTACCATATCCTTTTGCTGTTATGCTCTTGTACGTTTTCAAGGATGATTATGCTGAGAGCCACCGTTTTGTGTTTCGTTTTCTGTTTCGCTTTCGTTTTGGAATCATTTTCCGATTCCGGAAAAGAAGGAAAGTCAGGCGACGGCCAAACTTGGACAGTGGCGGCCGTAGGAGGCAGGGACGTTTTCGGTGGTATTACGGGCTTGAGAGGAAGTTTTGCTTTGGCCCGCCGTTGGGAACTGTCCGGAACTGCCTTATGGCATCCGACTGACGGAAGATGGTACGGCGGGGTTGGAGGAGGTTTCGCTCCCATTATTCTCGGACCGTGGCGCAGTGCGGTACATGTCGATTTGGGCGTACAGAACAGTTTTGTGTTGGTAAGGCCTAGCTGGCGTAATCGGCTAAGTTTAAACGGGGAGGATTGGAGATGGGGAATCGTATCGGACTTTTACGTAAGAGAGTCAAAATTCGCTTGGAACGCGGGAGTGTTTTTCTCGTTCTGAGTCTTTGCTTGTGCTTGACGTCGTGCGATTTTTTCGATTACGATGTCTGGGAAAAGCATAAAATCAAGGCTGGTGACCATTTCAGCGGATTGGGTGTGGAACAGGTTAGTGCCAACACGTTGGCTTACAAAGTACGCTTTGACAGCACTGTGGTTTATGATTTGGGAAACGTTAACCAAGACGACATCAATAAGCTGTTCGGTTTTTCCGGAAGTTTCAGGCATCACCAACAAGAATCCGCCAGGTTTGGGTGGCGATGGAATCTGCAGAAAGAACAGGTTGAGATTTTTGCCTATATGTACATCAATGGCAACAGGATTTCGTACCTGATGGGCGAGGCCGATGTCAACGAGGTGAACGAATATAGGATACACCTGACCAAAAACGGGTACCATCTTAAGTTTAAGGGGAACCACAAATTCTATAAAGCGCCCGCTGGAGTGGTACAGTTTAGATACAAACTTTTTCCATATTTCGGTGGGGATCAACCGGCGCCGCATGATATGACTATCCACATGAAACGTATTTATGAGTAAAAGGTATTAGGCTGGCTGAGAGAGCCAAATTTTGAGAATGTGGGCTAAGATTGTCCTCTATGGCAAGCAGAAAAAGGAGCGTGGCAGGGAAGATAATGAAGGTGATTCTATGGGTCATCTTCATAGTTGTGTCCATTCCTATCGGCGCCATTTTGTTTCTGGATTTTAAACCGATCAGACAGGCAATAATTAAAAAAATCTCCCAAGTTACCGAAGCCAGATACGGGCAAGCGGTAACATTGGAGGATTATAATTTGCAATGGCCGCCGGGCGTCAGCCTCAAAGGATTGTTTGTTCCAGACCAACAGGGGGATACGGTAGTGGCCTTGAAAAGCCTAAAGGTGAAGGTTAATCTGATTGAGACGATTGCCTCTGGGAATGTCGGGATTACGAGTTTGAATCTTCAGCGTGGCCGAGCTTATCTGATCAGAAGAAACGGGGAGTTTAATTTTCAATATCTTTTCGGTGCCCCGACAAAGGCTGATACAATTCCCAAGCCCCAAAAACCGTCGAACTTTGGTCTTGATGCCGGAAAGGTTGTGCTGGATTCGGTTCGGGGTTCTTTTGTTGATGATGTTTCCGGTTTGGACTTACAATACGAGGTGAGTCATTTGAATTTGGAAAAAGGAAAAATCCGGCTAGGAGAGTCTGAATATCGCGTAAAGAAGCTCAGCTTGGAAGGTGGCCGGGTTTTTCTTGGACTATCGCCCACCGAAGAGGAAATAGAAAAAAGAGAAGAGCGGGAGGAAGAGAGAAAAGCCGAAGGCGAGGAGCCCGCCGTACCGCCTCGGATATTCGTGGATAATTTCCACTTGGGAAAATTGGAGTACAAGATGGTGCTGGATTCTTTTCCGATGCTGGATTGTGCGGTCGATAGTATTAGGGGGCGTCTGACAAAAGTCAACCTCCCCGAACAGACAATTACGGCCGAATCCATGTGGTTGATGGGCCCGGATGTGACACTGAGGCTTGAAAAAACGAAGCCGTCGGGAAGGCGGGAAAGTTTGGAAAAGGAAATACGCCAAGAAAAAGGAGAACCGACACCCTCTATCTGGACCGGTTTTCCATGGACTTTTGAGCTGAAACGATTCGGGTTGACAGACGGCGCTTATGAAATGCGTGAAGAGGGACGTAAAGCTCAACCCGGAATTTTTGATCCATTGGCGATGGGCTTAAGGGGTTTGGACTTTGAGACCGGGCTGGTCCGGTTCAAGTCTAACGATTTTGTGATGTCAGTAAAAAATCTGAGCGCAAAGGAGCGTTCGGGGCTGAGTTTGGATAAGCTGAGTTTCGTTTTGAAAGCCGGAAAAGAGAAAACCACGTTGGGTTCCTTTTATCTGAAAACCCCCAATACATATATCGATCAAGAAGCTATTTTCAGATATAATTCCCTGGACTCCCTGTTTGTATATGACCCGATTCCTCCTGTTGTCCTAAAGCTGAATTTCGGTAGGGGAACCTATATTGGCAGTAAAGATCTTTCCTACTTCGGAGTAAATTCTCTCAACGGATTTGGCTCCCAACTAGACGTGGAAGGAAACGTTTCCGGTGATGCGGAACATATCGCTCTGACTGGATTTCGGGTCGGACTGGATACATTGGTCCAAAGCCGGTTTTCGGGGCAGGTTTCCGGATATCGGTCTGGTCAACGGATTATGGCGGAATTGTCACTGGACTCCCTATCGGTGAAAGACGAGGTTCTTTATACGCTTTTGGGCGGGCGCGACAGTACTTCCCTGAATCTACCGCCTAGTTTGGGGCTTACAGGAAAAATTGGAATCGATACGGCGGGAACAGTCGCTCAGGTTAATTTGCAGACAGCTTGGGGGGATCGGATACAAGTGAAGGCCGACGCTAAAGACAGTCTTTACACTGTCGAAACGGAGCTTGAAAGAGTGGCTCTGGGAAAGTGGCTTGGCAGTCAGGAGCTAGGGGATATGCAAGCGACGATAAAAGCGAAAACCTTGGGGATTTCGCCCCGTACTATGGACTCTGAGCTTCGGTTTGATATTAACAAGCTTATGTTCAGGGAAGAACGATACAGGAAGATTTCGCTTGACGCCCAATTTGCCGATGATTCCTTGAAGGCCACACTCGTTTCCGCCAATCCTCTACTGAATTTTAATATCGATACGCACCTTTCTTCAATTTTTGAAAAGCCAAAGCTTGACCTTAAAGGCAATTTCAAAAATCTGGAACTTAAGTCTTTGGGCTTGGTGAATGACACCACCTTTCTGGATTTTAAAATCTCTGCGGAAATGCAAGGCGCAAGTACCTCGGCGACTAAAGCGCAACTTTCCATTAATGATTTTAATTGGGAATCTCGCACACAGTTTCTTCAGTACGATAAAATGGGACTGACTCTGGATCTGGATTCGACAAAAGTGGAGATGGATGTCGAAGGCGGATTGATGGATGGGAAATTTAGAGCCAACGCAAGTTTGGATAGTCTGGTTTCAGGCATAAAATCTTATGTTTCTTCCTATTACAAACTAGGGGACATACAGCGAATGCCTCAGAACGATTCGTTGAGAGTAACAGCTGACTTTGATATTAACGTAAGTGAATTGGCCGATGGAGGTTTGTTTTCTTGGGCCGATTCAATGTCAAACGCCAGCTTGAAGATGGATTTTGACGCAATGAAAAGAAGCATGACGCTTCGGGCGGATTTGGTTGCGTTAAAGAAAGGAAGCGTGAAGATGGATTCCATCAGCGTGGATATTACTGGAGTAGAGGATAGCCTTGGTTACCTTGCCCGAGTCGGGAGTCTTTTCTTGTCAGATAGTGTCGAGATTGGTACTGTGGGGCTGACTGGAGTTGTCAGGGGAGATAGTTTGACTACCCGTTTTTTTTCATCGGATGGGAAAGGGAACACGCCGTTGTCATTGGGCGGGACATTTAGGTCGGGAAAAGAAGATACTTATTTCAATTTGGATGGGACGCAACTTATTGGAAGTAACGCTTGGAGCCCGAAGGCTGGAAACCGATTGGATTTTGTAAAAGGAGGCGTATTGTTTAAAGACTTCGGTTTGAGTCGAGATTCAGCTTCTTTTTTCCTCAATACAAGAATAGAGAGTCAGGATACTGTCAATTATTTGGTTGTAAAAGAGCTGAATATGGACAGTTTGACGCAGTTTCGGGCCAAAAAATCACTGATAGGGGGTATCTGGAACGCTAATTTCCAATTCGGCACAAATAACCTCTTTTTAAGGGGAAGAGTTAGTGATTTGGGGATTTTGGGCGTCCATATCGGGGATCTGAAAGCTGAAATCGATAAGGATCCAAGCTCGGAAGGAATCAGTTTTGGCTGTGATTTGACCGGAAAATCCATTGGCATGGCTGTGAAAGGAGAAACCGGTAAAAATTATATCGAAACAAAACTGAAGCTGGACCATCTTGACCTTCAACCCTTTGGATCGCTACTGAAAAAACATCTGAGCGAAGCGTCCGGAACGTTAAGGGCAGACTTGGATTATCGGCAGGTTTATGGAAAAAATGATATAGAAGGAACCGTCACTTTGGATTCGCTTACGGTGACTCCTGTATCTATCGGAAGTCAGTTGACCGCTGATCATGCGGAATTGTCTTTGGATAAGGAGGGAATCCATTTCAAGGATTTTGTTTTGACAGATAAGTCGGGGAATAAGGCCAGCGTGACCGGAAGCGTGCTTACCACTCATTTCTCAAAATATGATTTTAACGTGGATATTTCCCTTAAGGATTTTACAGCTTTAGACTTACCCAAGAATACGGAATCGCCATATTACGGCAAGCTGTTGCTGAACAACAGAACTCAACTTCGGGGTCCTTTGTCAAATTTGGACATAAACAGTACGTTAACGGTCTTGAATGGAACAGATTTCACATTACAAAACTTGGAAGGGGGAATCAAGCGGTTGGATACAGGGGAGGGAGTGGTCGAATTCGTAAATATCAATGCGGAGGACACGCTTAGGCGGTTCGCTAAGATGTCGGCGGTGGAAGCGTTTCAGCAGGCGACTTTCGGTTTTGGGGTAAAAGCCAATATCACGATACAGCAAAAGGTAAAGTTGGCTTATATTTTCGATCCTTTTTCTGGAAACGATTTTTCCATTACAGGCGGAGGCGATTTCAGCTTTAATTACCCCAAACGGGGAAGTATGGCTTTGACAGGAAACTATGAGGCGACGGACGGAAGCCTTAAGATTTCGCTTTACAATCTTGTGGCGAGGGATTTTAAGGTTAAGCCAGGCAGTAGGGTTTCATGGTCCGGAAACCCCACAAAGCCCCAGCTCGACGTAACGGCGGTGTATGAAGTGAGAACTTCGCCCGTAACGTTGTTGGCTTTGGAGAGCGCATTGGAACAACAGGCTATTGAGCAATATTCCCGGGCTCAGGTTTTTTATCTTAATATAAAAATGGAAGGCGACCCGGAAAACCCGAAAATCACCTTTGAGGTGGAATATCCGGATGTAGACGGCAATACGGGGTCGCCTGATATCAATACGGCCGTAAACCAGCTTAATTCAGACGAAGCGCAGTTGAACAAGCAGGCCTTTGCATTGATATTGACACAGTCGTTTGTGGGGGAAAGTCCGTTAGACATTCAGGGGAATACGCTCCGAGGGAGCCTGGCCAATATTCTCAATTCCCAACTCAATAATTTGTCGAAAGAATACATTAAAGGCACGGAAGTTAATTTTAACGTGGAGTCTTATGATGAATATGACGGAAACGGTGATAGACAGACGCGTACAGACTTGGGAGTTTCGGTAAAACAACACCTTTTTAACGACAGGCTAACCGTTCAGCTTGGCGGAACATTCAACTTGGAAGGGCCTTCTGAGGAAACGGATGAGGTAAGGAATGTCGGTGGCGACGTGATTGTTTATTATAAGATTACGCCGGATGGACGCTTTGTGGTTAAAGCCTTTAGGATGAATGATAACGGCGAAATTTTTAGTCCGGATGTAGTAGAAACAGGTTTTTCGGTGATTTATAAGAAGACATTTGGCCTAGGCAAAAAGAAGAGGAATAAGAAAGGAAAGAAAGAGGCTGGAACAAAGGAGGAAAAAGAGGAATGAGTTAACACATTTTCAGAGGTGAATTCACGTGCCGGGAACGTTTATTGTTTTGGTAAAGGGATGTTTCGGCCAAATGGTCGAGGGTACTTTTCCTCAATAGAAAATGGCAAGGATTCCGGGTTCGTATTTGATTTTTATCGTGTGTTTAGGGCTTTTGGGGGCCTGTAACACCCGCAAATACCTGATGCCTGGGCAATTGTACTACAACAAGTCGGAGGTAAAGGTTTTTGGTAAAGATTCGACCAAAGTGCCGATCAGTATAAAGACCGAACTTGACGGTCTTCTCATCTCCAAACAGCGTGGTGTGATACTGGGTAGCAGAGTGGGCGTTTGGATGTATGAGCAGAGGAAACGGCACAAACCGATTTTGGGCTTTATATATAAGCAATTCGCTAAGCCACCGCTTTATTTCGATTACAATAAAGTTAGCCAAGTATCGAGACTATTGGAGAACAGGATGGGCAATCACGGCTATTTCGGTACACGGGCCGAATTTGATACGGTAAGGCACCGTAACGGTGTTGATGTAAAGTACCGTGTTTATCCGACTGTTCCTTACAGGGTGAAAAATATTACGCTGGACGTAAGTACGGAGACCGTAATAGATAGTTTGGTTAGGGAAGCGTCTGGTAAGACATTGCTGAAGCCAGGCCAAAGGTACAATCTGGCGCGAATGCGTAAAGAACGAACACGTATTACGGAATATGTAAGGAATAGGGGGTATTTCTTTTTTAACGACAATGATATTCTTTTTCTGGCGGATTCCACTGTAGGGCACAGGCAAGTGGACCTTACATTGACTCTGAAAAAAGATATTCAGGCACATGATACGCTGATTTATCATACCGACACGGCTCGGGTGTATTTTGTTCACCATGAACCACCGGATAGCCTCAAGGAATTACACCTTCACAGTAGCGTAAAGAAAGATGTCAGATTCTTTTCAAAAAGAAAGAAAACAACCAGGTTGAAGGTTATCTATCCGGCGATTTATATGAAGCCAGACAGCCTTTATCGGTACAGTAATTATCAGCGTACGATTAGGCATTTGTCGGGTTTGGGAGTTTTCAAGTTTGTCGATCTTAGGGAAAACGCGAACGATTCCACACGAATCATACAGCCGGATATTTTCCTGACGCCGGGCAACCCGAAGTCTGTTCAAGTGGAATTGGGAGGTTCCACCAATTCCGAAGGCTATGCCGGGCCCGAGCTTTCTTTGGCTTATAATCATCAGAATCTATTTCGCGGAGCGGAACACTTTACTTTTCAGTTGAAAGGAGGATTCCTTAAAGAATTTGGCGAAAGCAGTGATTTTGACCGGATTTATTGGCTGGGAGTCAACGCTAATCTAAACATTCCGAGGTTTATACGGTGGATCGGAAAACCGCCGGAGACCAAAAACTTTATTCCGTTGACCAAGATCGGAGTGTCAGTACAGCGATACGATTTCTCGTCGATCCTGACTTTGGACTATATCAATACGACCTTCGGATATCAGTGGCAAAAGACTTCGAATTATATTAATCGTTTTGATCCGATTTTTATTAGTTATCAGCGCTCGCCCAATAGCGACTCTATTTTGATCGATCTGAAAAAACAGTTTCCTCTGTTGGGGCAAAGTATCGAAAATCAGCTGATTATAGGTTCGAGTTATAAGGGCACTTTTTATTCATCATTGGACGTGCAGGAAACCAATCGGATTTATGACGCGTTCACAATCGATGTTTCCGGAAATATTCTCTACGGATTGTTTCGTATTACAGATCCTTCGAGAGATGTGGATAAGGAACCGTATAAAGTGCTGGGCCTTGACTTTTCACAATACTTGCGTTTTACGAACGATTTCAGGTATTATCTGCGAACCAGCAAGAGGTCAAATATCGCGACACGGCTCCTGCTCGGTTTGGGTGTGCCTTGGGGAAATTCCAAATCCTTGCCTTTTATTATGCAATACTTTATCGGTGGGCCAAACGACTTGAGAGGCTTTAGGACGCGTACTGTCGGGCCGGGTTCGTATCAACCGCCGGACAGTACGGCTACGACTTTTTTCGGGCAAGGTGGAGATATTAAACTGGAAGGAAACATTGAGTATCGCTTTCCGATAGCGGGAATTTTTAAGGGTGCCGTATTTGTGGACGCTGGTAACATCTGGTTGGCGAACAATGACCCTGACCGTCCCGGCGGAAAGTTTTCCGCGGATAAGTTTTATAAGGAAATCGCTGTCAGTTCTGGGGCTGGGCTTCGGTTGGATTTTAAAGTTGTCGTTATCCGGCTAGACTGGGGTATTCCTTTACGAAAACCTTACTTGCCCGAAGGGAAGCGGTGGGTAATTGACAAGATTGATATCGGAAGTTCTTCGTGGAGAAGCAAGAACATTATTTTTAATTTTTCGCTAGGATATCCTTTCTGATTTCACTGGGATTTTTGTGCTCTTTATTCTTTTAATACATGTTTTCAGTCATGTAATTTATGTATTTGTATATGCGACTTATGAGTGTGGTTTTCTTATAACAGATGGCCATTAATATGACCTTATGAATGAAAAAAACACCTTTTTAATGCTTACTAAAATAATTTAGCTAAATTAGTGACTCGATTTCAGATATTATGCTGATTCAAAAATAGGATATATATTTGGGAAAAGGCTTTTATAATGTTCATACATATTGAAAAAACAATAATGTAGGATTTATCCCGGTAATGATTCGGGGATGAGTTTTTTGACTTGGAAAGCTTTGTTTTTAAAACCCAAAATACTTGTTTTTATGTTACGATTCTTTTTTTATTCTTTAATCGCTACGGTCGTGTGGTCTTGTTCATCAGGAGCACATGAAGGGAAGAAGGCAACCTCTGATAAGCTGGAAAAACCGGTGATTGTAGGGGAGTGGAAGCATATTTTTAATCCTAATGACACACGTTCAGATATAGATACTACTTGGTACACGAACGATCACTGCTTCGCCAAAGGTCCGGACGGAAAATGGCATGCTTACGGTATTATTGGCCACAAACCGATTGATCCGTGGAAAGGCGAAACGAAGTTTTTTCATATAAGCGCCGACAAGTTTAACCAAGACAAGTGGGAAGATCATGACTACGCTCTACGGACAAAACCGGGAGTGGAGAAGGTCTTGTGGGCACCTACGATTTTTCAGGAACCGGCGTCGGACGTGTCGCATATGTTTTACAACATCGGGAATATGCAGGAACATGCCCGTAAGTATACCTCATGGGGTTTTCTGTGTCGGGCCGATTCCAAAGATATGTTTGAGTGGAAACGCCATCCGCTCAACCCTCAATTCAGTGATCCGGGCCACGCCCGCGACGCTTTTGTGATGAAGGATGGGGGAAAGTACTATTTCTATTACACACGGGCTTACACTGAGGTGGATCGCCGGAGCTCGGTAGGTTTGCGTACCAGCCCAGACCTTGAGCATTGGAGCGGACCCCGTATTGTGCATTCGCAAGATTCGTTGGTTAGCACTTGGGCGGGGGGATCAGAGTCTCCGTTTGTGGTGAAACGCAGAAATATCTTTTACCTGTTTGTGTGCAGGGCTCATCCGAAAGGTGACTATAACCAAACCCATGTGTATTGGTCGAAGGATCCGGAGGATTTTCCTCTTGAGAACTTGGTTTGCGAGTTGCCTACGCACGCTTCGGAAATCATAAAAGTGTCGGATAACGAATGGTATATATCGAATACAGGCTGGGATAAGAAGGGACTTTTTATAGCTAGGCTGGAGTGGCAATAAGCTAATGTAAAACCGCTTTTACACATTACAACAATTTTTCGATGAAATCACTAGAGAGACTTTCGATTTTGACTGCGGTATTGCTTGGCTTGCTCTTTCAGAGCTTCCGAACGCAGGGACAGTCAATAGACAAAAATAAATATATAGGAATGCCGGTAGGCGGTATTGCTACGGGCCAAGTTTACCTAGGCGGTGACGGCCAATTGTGGTACTGGGATATCTTCAACGTTTCCTCGGTTGATCCTGGAAAAAACGGAGGTGACCGCTTCTATATGAATCCGATGACTCAGGACAATAAGTTTGAGAACGGATTCGGAATTACAGCCAGAATTGGCGATGAAATTTACACTAGGCGCCTTAACCGTCAAGGTTTTTCCAATATCGAATTCAATGGCGAGTACCCAGTAGGCAAAGTCCGTTTTGAAGACCGAAGCCTACCGTTCGCCGTCGATCTGGTTTCTTATTCGCCGTTTATCCCTACCGACGCGGAGAATTCCGGACTGCCGTTGGTGGTTATGGAGTACACTGTCCGTAATACGGGCGACAAGAAAATGAGCGTGGATATGTACGGTTGGCTACAGAATATGTCTTGCCAATTCAGCGCGGCCAAAGACAAGGGCCAACCTCGCAATACGGCCGTTCAAGGAGATGGGTTCGTGCGGGTATTTTGCGATAATACACAGCGTCAGGAACTGCCGGATTGGGGCGATATGTCGCTTACGCTTTTGGGAAAAGGACAGGCGTCGGCGTCGGCCCACGAGGACAGAGGCGTAGGAATCTATAAAGGAGGAAAATCAGAGACGGCTACCACTAAGCCGGGGATTAAGCTGGTAGGTGGCGTGAGCGGAAAAACGGTTTTGGAAAAAGGCGATAGCGAGACCTTCACGTTTGTGTTGAGCTGGAACTTTCCGAACGTTCACCTTTGGGACAGGGCGCATAACTGGAAAGGAAGGAAGAACCTTCGGCATTATTATTCTTCGAAGTTCAAAAACTCTTCCGAATCGGCCGATTACTTGATGCGGAACGATTGGCTGATGGCCGACACCAAAGCCTGGAACCGCACATGGTACGATTCGTCATTGCCAAGATGGTTTCTGGACAGAACATTCATCAATGTCAGCACTTTGGCTACTACCGCTTCCGTTCGTTTTGACGACCTTACGGATTCGCCCGAAAACGAAGGCCGGTTTTACGCTTATGAAGGTGTCTATCTGGGCCCGGGCACGTGTACCCACGTGTTCCACTACGAACAGGCTTTGGGTCGCGTCTTCCCGGATCTTGCCAAAAAGCTCCGTACCCAGATTGATCTAGGCCTTTCTTTCCGTGATAGCGGGGTGATCGAATATCGTGGGGAATTCAGTAAAATGGGGCATCATGATGGCCGGGGCATGGCCATTGACGGGCAGGCCGGTACGGTGATGCGCCTTTATCGCGAGCACCTGATGTCTACCGACAATAGTTTCCTTGTTCAGAATTGGAAGAAAATCCGTCAGTCGATCCAGATTATGATCGATCAGGACAAGGAAAAGACAGGCCAAGCCGACGGAATTCTCGAAGGCAAGCAATACAATACTTTGGACCGTACGTGGTACGGAAAAGTGGCCTGGACCAGTGGCATGTACGCCGCGGCGCTTCGGGCGGGCGAGGCTATGGCCAATGATGTTGGCGACAGAACCTTTGCGAAACAATGCTCTTCGATCGCTGAGAAGGCTTACCGCAATATCGACGAGGAGTTGTTTAACGGGGAGTATTATTACCAGAAACTCGATCCGGAACACCTTGATGCTCCTAATACTAATAAAGGTTGCCATATCGACCAATTGTTGGGACAATATTGGGCCTCTCAGTTGGGACTTGGTTATATCCTTCCGGAAGAAAATGTCCGCAAGGCGCTTTCTTCAATCGTGAAGTACAATTTTGTTGATAACTATGAAGCTTATCTGGATACAGCAACTATAAAAGTTCGACGTTATTATGCAATAGACGATGAGAGCGGGCTTATAATGTGCGCTTTCCCGAGAGGCGGAGCCGATTTGGCGCCTGGTAAAATTAACAATGATTGGGAGCGTCTGGTAGTCGGATATTTCAGCGAAATGTGGACCGGGCAAGAACACCAAGTGGCGGCGGCTCTGATAGACGAAGGAATGGTTGCGGAAGGACTGAAAGTGGAGCGTGCCCTGCACGAACGCTATAGCCCTGAGAAACGCAATCCGTATAACGAGGTGGAATACGGAAACCACTACACCCGGGCCATGAGCGGTTACGCTCCGTTCGTTTCGGCCAGCGGATACTTTTACCATGGGCCGGAAGCCAGAATGTCTTTTAGCCCGAAAATGAACAAAGAGGATTTCAGATCAGCGTTTATAGCCGCTGAGGCTTGGGGAAGCTTTGCGCAGAAAAAGCTGAACGGAATCCAGACGGCTACTTTGGAACTGGCCTATGGACAAATGAATCTGAAAGAATTGGGGCTTGATGTTCTTTTGGAGGGAAAACCGAAAAAGGTGACACTCTTGGTTAACGGCAAGAAAACCAAGGTTAAGCATTCGGTGAAACAAGGGAAAATCAAACTGAGCTTTGCCAAGAAAATCCTGAAAAAAGGGGATGACATAAGGGTAGAGATTCAGGCATAAAAATAAAACGGCGAATTGCCGGCGGACGGTCAATGTTCAACTGGTCGAGACAATCATAAGCAAAATGGACGTCCGCCCGGCCACGCTGTTTTCTAAAACGCTTGCTTGCGGTACTGTTTGTTGGGGGAGATGTGCTGTGTATGAATGTCCGCGGTCTGGCTCGATTTCTAATTTTGAAAAAGAAAAGATGCATATAAAGACATTGAAATCGGTTTTGGTTTGCGTGCTTCTTTTGACCCTCACCATAGGGGTTAATGCGCAGAACGGACCATCGAAGATTTCGTTCAGCTACGAAAAGGTAAAAGGCATTGGCCATGAGGCCGGCTGTTCCCGCCGCGACCCCAGCGATGTGATAAAAGTTGGCGATACATACTACGTTTATTACACCAAAATATACGGCCGCGCTCCCGGATATTGGGGAACGCTGTGGTACGCGACCTCAAACGACGGAGGTCATTCTTGGAAAGAGCGTGGCGAAATTTTAGGCAAAGGAAAGCCCGGAAAGTTTGATTCGCAGGCTACCTTTACGCCGAATATACTTTTGGCGAACGGAAAATACTATCTCTACTATACGGGCGTAAAACCGACTCCGGGAAACAAGGAAGGCGCTTTTGAGAATAATTCCACAACGGATATCACCGCCTTCGGTCTAGCCGTTTCCGATTCACCCGACGGCCCGTTTCAGCGCATAAGCGAAGATCCGGTAATGCGGGTAAGTCCGGAGCCTGAGAAGTTCGACAGTTATAGAATTGATGACGCGTCCTTGCTTTATCGCAACGGAATCTATTGGTTTTATTACAAGGGAAGAAGCAGGGTAGACGGCCGTAACGGTCCGGCTAAAACCAAGATGGGAGTCGCCTTTTCCAAAGATCCCGAAGGGCCGTTTATAAAATTGGACAAGCCGATTTTGAGCAAAAGCCATGAGGTGATGGTCTGGCCGCAAGGAAACGGAGTGGCGGCTCTGGCCTCGATCAGCTCCACAATCGAATACGCTCCGGGCGGTGTTGACTTTCGGAGCCAAGGTCCAGGCGTAAAAGTCACTGACCGTCCCCACGCTCCGGGCGCTTACCGCCCCGACCTTACGAATAACGGTAAAGGAGATGGCTTGGATTGGGGAATATCCATGGTACATAATGGGAATGAGACTTACCTGATTCGCTATAACGTAAAGCGTTAGTGGTAATTGTAAAAGAATAAATTGTTTGATTGAGAGGTGGGCGGATGAGAAAGTCTGGTCTAAAGGATGCGGAACGCTCCGTTTCGTAGCCTTATTATTTTTCGCCGTCCCGATAGATGAAAATTCTTTTAAGATGAAAAAGCAAAGTATTGTGGCGCTGATCTTGGGAATGCTGGTTCCCGTGGTCTCGTATTGCGCCGGAGAAAAAGACAAGGTCAAGTATCTGCAATTTTATAAAGGCAGTTCCCACGACCACGTCGCGATGCCGGTGGGAGGTATCGGTACGGGTACGGTTTCCGTCGATTTCCGCGGCAAACTGGTCGATTGGGAAATCATGAACCAGGGAGCCATCGGCTTTCTCCCGTTTTTCAACGAGCACTACGCGGCCACTCGCGTAGCTCCGTTTTTCGCAATCCGCACAAAGACCGCGGATGGAAAAATCGACGCCCGTATGCTGGAAGGCGCTATCCCGAAAAGCAAGCTCGAAGGCGACTGGGGATGCGATGAGTTGAACAGTACCTTCCCTCGTTTCCACGGTAGCGAAATGCAAACCGCATATCCGATTGCCAAAGTGGACCTGATTGACGAAACTGTTCCTGTAAACGTTTCGATGAAGGCTTTCAACCCGCTTATTCCCGGCAAAACGGACGACAGTAGCTTGCCTGTGGCCATGCTGGAATATACGGTAAGCAATCCGGGGAATTCACCGGTTGAGGTTACCCTCTGCGGAACCGTTCCGAACTATGTGGGTTTTGACGGTTTTAAAAACAAGATCAAGCAGAACTACAACATTTACCGCAACAATGACGGGGTAAAAGGCATCTTTATGTCCACCAATTCGGCCGATACTCTGGATAGCCGTTGGGGTTCTATGGCGTTGACCACTACTTATGACGGACAGGTTAGCTACCGTACAAGTTGGCATCCTGATTTGATCTGGAACGGATCTGTGATCAATTTCTGGGATGATCTTAAGGACGACGGCCTCCTGAAACAGCACAAAGGCAAAAAGGCCAAGGAATACACAGAATACAATATGCTTAACGAATTCCAGGGGGAAGTTAAAGACCGCTCGGTTCCCGCCTCTTTGGCCGTTAAGGTTATTTTGAAACCAGGCGAGACCAAAACCGTTCCGTTTATGCTCTCTTGGCATTTCCCGAAAAGAATCAGCTGGGAAAGCATGCCGGGTTGGGAAAAAGCGGCCTTCGATAACTACTACGCCAGAAACTTCGCCGACGCTTGGGATGTGGCCAAGCAGGTATCTTCTCGTTACGACGACCTGAAGGAAGGAACAGAAAACTTTGTTAATGATTTTGTTAGCCAAGACGTTCCCCAATCGATTAAAGAAGCCGCCATGTCAAACTTGGCGAATATGCGTTGCCAGACGCTCTTCAGAGACGGCGACGGTTACTCGTACGGATGGGAAGGACAAGGCAGCGTGTTGGGTACGGCCCTCAACCCTAAAGGAATCCGCGGCGGATGGGGCCCGGGTACATGTACTCACGTTTGGAACTACGAATCCACAATTCCTTATACTTTCGGCGATGTTGCCATGTCTATGCGCGAAGTGGAATTCGGGTATTGCACCGATCTGAAAACCGGTAAGATGGCCCACCGTGTAAGACTTCCGCTCAAGACTGAGAGACAAACCGTAGGCGCCGCGGCCGACGGACAGTTGGGAACCATTATCCGTATGTATCGCGAATGGCAACTTTCCGGCGATACAGAAAAGCTTAAGGAACTCTACCCTTACGTGAAGCGCTCATTGCAGTACGTTTGGCAGGCCAGTAAATGGGACGCCGACAAGAACGGTGTTATTGAAGGAAAGCACCATAACACTATGGACGTAAGCTACATCGGGCCAAACCCAGAGATGGGAACTTGGTACTTGGGAGCTCTGCGCGCAGGCGAAGAGATGGCCAAAGTGATGAAAGACAAAGCTTTCGCCAAAGAATGCCGTCAGCTTTTCGAAACGGGCAGCGCTTGGATGGACGCCAATATGTTTAATGGCGAATATTATATCCAACTTTTGCCTAAGCCAATGAATTTCCAAGTGGGCGAGGCCGTTTTGGTTCACCAGATGGTAGGCCAGCAAATGGCGCATATGAGCGGACTCGGTTACTTGCTTAAGCCCGAGAACGTGAAGAAGTCGTTGGAGTCGGTGATGAAATATAACTACCGCACCAACTGGGACCAGCACTTGAGTACATTCCGTTCGTACATCACGCGCGACGAGGCCGGTTTGATGAACGCTTACTACCCTGAAGGAAAGCGCGAAGCCCGTCCGTTCCCTTATTTCTCGGAGCCTTGGACTGGTTTGGAATACCATACCGCCGCGGGAATGATCTTCGAAGACATGGAATCAAACGGAGAGAAAGTGGTGGCTTCGGTACGTGACCGTTACAACGGTACAAACCGTAACCCGTTTAACGAAGGCGAATTCGGGCACCGTTACGCCCGCGCGATGTCGTCGTGGAGTCCGCTTATCGCGTTTACCCGTTTCCAATATCAGGGAAATATCAAGCGCATGACTATCCGTGCCGAAGAGGGGACTTATTATTGGTCAAACGGCTACTCGTACGGAACAGTGGACGTGAAGAAAAAAGGCGACAAATTCGGAGCGACTCTTAAAGTGAACGCCGGTAGCTTGCCCCTTAAGACGTTGACGTTTATCGGTACTGATCACAAAGAAATTAATACGGTAAAGGTTCGTGGCAAAAAAGCGATCGCCGAAGGTGAGACAGTAGTATTGAAATAAAGAAAACTGTAGTCCGGGAACTTCCGATTGTATTAGGAGAATCCCATATTTCTATTGAGCGATAAAGCCTTGGCGCAAGCCGGGCGCAGGAAACCCTGGATTACAAAAAAAGAGAGCCACCTGTTTTGGGTGGCTCTCGTTGTATCTGGTAATTCTAAATCCCTAAGGATAAGTAAAAATAATTTCCTTGATAGGCCTTAGGATAAAGTACCTAATACATGATACCAAATACCTAAGACCAATAAGCTTATTGAGTCGAACCGAAACGCTGCTTGGCCTGAGAAGCCTTGAACGGATCAGTGCTTTTGCTCAACGGAACGATTACGTATCCGTAGCTGTAACCTTTGTCAGGGAAAATCTTGTACTGAGCGTGTGGATGCGCGCCCCAGCTGTTGTCGCCGCCTACACCCATCATTTTGTAGTCTACGCATACTTCCACAAGGTTCTTAGGCTTGATGTCAGTATGGTGACGCTGAGCTTTGCTCTGTCCCGGATCGAAATCCTCGATCTCGTTGTGCAAGGTGCTGAAACAAAGCTTGTCCTGAGCGCCGAACAAGAGGCCGTCACCTTGCGCGTCGCGGAGAGCGAACCAACGGGCGTCGGTGTGGTAGCCGTTATCCTGCGGACGGATATAAGGGAAGTACATGTCAGCCACCTTGTTGTCGTAGCGGTCTACGAAAGCGGAAGTGTAGCGGTCAATGTAGTTTTCCCAAGGTCCGCGACCGTAGTAGCTCAGGTTGTCGAAGTTCTTCGGCATCTGCAAACGCATACCTACACGCGGAATTTCAGGAAGCTTCTCGGCTTCCGGCTTGCTGAGGTTATGTTGGGCGCCGATTACGCCGTCGCCGTGTACGGTGTATTCAGAAGTGAAAGTAGCCGAAACGCTAGGCAATTCGTGAACGATAGTCACGCGAACTTTCTCTTTGCCG
Organism: Fulvitalea axinellae; assembly: GCF_036492835.1. Taxonomy (GTDB): domain Bacteria; phylum Bacteroidota; class Bacteroidia; order Cytophagales; family Cyclobacteriaceae; genus Fulvitalea; species Fulvitalea axinellae. Next base: position 123,975 of record NZ_AP025317.1, on the reverse strand, counting down.
TCTTTTTTCACAACTACCGATTTCACAGGCTGGTTAGTTCCAGCCTCTTTCCAAACGGCCGTACGCTTAGGCATTTTGTTGCCGAAGTCGTTGTCAATTGGCGCTCTCCAGAAGTTCGGACGAGAACCTTGCTTGATCATTTCCTTGCCGTTCGACTTGTAAGAAACAAGCTGTCCGTTCGACTTGTCGAAAGTTACGCTGAAATTCTCGTTGGCAACTGTTACGATCTCTTTGTCTTGGTCTATCGCCAGTTTGTCGAGAGCTGGGGCTTCGTAAGCCGGCGCTTTGTAAACAGGCAGAGCCATTTGCTCTGAAGCGAGCTCATATCTGGCCGGGATGATTTCGTCGCCGGTCTTGGTGAAGGCGCGGAAAGTCATGAAATACTCCGTTCCAGCCTCTGGCTTAAATCCTTTAAAAGGAACTTTTACATTCTTACGGGCCTGAGCGGCGATACCGTTGATCGGGAAAGATCCTTTCTGGATTGTTTTTCCATTACCTTTCAATTCCCAATTCACCGTGAAGTTGTCAAGGGAAATAAAGTCGTACATGTTGCGTACCTCGATCATGCCTTTGCGCAGATCAACCGGACGGAACTTGATGTATTGGTATACTTTCTTAACCTCGTAAAGAGAAGGGTGGGCCGAACGGTCGGGGTTTACAACACCGTTGAGGCAGAAGTTAACGTCCGAAGGCATATTCTCGCCATAATCGCCACCGTATGCCCAGAATTTCTCGCCCTTGTCGTTTTTAGACTCGATGCCTTGGTCTACCCAGTCCCAGATGAATCCGCCCTGGAGGTTCGGGTAAGCCTCGATAGCGTCCCAGTAATCCTGGAAGTTACCGACCGAGTTGCCCATCGCGTGAGCGTACTCGCACTGGATCAACGGGCGGTCGCTGTACTTTTTGGCATAGTCGACCATGTTCTTGATACCCATGTACATCGGGCAGAAGATGTCCGTGTTGAATTCGGTGCCGGCGCGCTCGTACTGTACCGGAATGTCCGAATTCTGTTTCATCCACAGGTAAGTGTTGTAGAAGTTATATCCATTTCCGGCTTCGTTACCCAACGACCAAGTGACTACGCAAGCGTGGTTCTTGTCACGCTCGAACATATTGATGGTACGGTCCATATGCGCTTCCAGCCAATCCGGGTTGTTGGCCAAAGTACGGCCTTTGGCGCGGTTATAACCCATGCCGTGCGATTCGATATTGGCTTCGTCAACAACGTAGAGGCCGTATTGGTCACAGAGCTCGTACCAACGCGGATCCTGCGGATAGTGGCTTGTACGTACGGCGTTGATGTTGTTGCGCTTCATCGTGATGATGTCGAGAATACGGGTCTCGTCGTCCATCACGTGGCCTTTTTGCGGGTGGTGTTCGTGCAAATCTACACCTTTGATCAGCACGGCTTTGCCGTTGACCAAAAACTGTCCGCCTTTGATTTCGGCAGTACGGAAACCGATTCTTGAAGAAGTGGCCTCGATAACCTGTCCCTTTTTGTTCTTAAGCTTAAGGACAAAGGTGTAAAGGTTAGGAGTTTCGGCCGTCCAATGGCGGGCGTTGTGTACTTTTTTGTTCGAAAAGTTAATCGTCGCTACTCCGCCGGCCTTGGCGGTAATGGAGCGGGTTTCGTTAAGGATAGATTTTCCGTTATCCAAAACGTCATATTCCAAAGTGTATTTTTTGGCGTCTTTCTCTCCGCGGTTGCCGATCATCACTTCCACTGCAAGCATTCCGTGGTTGTAATCCTCGTCAAGGCGGGCTTTGGCCTCAAAGTCCTTAATATAAGTTTTTGGAGTGGCGGTCACGTAAACGTCACGCTCGATACCGCTCACACGCCAGAAGTCCTGCGCCTCAAGGTAGCTGCCGTCTGACCAACGGTAAACCTCAACGGCCACGGTGTTCTTCCCTGTGCGGGCGTACTTCGTAATGTCGAATTCGGCTGGTGTCTTACTGTCTTGGCTATAGCCGACTTTCTTGCCGTTTACCCAAACATAAAACGCCGATTTCACTGCGCCGAAATGCAGGAAAAGCTGGCGTCCGTCCCAGTTTTCCGGAATTTCGAAATCGCGGCGGTAAGATCCTACAGGATTCAGGTCGCCGGGAATAACCGGAGGCTTTGGCGACTCTTTGGCGATTTGCCAAAACGGGTAAGTCGTGTTGACGTAAATGGCCGTTCCGTGTCCTTCAAGTTCCCAGTTGGCCGGTACGGTGATGTCTCCCCAACCGCTTACGTCAAAGTCGGTTTTGAAAAAGTCGGCCGGTCTGTTGTCCGGGTTTTTTACAAAATTGAACTTCCAAGTGCCGTTCAGCGACTTGTAGTAAGGTGAATTCTTGTAATCGTTCTTAATGGCCTCTTCTGCGTTGTCATAAACGTAGAAAGTAGCCCTAGGCTCTTCCTTGTTAACCCTAAATACTTTCGGGTTTTCCCAATCGGGGCGTTCTTGCGCCAAGGCGTTGGCTCCGATTGTCGAAAAGAGGAAGAACAAGGCCAAAAGCCTTTGTCCGTTCAGCGTGAAAGCTTTCATCTGTTCGCGTTTTTATATTAGGTAAAAAATGTCCTGAATTCGTGGTTATAAAATTACGGAAGCCACAACGGAAGCCGACGGGGGTAATTCGTCTCATCGGAGGGTGGGAGTGGTAATACGATGGGGCGGAAAGCTCCGGCTTCGTTACCGGAATAGAAGTTATTTGGATGCGTAACATAAACAAGGCGCTTAATTTTCACAGTATCATAAAACCCCTCTCAAGGTAAATTGGAGGGCAGTTTTGATCCTAAAAGAGTGAGTTGCCTTGAATCTGATATGCGCCCCGACTTAAGTGTCAGCATTAAAAATTGGTAATCCCGAAACCACTGACATTTTGCACTTAGCAAGCTCCGGTCTTCATTTTTACTCACATGCGTTGTTTATTTTCAATGGTGTTCATGAGATCGCTATCGCTCAGTTTAGAGATAAAAAACGAAGCAGAAAATCTCTCAAATACGGCTACAAATTTTTCTTCCATCCAAAAGTATTGCGGTTATGGAAGAAAAATAAAGGACTGAGATTAGTTTTTTGGAATGCATTGGATGCAATATTTTGATCGAAGAAATATGAGGAATAAAATTAGAATAATTTTGTTCAGGTGTATATGCACTCTTTGTTTATTTATAAATTTGATCCAGTTGATGTACTGGTGGAGACATTAATTTGCTCATGTGCCTTATATTGGCTTTTTGAAGAGTTTATGTCCTGAATTTTGATATTTTTAAGGGCCGAAAAGTATCATCAAAGTATCCTTATCTATGGCGTTAAGCATCATGATCCGTGGCTAATCCGTGCTTGGAATATGGATTATCGGCCTTGTAGGGGTAGTAAAGGCCATTTTTTGATGGGAATTGGCTTTTGGAGCGCTTGTTTTCCGTGATGTTGTTTTTTTGGTGAATTGGGATGGTTTTCCTGCTGGTTGAGTGCTTCGTTTTTTCGTTTGACCTTCTTTTCGTCTTGTTAAAGTGATATTCATTCGGTCGTGTACGTTTTCGTATTTCGCCTTTCCCCATGTTTTTTGACTTTGAGCGTAAAACGAAGCCCGATCGATTGGTTTTCAAAGCATCATAAAATCCCTTTCAAGGCAAATCAAAGGACTGCCATGAATGTGTTGTGCGCTCATAAGTAGAAGTTATTTTGATAGTGAGATGTAATAAAACCTCTGAAATAGAGGGGTTTGGTTGTTTGGAATAGTGAAATAGAGTTCTTTAAATGTTTTAAAACGGTTTATAAGAATTGTAAACGGATAATGATGTTGATTTTTTGGGTATAAATACGGGGAAATAGGTGGCAGGAATGAGTTTTATCGTGTTTGATTTGATTAAAATTAGACTTTTTAATTATGTCTCGCAGTGTAATATTGGTCAAATGTCTGAATGTCACAATGATATGAACACTATACCCTTTGTGATCTGTAAGACATAACGGTTTTTTGACAAAGGATTCGATGAGATATGTTCAGATTTTGTAAGGGATAGCGGAGGAACGACATCGTGTCGAGATAAGACGAAAAAATAATTTTGAACCGATGAAGAAAATACTTTTGGCAGTAAGTTTTCTGGCGTTGCTGGCTGGGGACGTGTTTGGGCAAAGGAAAGCGTATTACTTCAGCCAATTCTACCAGAACCCACAGATTCTGAACCCGGCCTTTTCAGGGGTGGACAGTGTCTGGACTGTGGATGTCGGATATCGTAAGACAATAACGGATTTTGACGGCTCTCCGGAAAGCTTCTTTGTGGGCGGAAACGGAACCTTCCCGTTGTCCAGATATAGGGAAGGAATCGGGGAGAACCGCCATGCCCAGTACGAGGCGGAAGAATCGCCACAGTCGAGGCACGGTGTCGGGGCCTTTGTTTACAAAAGGTCTGTCAGCGATTACCGGCATGTGGTGGGCGGAGCTTCGTATTCATACTACGTGCCTCTTGCCCGTTCTTGGACAGTATCTGGCGGAGCCTCGTTTTATATCGATAATTGGAATCTGGACTTGGACAATCTTCGCCCGCGCAGAAGAGATGACCCGACTTATCAGGATTTACTAAATGATGGAGGGGAATCCACAAGCTATGATTTGCAAGTCGGTGTGGCTGTTTTCCGTAAGAATTTCTATTTCGGATACACTTTTAGCCAGCGCTTGGGGAGCCCTACAGTGTCGGATGAGGCGGACGCTTTGGTAGGATATACAGGTCACGGGTTTAACGCCGGATACAGGTGGATTTTCAGTGCGGATTGGTCATTGTTGGGCAGTGCGCACTATAAAATATTAGCGCATTCTAAAAACGCTTATTTACTTGCCGCCAGGGCAGATTATAAAAATGTTTTGGACTTTGGAGTCGCATACAAAGACCGTGATGCCGTAACGGCCCTTTTTGGCCTTACGGTTAGCAAAAAGATCCGCTTCTCGTATTCTTACGACCTCCCGACTCCCGAAATGAGTTCCGACGGAAAAGGCAGTCACGAGGTCGTGATAGGTTATCAGTTTCTGTCAGGAGACAAAGGAAGATATTTCTGGTGATTTGACCGGAGTTCTGTTAATGAATGGGTTTTGTTGATTGTTTGAGACCGGCTTCGGAGTTTTTTCCGGCCGGTTTTTTTTCGATGTTCAGTTTTTCACGAAGGGCTTTGGGAACCTGGCTATGGGCTATTTGCCAAAGCGTATAAGTGGTGAACACGGCACCCGGAACACAATGGGACTTCAGCTCGGGAACTGTGGCGCCGGTAATCCCGTCAACTAATTGTACGGGCTCCATATTTTCAAACGGCGGATTATCCTTTCTTAAAAAAGCGTCAAGAGCTTTATAGTCCGACTCCGAGAACGGGCGGTGGTCTATTTTCGTCAGGCCGTGTTTTTTAGGTGTTTTGAATCCGCAATAGTTACCGTTTTCATCCCAAAATAGCCGGAGTTTGGCCAGTTCACAGATATCCTCCATACAAACGGGAGTCTCCACATCCGAATAGAAAGACCGGATCTTCTTCCTTTTTTTGATTGAAAAAACTTCGATATCAACTTTTCCGCTTACGATAACAAAAGGTTTTTTGGGTTTTACGGGTTTCATCCCCAAAAAGGGAAATAAAAAAACTAGGGCAAAAACGAGATGGAAATGACGGCTCATCGATCGATCCTTTTAAATTCCTCTAATCCAACAGTGGCCAAGCCAAGTCAAAAAATCATGACACCAACCACTATAAATTTACGGCATAACGCAAAGGAATCAAAACGAGCGTGGGAATTTGGTTTTAAGTAGCCGGGATTAACCTGTGGTATTAGGAATTGTACCGATACAATTCCTAATACCACTGACTAAATACTTGATACAAAGGACTAGAAATTAGTCTCCGCATTGATGGTGAACGCATTCATTTCGACACTTATAGTATAATCTTCAGCGTTGTTGACTTTGGCTTGCAGCACGCCGTACCTTCCCGATTTGGTTTTGAAAGCGATGACCGAGTTTGGAGTAGTCGGGAATCCGCTCACGATTGGCAAAAGGAAAGTCGCGGGGAACAAGATGTCTTGGTCCGTGTATTTTTTCTGGCCAGGAAGTTCCGTATTGAATATTTTGTATAGGCCTTCAGCTGTCGATCCGTCCTCAAGGCTCCAGTTGCTTCCGTTAATCGGGTATACTATATAGAAGTCAATGTTTGAGATGGCGTTGGTAAGATAGGTGCCGTAAAGCGTTTCCCTTTTCTTGATAATATCCGTGTTGGCGGTAGATGCGTTCGCATTGAGGGAATTGTGCGAGATCTGATAATTCACGTTGTTTCCCTGAAGCGTGGCTTGTCCCTTAAACATTTGGTTCGCTGTCGGGAATTTCGAGAATGTCACCTGAAACTCCTTCTCGGCCTGTACATTATTGTCCAGGCTGGCGGAGACTTTAAACTTCACCGTTTTGCCGGCGTCCGCGGCGACGGGGGTGTAGGTGAAAGAAAACATCCCTTCGGTAAGGTTTGTGACCAGATGGCTGTCGGTCACTTTGTCTTCGCGGACCAGCGAAACCGTGCTGAGTCTATCGGCGTTGGCGAAGGTCATATCTACATGCAGCGGTTGCCAAACACTGTGATTTCCCTCAGAGGAAGTCACGATCATTTGTAGCTCGTCATTGAGTTTGTTTTGGGCTTCGTCGCTACCGCAGGCGCCAAATACCCCTGCCAATAGTATCAAAATCGAAAATCTGCTTAGCGCTTTCATCTTTAGAGTTTTGATTTGCAATATCCCTATAACATGAATTCGGCTTGCAGGTTTGGGAATAGAAGTCGGTATTTGGCTTTAGGTATGAGGCATCAGGTATTTGGTCTTAGGTATCTGCAACGCTGAAGTACCCAGTAGTCAATACCTAATACCTCAGACCAAATACCCAAAAGCTAAAACAATGGAGCGAATAGGCGAGCGACGGATTCGGCGGCTTTTTTCAGTTTTCCCCGCTGTTTCCATTCTTGGGCTACTACGAGATCAGAATCCTGAATATCCTGGCCGAATTGGGCTTCAAGCTTTCCGTAGACTTCCCTGTCATAGACAATGGCGTTGACTTCCATATTCTCCGAAAAACTTCGGTAGTCCATATTGGCTGTACCGACAGAAGAAATCAGGCCGTCGATCAGGATCACTTTACAGTGTATAAACCCCGGACGATAGAGGTATACTTGGATTCCGTGGTCGAGAAGTTCGCGGATATAGGAGCGGGTACAAGCGCCGACTAGTTTTGCGTCCGAACGTTTGGGCAGAATCACCTTGACCTCGACACCGCTAAGTGAGGCGATTTTTAAAGCCGTAAGAATGCTGTCGTCCGGCATAAAGTACGGGGTGCAGATATGGATATTTTTTTTCGCCCGGGCGAAGGCCGCGAAGAAAACGTCTTTGAGCGTGTGGAAATACGTGTCCGGCCCACTGGAGATAATCTGCGTAAAACATTCGCTTTCCACTTGGTTTGGAGGAAAAAGGCTACTGATATTCGGGACGAAATCTTTTTTGAGGAAAGTCCAGTCACCTACAAATACGTTTTGGAGGCCGTGTACCGCGGCGCCTTCTATTTTTAGGTGAGTGTCGCGCCAAAAACCCAGTTTATCGTCGGGCAACAGGTATTTGTCCGAAATATTGATTCCGCCGATAAACCCGATATTCCCGTCGATAACCACGATTTTCCGGTGATTCCTGTAATTGATATCACGCAATGGTTTCGGAAACCTAACGGGCTGAAAAGGTAAGGCCTCGACCCCCGATTCCCGCAGGGAGTTGACAAAAGCGGAACTCAGCCAAAAACTTCCCACACCGTCGTAGATAAAGCGGACTTTTACGCCCGATTCGGCTTTCTGGCACAAGATCTTTCTTATCTCATTAGCCACGTCGCCTTCTTCGAAAATATAATATTCGAAATGGATATGATTCTGGGCTTTCTTCAGGGCGTTAATCAGCTCCACATAAGTCTCGTGTCCGTTATAAAGGACATTGATTTTATTCTTCTGGAATAATAAGGAGTTCTCTAGGTTCAGCGAAAGTTCGATTAGGTCGGCCTTGGTCTTTATGGCTTTGATATCCTTTTTCGGATTGCCGGCCATCATTTCCATCTGTTGCCGGCGGTACTCCCGGAGGCGTTCGGCGTCATTTCGCTTTTTCTTTCTGAATTTGATGTGTTTGTGAATACCCTCGCCCAGTATAAAATAAAAAAACAAACCCGCTACAGGGACAAAAACGAGCACCACAATCCAGCTGATAGTCTTAAGTGGCGGACGGTTTTCCAGAAGAACGGAAATGACCGTAATCAGCACCAAAAGGTTGTAAGCCAAGATCAGGGCCTTGAAAATCCAGTTTACAGATTCGGCGGGGATAAAGTCGAACAGCATAGCCCGTCATTTTAGTGATGACTCAATAAAGCCGAAGACTTCGGCCCAGTATCGTTCGCCACCTGTCTGCCAAACGTTCACATGATTAGCGCCTTCCACCTCAACGAATCTCTTTTTCTTACTTTTCAGATTTTGAAAATTCTTCCTGCCGTATTTTATGTCAATGCGCCCGTCGGCAGTGCCATGCGATATCAGGACTGGCTGGCTTACGCTTCGGGCCGCTAGGTGCGGATGGACGTTTTGGGTGTCAAATTCTCCTATATCACCGGCCCGTTTTATTAAGAAATCGGCGAAGAACGGAACATTAACGCCCGAAAATCTTTTGAAATAATCATGAACGGTTTTGTCAAAGTCAGAAAACGAGCTTTCGATTATGCCGAACCGCAGGCGGGAATCGTGCGCCAAGCTATGCATCGCCACCGCTCCGCCAAGTGACTGTCCCCAAATTCCGAGGTTGTCGGCGTGGCCGTTGGCTTCCAGATAGTCGATTACCCTGCTGATGTCCTTTTTCTCATGAAAGCCGAATGTGCAATACCTTCCTTGGCTCTCGCCGTGTGCCCTTAGGTCGATCAAGATAGCGTCAAATCCCTTATCGTTCGCTCTGCGGGCTAGGGGAGCGAAGTGTTCCTTGTAGGCCCTGATACCGTGTGCCAATATAATGGCTCCTTTTCTGCTTACGGGATCAGCCTTGCTAATCAGTCCTTTTATCTCAAAACTATCGTGACTGGTTACGGAAAATCTTGTGGGTACATTTTTCAAACTGGCCAATAACGCGGTTTTCCTGGATTGTGGAACTTCTGTTTTTGGAATAAACCCATGGTCAATCTCAATGATCATTTTGGGCAAAACGAAATGGCAACAGGCGAAACCTGAAGCGATGATTCCCGCAATAATAAAAAGTAAGTTCCTGGACAGTTTTAGCTTCATAAGCTTTCGGTTGGGATATAGGATAATAAAAGGGTGCTCTATTTTGCGTTTTTCCGAAAAGTTCTCCCGGGTCTTTTAACGTTTTATTCTCATGTGGGTTGTCTTTAGTTGGTCTTCTAGGCTAAAGGATAAAAATGTGTTTTAGTTTGAAATATGCTTTTTTTGCGATGAAATATTTCTAATATAATTTAATTAAAAATTTAAACCTCAAAATTTGTGCGGAAGAAAATTAAAGTGAGTTTGATGTGAGTTTTTTGACGCTTTTTTGTAAATTATAAACGCTAAACACTCACAGAGTTAAGTTGCTTTGTGCTTTTAGCGAGGTAAATGAATGTTGGAAGGTCTATCAGGAGATTTTTTTAACACATGAAAGTATTATTACAAATTGTATTCCTGCTTATACTGTTTGCAATTCCCATATTAATGAGAGTTTGAACGGAATGGGTGTATGTTTTTCTTTTGAATAAGAGAAAAACACCGAGTTGCCAAAGTACGTTTTACTGGATGAATGATTCGCCATCGATAAGGTGATAATCAATCCAGACAAAATGAAAAGTCCGCTTTTCCCAGTGAGGAAGAGCGGACTTTTTTGATTGAACTGAGAAGTTGAGATTACTGTGCCTTGAAAAAAACGGCTAACCAAACAGCTCGTGGCTTCGTGCTTGTGTAGCTGACCTTGTGTTTGCGGTGGGCCGGTATCAGCACATGGTCGCCTTTGTGTAGTTGGGTTGTTTTGCCCTTTTCAAAATCTATCCGGGCTTCGCCTTCCAGAAGGATTACCCATTCGTGTTCCTCTTGGTCATACCAAAACCCGTCGGGAGAAACGTGGCCTTCCGATACGATTCTCTCCACCCTCACCGATTTTCCTTCGGCGAGGGTTTCGAAAAATTCCTCTTTGAGCGTGTCCGGTATATTCTCAAAAATATTGGGCATAGTTGTTATTAAGCTTTGCCCACTTTACTCTTTGTCGACTCCCGCTGGATAAGCCTAGTAGTCATTACGTAATCTGAAGAGTCGTGGCTTTCCTTGTCCTCGATACTTTCAAGCAACAGCTCGGCGGCCTTTCTTCCCATTTCCTGTGCGGGTTGCTGTATGGTTGTAAGTGACGGTGTCAGCAGTTTGGCCATCGGCAAGTCGGTGAAGCCTACCAAAGCCACGTCGTCGGGAATGTATAGCCCGGCCTCTTTGATGGCCATCATGGCGCCCACGGCTATTTTGTCGCTGGCTGCGAATACGGCGTCGAATTTCACGCCGTCTTTCAAGAGTTCAAGCGTGAGTTCTCGGGCCTTTTCCTCGCGGAACGGACAACGGAATATTTTCGAATCGATATCGGTGCTTCCGGCTTCTTCCATTGCGTCGGAGAAGCCCTGTGCCCTTAGGTTGGCTATTTCAAGGCTTTCGGGGCCGGCCAAATGTATAATATTACGGTAACCGTTTTCTATTAAGTGTTTGGTCGCGTTGTAGGCGCCGTCCCTGTCGTTTACCAATATTCTCGGCGCTTCGATCTTGTGCGTGGTCCGGTCGGCCATCACAAACGCGATATCCTTGTCGATCACGCTTTGCAGGTGGTCAAAGCTTTTGGTTTCAGACGAAAGGGAAAGTATGATGCCGTCCACTTGATGGCGACACAGGGTTCTGATATCACTGACTTCGCGGTCGAAAGAATCGTTGGTTTGGCAGATCATAACATTATAGCCTTTTGAGTGGGCCACATGCTGCACGCCGCTGATCAGGTTTGCGAAGAAACTGTTTTCGATGGCTGGAATTACGACACCGATAGTGTTAGATCGGTGTTTGAGCAGGCTTCTGGCAAAGGCGTTGGGCTGGTAGTCCAGTTCCTCTACCAAATCCATGATTCTCTTTTTTGTCTCCGGATTGATTTCCTCACTGCCTCTGATGGCCCGTGAAACCGTAGACTTGGAAATGCCGAGCATCTTGGCGATGTCCTTTATGGTAACAGGTCTTTTCATTGGGCTAATCGTGTTTTGTCGTCCGCTTGGGCGGAGTTGTTTTGCAAACGGTGGGGTCCGGCGTGCCCTGTTCGGTAAGCGACTTCCGATTGGCTAAAAGGGGCGCCTGACGTGTAGGGATAAATATAGTCAAAAAACGCGAGAACGCCCCTCTAGTTCTCTAAAACCCCGTTTTTAGACCCTTTTCTTTTTGCCTAAAGAGCTAAAGAAAAAATAAATTTTCGCCGGGACGCGTCCCGAGACCCTTCCCGGTTGATGTGACGGACAAGTCCTATTGTTCGGGATTCGTTTTTCGCGTAACTAGTACTATCGTAAGACGGTAAAAGTTCACGTTTTGCGTTGCGATTGCAGAAAAGTACAATTCTTTATTAATAGAATAAGCACCAAATTTTTCTTGTCATGAATAATCTTTTTGACCTACACGGAAAAGTAGCGGTCATTACCGGAGGCGCCGGGGCGTTGGGTGGCAGTATGGCCGTCAGCCTTGTAAAAGCGGGCGTGAAAGTAGCTATCCTCGACCTTCATGAGGAACCTACTAAAAAAAGAGTGGCGGAACTCAAGGAAATCGGCGGTGAGGCCACGGCTTTGGTGTCGAGCGTGCTCGATCAGGAGCAACTTGAGGCCGCCAAAGACAAGCTTATGGCCAAGTGGGGCAGGGTGGACATCCTGATCAACGCGGCCGGCGGAAATATGCCTGGCGCCACCATCGGTGTTGACCAGACTATCTTCGACCTGAAGATGGACGATTTCCGCAAGGTGACTGACCTTAACCTGAACGGTACCGTAATGCCGACACTTGTTTTCGGTAAAGTTATGGCCGACCAAGGCGAGGGCAGTATAGTAAATATATCATCTATGACTGCGCAGTCGGCGATCACTCGCGTAGTGGGCTATTCGGCCTCCAAAGCGGCGATCGACAACTTTACAAAATGGATGTCTGTGGAGATGGCGCTTAAGTTTGGCGAAGGCGTTCGCGTAAACGCTATTGCGCCGGGCTTCTTCATCGGCGAGCAGAATCGCGCGCTTTTGACTAACCCTGACGGAACGTTCACTGACCGCGGCAACACCATCATCGACAACACGCCGATGAAGCGTTTCGGCGACGCTGAAGAGCTGAACGGGTCGATTCATTACCTCTGCTCTAAGGCGGCTAGCTTCGTGACGGGTATCGTTATTCCGATCGACGGCGGTTTCAGCGCTTTCAGTGGCGTTTAAGCTTATTCAAAAAAAAGAGACATGGCATTAGAACAAACTTGGCGCTGGTACGGTCCGAATGACCCTGTTAGCCTTGACGACATCTGTCAGGCGGGCGCTACGGGCATCGTTACCGCGTTGCACCATATCCCTAACGGCGAGGTTTGGACCGTCGAGGAAATCCAGAAGCGTAAAGACGAGGTGGAAGCCAAAGGCCTCCGTTGGTCTGTGGTGGAGAGTATTCCTGTACATGAGGATATCAAGAAAGGAAAACCTTCGCGCGACGGATACATCGAGATTTATAAGGAATGTATCCGCAACTTGGCCGCTTGCGGTATCGACACGGTTTGCTACAACTTTATGCCGGTACTGGACTGGACCCGTACCGACTTGACCTACAAAGTAGCCGACGGCTCTGAAGCTTTGCGCTTCGAGGCCGACGCGTTCGCGGCTTTCGAGCTGTTTATCCTCAAGCGTCCGGGCGCGGAGAACGATTACGCTTCGGAGCGTAAAGAAAGCGCCCGCCGCTATTTCGAGGCGATGAGCGAGGAAGATATCGCTTTGTTGACCAAAAATATCATCGCCGGTCTTCCGGGAGCCGAAGAGGGGTATACCCTTGAGGAATTCCAGAACGTATTGGACGAGTACGCCAATATCGGTGACAAGGAATTGCGTGAGAACATCGAGTATTTCCTCAAGGAAATCATTCCAGTGGCTGAGGAATCGGGTGTGCGCATGGCTGTTCACCCTGATGATCCTCCATTCGAAATCTTGGGATTGCCTCGCGTAATCAGCACCGAGAGCGATTTGGAGTGGTTCCTTGGCGTGGTGGATTCCGTGAGCAACGGATTCACGATGTGTACGGGATCGTTCGGAGTGATCGAGGAAAACGACTTGGCCGGAATGGTCGATCGTCTCGGGCACCGCATCAACTTCGTACACCTGCGCAGCACCAAGCGAGACGCCGACGGAAATTTCCACGAGGCGGACCACTTGGACGGCGACGTGGACATGTACGGCGTGATGAAGGCCCTTTTGGCCGAGCAGTACCGCCGTTTGGACGAAGGCCGTGCCGATCGCGGTATGCCGATGCGTCCGGACCACGGACACAAAATGATTGACGATTTGACCAAGAAAACCAACCCTGGCTACTCTTGCATCGGTCGTCTTCGCGGTCTTGCCGAATTGCGCGGTCTTGAGCTTGGTATCGAGCGTACGATCTACGCCGACAAGATGGAGGCTCAATTGGCCGAATTGAAATAAAAAATTTAGAAAACCGGACCGGAATATAGGTCAGGCGTGCGGTGGTTAGCGGTTATATGGAACTTTGGGATTGATTTCCTTTTGCATTGTGCGCTTGCCGTTTCCGGCCGGTTTTCAAACTTATGCGGAAAAGAAGGGAGGGTTTTTCCGCGCATACAATTTTCAGCGTCGCTGTGTGCGGCGCGCTATACGATTCAGTTATGGGAAAAGTCGTTACTTTCGGAGAAATCATGTTGCGTTTGGCGACGCCGCATAAGCAACGCGTGGCTCAAACGTCTTCGTTCGACGCGCATTATGGCGGAAGTGAGGCCAACGTGGCCGTCGCTTTGGCCGGTTACGGATTCGACGTGTCGTACGTAAGTCGTGTGCCAGACAATGCGCTGGGCAAGGCCGTGGACATGGAATTGAGAAAATACGGGGTCAATACCCGGGATTTGGTGTTTGGCGGCGATCGCCTCGGCATTTATTTTCTGGAGCCTGGAGTAGGATGCCGTCCTAGCCAAGTGATCTATGACCGCGACGCTTCGGCCTTCGCTACATTGGAGCAAGGCCAAATCGATTGGGACAAGGCCTTTGACGGCGCCGAGTGGTTCCACTTTACCGGCATCTCGCCGGCGGTTTCCGAAGAAGCCTGCGCCACTACCTTCGAGGCTGTAAAAGCCGCCAAAGAGCGCGGTTTGAAAATCTCGATGGACTTGAACTACAGGGCCAAGCTCTGGAACTGGGGCAAATCGGCCGAGGAAATCATGCCTCAGCTGGTGGAATATTGCGACGTGGTACTCGGTAACGAAGAGCACGTGCGCACGATCTTGGGCGTGGAAGTGGACCGCCAAGAGGGAGAAACCCAGCAAGAATACTACAAAAACATTTGCGACGCGATGGCCAAGCGTTTCCCCGCCAACAAGCAGATCGTGCTGACGATCCGCCGCGGAGATTCGGCCTCGCACAACTACGTTTCGGGCGTACTTTGGGACGAAGGCACTTACGTAGTGGCTCCGGAGTATTCGGTTTCGGACATTGTGGACCGCGTAGGCGGCGGAGATTCGACTATGGGCGGACTCATTGCCGGACTTATCAAATTTGACGATCCGCAGAAAGCGATCAACTTCGCCGTAGCTTCGGGCGCTTTGAAGCACACGGTGCACGGCGACTTCAACATCGCCACTTTCGAGGAAGTGGAAGGGTTGATGAACGGACAGAACCCGGGAAGAGTTTCCCGCTAAGAATATAAAAGCCGGGCGCCAGTGTCCGGCTTTCTTGTTCCGGAGTTTAGGCTTCTGGCTATATCGGTTTCTGAATTTTGCGGAAACCTCTCTTAAATGTTTCCGGCGGGCGTTTTTCCCTCCGGGTATTTTCGAATTACGGTTTTGATATTATCATGAAAAATTTTTTGGATAAGGATTTCGTTTTGGACAACGACGCTGCCAAGCGTTTGTACCACGACTATGCGGCGGATATGCCGATCATCGATTACCACTGCCACCTCGACCCTAAAGAGATCGCCGAAAACAAGGTTTTCTCTTCGATGTCTGAAGTATGGCTCGGCGGTGACCACTACAAGTGGCGCGCTATGCGTACCAACGGAGTGGACGAGCGCTTCTGCACGGGCGACGCCACGGATTGGGAAAAATTCGAAAAGTGGGCAGAGACGGTACCGCATACCATGCGCAACCCGCTTTACCACTGGACGCATATGGAGCTCAAGAACGCTTTCGGCATCGACAAGCTTTTGAGCCCGAAAACCGCTCGTGAAATTTATGACGAGTGTAACGAAAAACTCAAGCAGCCGGAATACACGGCCCGTGGCTTGATGAAGAAATTTGACGTGCGCGTGGTTTGTACTACCGACGACCCTGCCGACACGTTGGAATACCACAAGGCGATCGCCCAGGACGAGAGCTTCGACATCAAAGTGTTGCCGACTTTCCGTCCTGACAAATCGTTCAGTGTGGAGAACGCCGAAGTTTACAACGCTTATGTAGACCGTTTGGCCGAAGCCAGCGGCGTCGAAATCAACAGCTACTCGGCTTTGCTTCAGGCTTTGGAAAACCGTGTGGAATTTTTCCACGAAGTGGGATGCCGTCTTTCTGACCACGGTGTGGAATCTATGCCTTTGGAAGACTACACTGAGGCTGAAGCTTCGGCTATCTTCGACAAAGTGAGAGGCGGAGCCAGCGTTTCGGCCGTAGAGGCTGAGAAAATCCGTGGCGCCGTAATGCACGAATTGGGCAAAATGTACCACGCCAAAGGCTGGACGCAGCAGTACCATATCGGCGCTATCCGTAACAACAACTCGCGCCTGTTCCGTTCGCTCGGACCGGACACGGGATTCGACTCTATCCACGACGTATCGATGGCCCGTCCGTTGTCGAACTTCTTCAACCGTCTGGACGATTCGAACCAGTTGGCCAAAACTATCCTGTACAACCTCAACCCGAGAGACAACTACGTTTTGGCTACCATGATCGGTAACTACCAAGACGGCACTTACCCGGGCAAAATGCAGTTCGGATCGGGCTGGTGGTTCCTGGATCAGAAAGAAGGAATGGAGATGCAGTTGAACGCCCTTTCGAACCTCGGGCTCCTGAGCCGTTTCGTAGGTATGTTGACTGACTCGCGCAGTTTCCTCTCTTACCCTCGCCATGATTATTTCCGCAGAATTCTCTGTAACCTTATCGGTACGGACATCGAGAAAGGATTGCTTCCAGCGGACTATGACCAGCTGGGACAGATGGTCAAAAACATCAGTTACCACAACGCCAAGGACTACTTCAAATTCCATGAAGTAAACCAGATGGTGAACGTATAGATACTCAATGTTGCGAGCCTGTCATGGATTGCGGAGAATTTCGTAACTATGACAGGCGTTGAAAATCGCGATTTTTAAGTAAACGCCGGAGCGGAAAGTGAGAAGGTTTTTTCAAGCGGGGCACCGGCGCAATTTCATTACAGAATTCAAGATGGCTAAGTTCAATAGAATCCAGGTATATACGGCGATGAACGAAACGGGTATGGTTCCCGTGTTTTTTCATTCGGATGTCGAGGTGTGCAAAAGCATCGCAAAGAGTTGCTACGAGGGTGGAGCGCGCGTGTTCGAATTCACCAACCGTGGTGACTTCGCGCACGAGATTTTCGCCGAGTTGGTGAAATACGTCCGTGCCGAACTCCCGGAAATGCGTATAGGCGTAGGCTCGATCGTAGACGGCCCTACGGCTACGCTTTATATCCAAAACGGAGCGGATTTCGTAGTTGCGCCAATCCTCAATTACGAGTCGGCGAAAGTTTGTAACCGCCGAAAAGTGGCTTGGATGCCGGGTTGCGGATCGCTCAGCGAAATCTCGCAGGCGGAAGAGTGGGGTGCCGAAGTGGTGAAAATCTTCCCAGCCAAGCAAGTTGGCGGACCGGAATTCATCAAGGCCGTGAGCGGACCTTGCCCTTGGACGAGCATTATGCCTACGGGAGGCGTAACGCCGGATCGCGAGAGTCTGGAACAGTGGATCGGAGCCGGAGCCTACTGCGTAGGAATGGGTAGCCAGCTGATGGTGAAAACCGCTTCGGGAGAGTTCGATTATGAAGCGATCAGCGCCAAGACTGCACAGTCGCTCGAATGGATCAAGGAAATAAGGAAAGGCGCCTGATTTTTACGGTGTAGCCGATAGATAGGGAAACAACATAAGTCTTAATTTTTCTTTTATGGAAACTCAAAACATTTCACAGGCGCCGAAGGTGGGCGTCGAGAAACCGGCGGGAAAGTACCGTTATAGGATCTTGGCGATGCTCTTTGCGGCCACTACGATCAACTATATGGATCGTAGTATTATCGGTGTACTTGCGCCAACCTTGGAGGATATCTTCAACTGGACCAAAACCGATTATGCGAACATCAATATCGCATTCAAAGCGGCGTACGCCATTGGTATGCTGACAATGGGCGGAATCATTGATAAATTCGGAACACGTATCGGATATTCGGTGTCAATTGCGATCTGGAGTACATTCGGTATGTTACATGCGCTCTTGCGTCCCGCTTTTGGTATGATCGCCTTTATGGGCGCCCGTTTCGGACTGGGATTTGGCGAAGCCGGTAACTTCCCTGCCGCAGTAAAAACAGTTGCGGAGTGGTTTCCTAAGAAGGATAGAGCATTCGCTACGGGAATCTTCAACGCTGGTTCAAACGTAGGCGCTATTTTGGCCCCTATTGCCGTAGCAGCCATCGTGATGGAGGACGGAACCAATTGGCAATACGCCTTTTTGGTGACTGGCGCTTTCAGTGCCCTGTGGGTGATCTCATGGCTGAAAATGTATAAGAAGCCGGAAGAGCATCCGAAAGTATCGAAAGAGGAGTTGGAGTACATCCTTCAGGACCAAACCGATGGAAAAGCCACTGAGGAAGAACCTGCTACCAAGCTTTCTTGGGCCAAAGTATTGCCGTTGCGTCAGACTTGGGCCTTCGGTATCGGTAAAATGACTGACGCCGTTTGGTATTTCTTTATGTTCTGGAGTGGTATGTTCTTCAAGGACACCTTCGGATTCGAGATTAAGGAACTTGGCGCAGCCCTGGTTTTGATCTATATCGTCGCCGACTTTGGTAGTATCGGCGGTGGATATTTGTCTAAATTCTTCATCGAAAGAGGATGGAAACTTAACGCGGCCAGAAAGACATCATTGTTGATCTGCGCTTTGTGTATTGTACCTGTAGTGTTCGCTACATTGACTGATAACCCTTGGATCGCAGCGCTTTTGATCGCTATCGCATCGGGTGGTCACCAAGCATGGTCAGCTAACCTTTTCACCATGGCTTCTGACGTGATGCCTAAGAAAGCCACTGCCTCGGTTGTGGGTATCGGTGGTATGATCGGCGCCGTGACCGGTATGGCGGTTGACTTTGCGTTGGGTAAATACTTAGACGGTGTTGGTTCGGATGCTTATTTCTGGATGTTCTTGGTTGCCGGTTCGGCTTACTTGGTAATTCTCTTGATCATGCACTTGATCAACCCAAGACTCACGGCCGTAGACGAAAACCTGAACGAGGTAGAGCAAGTGGTGTAAGCCTAAAAAATAAGAATGATATAAATAAAACCCGTGGACTCGATTCTACGGGTTTTCTGTTTTTGGACAAGTCCGGAACTTTTATTGAAGACATTCTTCGATTAGAGTAACCCTAAAGAATGTTCAAAGAGCCGGGCAGACATAAACGACCGCGTAATCGCGCAACGGCCTCACCGGCCCCTAAAGAAACGGTGGCGCCAATCCAAGCGATTATGAACGCCACCACTTTTAGGTCGTTGGCGCTGGTGGACGCCTCCAAAGTGTACCGGCGCCGCAAAGATATGACGGAAGAGGGTGAGGCTCTGACAAAGGCCCTAAAAGATCAGCGCCGTGAACTGGAAACGGCCATTGGCGATACGGCGGCATTAAAGCGGGGGCGTTGGCCGTCATACGTGTCTTTTATTTCCGATTATCTGGACGCTTACCACCATCTGGTAGCCCAAGCGGAGAGCAGCACCACGCTACGCGATAATATTTGGGACCGCTTGGTACTGTTGCGGGATATCGAAGCGCAGGTATTCAGGTGGAATTCCGAAAATCCAATCCCAATGGAAGCCTTGGACGAAGCCCGGGAAATGCCTTATCTGGACGTGTATTCAGTCTTGTTGGACGAGATCCAAGAAGAAAGAGCGACCCTTACCCAAGAACTCAGGGCCAAAGGTTTGCCGATGTGTCCTACCTATATGTATAAAACCGGAAAGCCGGGCGACGCCGCAAAACCAAAAAAGAAGGCGGGGCCGGTTTCGGCCGATTTTGAAGAAGGCCAACTGCCCTCTTTTCTAAGGACTTCGGTAGTGAGCGAGGCCAAAAACCAGAAAGAAGAAATGCTTTACAGAAGCTGGGTCGGACAGTTGATGTCGTTCCCCACTGGGTTGTTGCTTCTGACGGAACATGCCAGAAAAACTCGGTCGTTTATGGGGTCGGCCATGAAAGTGAAATTTGGGGGATTGGGGGGGAAGCCCGAGTTTTCCACGTCCGGTGTTTTCAGTAAAGAGTATGTGTTGCCCAGAAGCCTTTCCGCTACTGAATATATGTATAGCTACTCTTCCAGCTCAGGTAACTCATTGAGTTTTTACCCGCCGTATATCACTTTCGCGAGAGCGCTGGCGCAATTTACCGGGGCGATGTCCCAAGACGAAGCCGAACGTCGTTTGTTTTTTGAGGCGGGCTTGCCACAGGGAAGAAGAAAATTCCATCGCAGGAACGCTGATAATGAGGCTGTGGCGCTGGACTACGAAGAAATCGGAACCACGGGGGCTCAAGTGCCTCCGTCCGCTACTTCCGAAAATACCGGAGCGGAAGGCCCTCCGCCAAATATCAATTTCGATACCGTAAAGGACGTTCGTGTGCCGCTGGCGGTTTCCGGTTTCCGTTTTGAGGAACTGGATAAGCCCGACACCGAACCCGAGAATCTTTTTGGCGTGAGGCCCCAACCCGCGGCGGCGGCGGTCTATCGAAATATTTTCTTTATGACTTTTAACCCGGAACTTCTGGATCCCGCTTCGATAAAGAAATTTGGTGAGCAAGGAGAATTCGGGTTTGTGTTCGAATGCCAGTATAGGACGGATATTGACCCGGAACAAGGGACGCCGGGAGCGCAGTTTATTGTCAAATTCCCGAGATCGGGAGTGGGAGAGTTGGAGCAATGGGCCAAGCACCACGAGAAACAGGCTTTCGCGTCCAATTTTATCCGGATGATGGGCCACGAAGCTACGGCGCCAGCTAGTGTTCCTCTTCCAAAGGATTCGGAAATGTTAAGGAAAATGGCAGAAGTAGCTCGCCAAGGCAGTAGTGCAGACGCCGAATTCTTCGCCCATATCTGTACGCATAACGTGGGGGCGGACGAAGACGCCGAAGAGAAATTCAAGTGTATTGTGATGGAGCGGGTCAAGGGCTATTCATATGAACAGATAGAGAAAAAAATAGGGAAGCATCCTACTATCCTTTTCCTAAAAAACCTTTTCCGGAGAGCGGAAGCCCAGAGGGCTTTGGGCGAATTGTTATTGCATGACCTTCTCTTGGGGAACTTTGACAGGTTCTGGCAAGGAATGCACGCCGGAAACGTATTGTTTGATCTGGAATTTAAAGGCGGAGGGCCGGACGTACGCGATTTTGGGGAATCGTTCTCGCCTTACCGTTTCAAAGACACCCCAAACGCCATCAATGGATTGGACCAAACGCTAAGCGCCTATGGTATGCACCTTTTGCTTAGGAGTATTGAAGACCCGACGACATTGGACCGCTATAGGGCGGAAGAGGAAGAATTTTTATGGACAGCCAGAGTCACGGAAGATTATGAACGCAATCCGTTGGCCTTCCAAGCCTTCGCCTCTGATTTGCGGACACGGCTGGCCGGACACCTTCGGAGCTATATCCAGGCTTTTTTACGTAGAAAAGACAAGGCGAAAGCGGGTGAGGAAGTTGTGGGTAAGATAAGTCTGACCCGGCGCGTGATAGCGCCGGTAATGGGGCGTGAGGCGGAACATGTGGATACCATGGCGATGGATATCGGTTTTATGGAGGCTTTGTTACGGCTTAAGACCAAAGCGCCTTTGCTGGAAAACATGCGCAAAGCCCGCTTTGATACTTTCCAACATGAGGCCGTGTTGTTATTCAATAATTGGCAGACGGCTATAGATGTGCTGAACGAGTTCAATGAAAGGGAGATAGTGGAACAGATAGCCTCGTTCAGACAATTTACAAACGTCGTGTCCTCAATGCGTTCCGGACAATATTTCACCTAACCTCAAACATTTGAACGCTCTTTGCTCTTAAGAATATAATTAATCAGATGGGTCGAAATATTGAACGGCTCGGGGGTGTCCCGGGGCCGTTCTCTCTTTTTTAGGCCAATATTAGGTTTCTGTATTTTTCCAAAACCAAGATGGCCTCTAGGTTAAGCTTCGATGAAATTGAATTCACATTATTGAATATTACTCACTTTAGTTCCATCTTGATCCTGTACTAAATCAGCAAGATCTAGATATGGAGATTGACAATCCTTATTTGTTGCTAACTCCGGGCCCCTTAAGCACGACGCCCAGTGTCAAAAGAACCATGCTAAGGGACTGGTGTACTTGGGATGATGATTACAATGTTATTGTACAGCGTATTCGTCATAAATTAGAATCATTAGCTTCAACAGAAGGTGACTACACTTCAGTGCTTATGCAAGGTAGCGGGACGTTCAGCGTAGAGTCCGTAATTGGATCCGTAATCCCGCCTGAGGGCGCATTGGCCGTAATCGCTAACGGAGCTTACGGAAAGCGTATTTCCGAAATTGCAAAATATTTGAATATTAGTCACTATGAACTTTCTCTTTCAGAGACTGAAAAGCCATCGGTAAAGAAGTTCGAAGCGTTATTGAACCGTTACAAGAACATTACGCATGTGGCGATGGTCCACTGCGAAACTACGACGGGAATGCTTAACGATATCCGCCCTTTGGCGGAAGTCGCCAAACGCCACGGAAAAAAAGTGATAGTGGATGCCATGAGCAGTTTCGGGGGCATACCAATGGATATGCGAGAATGGCAAATCGATTTTTTGATTAGTTCGGCCAACAAGTGCATTCAGGGTGTTCCGGGTTTCGGTTTTGTGATTGCCGATAGGCGGGAACTTGAAAATTGCGAGGGATACGCCCGCTCTCTGTCGCTGGATCTCTATTCGCAATGGCAGACCATGGAAGAAAAGGCCGGAAAATGGCGTTTCACGTCTCCTACTCATGTCGTTCGGGCATTTGCGAAAGCACTTGAAGAGCTGGAAGAGGAGGGAGGCGTACAGCAAAGGCATAAGCGGTACCGGAAAAACCAGAAGAGTCTGGTAGCGGGCATGAGTACGCTGGGTTTCGAGCCTCTTTTGCCAAAAACTACTCATTCCCCAGTAATCACCGCTTTCCGATATCCGGAGGCCCAAGAATTTACCTTCGAAGAATTTTATCAACGTCTAAAGGAGAAAGGCTTCGTCATATATCCCGGAAAAGTATCCGACGCCCCGACCTTCAGAATCGGGACAATAGGAGATGTTTTTCCCGAAGATATAGACCGGCTTCTGGAGGCCGTACGACAAAGCATGTATTGGGAAAACGAAGCAAAAGCAAGTCTAAAAAACTAAGTGATCTAGGCTAATACCTAAGACCAAATACCAAAAAAGAGATGAATATAGAATTAGTGGTTTTTGATATGGCGGGTACCACGGTATCCGACAGCGACAACGTCCATAAGGCTTTGATCGAAGCCTTGGCCGAATTTGGAGTGAGGAGCGACAGGCAAGACGCTAACGAAGTGATGGGTTATCCAAAACCCGTGGCGATCAGAATGATATTGGAAAAACGCTTGCCGAATCCGATGGATATCAACGAAGAGATGGTATCGGATATTTACGAGGAATTCGAAAAACGGATGATACGTTTTTACGAAACGGATACTGCCGTAAAGGAAAAGCCCAACGCCAGCAAAACTTTCCGTACGCTTAAAGACGCGGGAATAAAAGTTGCGTTGGACACAGGCTTTGCACGGCCAATCGCCGACGCTATTATCAAACGCCTGGGCTGGGCGGAAAATAATCTGCTCGATTTCACCGTCACCAGCGATGAAGTGGAAAACGGCCGTCCTCATCCGGATATGGTTTTCAAAGCCATGGAAGTGTTAGACGTAACCGAAGCAAAACGCGTTGCAAAAATCGGCGATACGGTTTCAGATCTTATGCAGGGAACCGACGCAGGTTGTTCTATAGTCATTGGCGTTACAACGGGAGCGTATTCCGCAGAGGAACTTCGCCAACACCCGCACACCCACCTGATTCAGGATCTGTCCGAATTGCCCGAAATTCTTGGAATTCATGTCAAAGGATAAAAAACTGGCGGATTGGCTCCGGAACGCGCCAGAATGGGTTTTCGCACTTTTTGCATTCAGCGCGGCATTTTGCACTTATACCTGTATGTACGCTTTTCGGAAGCCGTTCGCCGTCGCTACTTTTGAGGGGGAAATGTTTTGGGGAGTGAGCTACAAAATCCTGTTGGTATCTGGACAAGTGATCGGTTATATGGCCTCGAAATTTATCGGAATCGGGGTTGTGTCTGGGATTAGACCGGAAAAACGGGCTGGCCGGATACTCACGTTGGTCGGTATTTCCGGTATCGGATTATTTTTGTTCGCTGTGGTTCCGGCCCCTTACAATATCCTTTTCCTTTTTGTAAACGGCCTTCCGCTGGGCATGGTCTTCGGTTTGGTTTTCAGTTTTTTGGAAGGGAGAAAAAACACGGAGGTGCTTGCGATCGGATTGTCCGTCACGCAGATTTTTTCTTCGGGAATGGTCAAAAGCATAGGCAAATATTTACTGGTTGAGTACGGAGTCAGCGAATATTGGATGCCGGTAATTACGGGTCTGGTATTCTTCGGACCATTACTCTTATTTGTCTGGATGCTACGCCAACTTCCCCCGCCAAGCGAGGAGGACATCAAGCTAAGAACCGAACGAAAACCGATGAACGCCCTTCAGCGCCGCACGTTGCTCCGCAAGCATTTTACCGGGCTGACGCTTCTGGTTATCGCCTATATCGGCTTCACGACTTTCAGGGATTTCCGCGATAATTTTTCCGCCGAAATATGGACTTCCCTAGGACGCGGTTCGGACGCGATGGTTTTTACAGAAACCGAAATTCCGATAGTACTTGTAGTATTGGCAGTGGTGGGGTTAATGGCCGGCATCCGCAACAACATGAAAGCCTTTATGCTAAACCACGCTTTGGTAATCGTCGGCGGATTACTTACGGGACTTAGCGCGGTGTTTTTCCAAAACCGCCTTATCAGCGCCGAAGTTTGGTTCACGCTTTCCGGCCTGGGGCTTTATTTGGCTTACGTTCCCTTCAATATTATGATGTTCGAAAGGATGATCGCCGCGTTCAAATCCGTGGGAAACGTCGGATTCCTGATGTATATCGCCGATTCGTTCGGGTATTTGGGCAGTGTCGGTGTCTTGTTTTACAAGAATTTCAGCCAAGCGAGCCTTTCGTGGTTGAGTTTCTATATCAACGCCAGCTACGCCTTGGCTGGAATGTCGGTGATTCTGGTGTCGCTCGCTGCGATGTATTTTATCAGAAAACGCCGCCGGTACAATGGCGTCGGGAATGAGCTGGAGCTTATTCCGGCCGGTTCATAAAATAGATCTTGAATAATGTGGCCTTTTCGTCGGTCTTGTTTTCCACGGAATGCAAAAGGCTTCCGTCAAAGTAAAGCGTATCGCCAGCCGACATCGGATAGTCTTCGTGTCTGATGCCGTAATGTACTTGACCGCTTACCAGATAAATCAGCTCAAGGCAATCCGTAGCCACCGGCGGACGATAAGTTTTGGCGTCAACCTCAACCAAATTGACTCTAATATCCGACTCGGGAATACTTTGGCTCAAAAGGTTGAAATACGTCAGGCCTTCCGAGTCCTCGCGCTCTTCCGCTATTGTCTCGCCTTTTCGGATATGGATAACTTCGGAGCGGTCATTGGCGGTGACCTCCCGTACCAAGTCTTTCATTTCCACCTCCATCGCCTTGGCGATATTGAAAAGAACGGGTATTGAAGGAATAGTTCGGAAATTCTCAATTTTGGAAAGCAAACCCGGAGTCACGTCACTGCGGTTGCCCAGTTCCTGAAGGCTAAAGCCTTTTTCCAAACGTATTTCCTTAATCACTTTTCCTATGTTACTCAGGTTTGAGTCTTTAATAATTCCCATGGAAAGATATAGTCGTTGATTGCCCCGCTAAAATATATAAAAAGCCTTTAAAACCGATCTTGAAATCGGGAAGAATCTTATATTTTTAAAATATAAAAACATTAATTTTCTTATTTGATAAAATAAATAAAAATACAACGCCATTTCTGTGGAAGTAAGCCCCAATCAGAAATATGTTCTGATAAAAACAAGAACTTCCGTACTCGGATACTTAAAGAAAAGGTAAAAACAATAATATCATATTTGTCAATTTTTTATACTCCTTGCTTTTATAATTTACTTATGAATTCCACATGCAATGAAAACGACTACCGAAGAAACAACAGACAAAAAAAAGAGGGTCGATTTCCCGCAATTATATCTCGATCACCACCAGCGGATGCATACCTACGCTTCCAGAATTCTATTTGATCATGAAGCTTCCGAAGATGTGGTCCACGAAGTTTTCACAGACCTTTGGGACAGGCTTGAAGAGCTAAATGTGGATAATTGGAACGCTTATCTTTTGCGGGCCACAAAGTTCAAATCGTTGAATTACCTGCGCTCCAAACATGAGACCATTGACGAACTGGAAGTATTCGAAAAGATGGGAATCACGAATGGAGCGGAAGAGAAAATAGCATACCAGGATACAGAAAAAGCTTTTAGGGAAGCATTGGAAAGAATACCTTGCCGTTGCCGTGAAGTGTTTCTATTAAGCAGGGATGAGGAATTAAGCTATAACGAAATATCGGCCAAACTCGGAATATCGATCCAAACCGTCAAAAACCAAGTTTCAAAAGCGCTGGGCGTAATACGGGAAGCTTTGCCCGCCTGAATTTTACAAATCACACTTCCTATTTTTTAATTCGGCATATCAAAGTACCGAATCACCCTCTCAGTTTTTATTCTTTATAATCCCATTCAGCATTCTCAAATTTATTTTGGCGTAATTGTCCTGTGCCTTCCTGAAGGACTGGAACATTTATTTTTCAGCACAACCAATTTTTATTTATAATATTAATCAATACAAAGCTTCGCCGTTTATTAAGCGAATATCAAACAAACTACGATAAAAAGTTACGAATCCACTCTCTACTTTACGGCTCCGTAAAATCGCATTATCTCGGATTTTTCTTGTAGTACCACTAAGTTTTTGATGGTACTATTCTAATGAGTTTGAATTTGAAGATTTTCGAATTCCACTTTTCAATAATCCTATCAATTGAAAGTAGCTACGAGGCTACCGATAGGATTAAATCTATTGGAACACACTAACCAAAACCATAATTCGGAATTATGCGATTTGCTTTACTAAGGAAGAATTTAAGCGGAATGACAATGGCGGTTCTTACCGTCATGTTTACGGTACTCAGTTCCGTAGACCTTTGGGCCCAAGAGAATAGAACCGTCAGCGGTAAAGTTCTGGGAGAAAGTAGTGGCGAGCCTCTGATCGGCGCCACTATCAATGTAAAAGGAACGACACAAGGCACCACCACTGATGTGGAAGGCCGTTACAAACTGGAAGTGCCGGCGGACACCGAGATTTTGGTCTTCTCGTATATGGGCTATATTTCTTCGGAAATCGCCATCGGAAATAGGGCTACGATTGACATCAGCCTGAAAGAGGATCGCGAAGTTCTTGAGGAAGTCGTGGTTACGGCCTTGGGTGTTGAGCGTAATGTAAAGGCCTTGGGTTATCAGGTTCAGGAAATAGAAGGTTCGAAACTGGCCGAAGCCAAAGAGGGCAATATCGTTAATTCCCTTTCCGGAAAAATCGCCGGAGTGAATATCGCTAACGGGGTTTCGGGCTTTGGCTCCACTTCCCGGATTATTATCCGCGGAGAAAACTCTCTGAGCGGAGATAACCAACCGCTTTTTGTAGTGGACGGCGTGCCGATCAAAAACTCTACTGACGCCAGAAACAACTCTAAGGTTGACGCCAGCAATATGAACGTCGATTTCGGTAACTACGCAGCCGATCTTAGCCCGGACGATATCGAGTCCGTGTCGGTACTGAAAGGCGCCGCCGCCGCCGCGCTTTACGGATCCAGAGCGGGTAACGGCGTAGTGCTGATCACTACCAAAAAAGGAAACAACGGACGCAAGGGAATAGGGGTGGAGTATAACGCCTCTTTCACTATGGAAACGCCGTTGGTTTCGCCGGACTATCAGGACAAATACGGACAGGGCAAGAATTTCAGCTTCGAATTCTATGACGGAAACGGGTCAGGCGTAGCCGACGGTGTGGACGAAAGCTGGGGACCGTTGCTGGACGGACGCATGATAAAGCAATTTGACTCGCCGACGGCGGGCGGAAAGCGTGGCGCTGACGTTCACAACCTCAACCGCGCCATCACAAACGAAAGCCTTTCCGATCGTGGGGCCATCACGGCAACGCCTTGGGTAGCGCAGGAAGACAATCTGGAAGAGCTGTACCAGACGGCTTTCACCATGTCGAATACTATTTCGCTTTCCAGCAACAACGAGTTCGGTCACTTCCGTACTTCTATCGGAAACACTTATAACCAAGGTCTTTTCGAAAATACGGACCTGAACAGAAACAGCTTCAAGCTCTCGGGCGGATATAACTTGACGGAAAAGCTGAAAGTCAACGCCAACGTCAACTACATCAAGACGGAAAGCGACAACCGCCCGGTAAACGGCTACGGAACGGAATCGATCATGTACCTGCTGATCTGGTACGGTCGCCAAGTGAACACTGCCAACCTCCGCGACTATTGGCAAAAGGATTTGGAAGGAATCCAACAGTTTAACTACAACTACAATTACCACGACAATCCGTTCTTTACGCTTCACGAAAACACTAACGGCGTGGTGAAAAACAGACTGATCGGAAATGTCTCGATGACATACAAGTTCAACGACCAAATCTCGTTGATGGCCCGCGCCGGAACGGACTACGTCGGCGAAAACAGGACTTGGAGACGCGCCTTCAGTACCCAACGATTCAAAGAAGGCCAGTTCCGTCAGGATCTACTCACTTTCCAAGAAAACAACTTCGATTTCCTCCTTAACTACGACAGCGACCAGCAAGCCGACTTCGCATACAACCTCTCGTTCGGCGGCAACCTGATGACGCAACGTGACGACTACAACGCCGCTTCTGCAAATAAACTGGTGGTGCCCGGCGTTTACAACCTCGGCAACAGCGCCATTCCGGTGGTTAATTACCAGGAACGGAAAGAGCGCGAGATCCAGAGCCTTTACGGTATGGCCCGTCTCGCTTACAAAAACGTTCTCTTTGCCGACATCACCGGCCGTAACGACTGGTCAAGCACTTTGCCTTCTGCAAACCGTTCGTACTTCTATCCGTCGGTTGCATTGAGCGGAATCGTTTCGGATATGGTCAAGCTTCCGGAGTTTGTTTCTTTCGCCAAAATCAGGGCTTCTTGGGCGCAAGTGGGCAATGATACCGATCCGTATAACTTGCTCAACTACTACAGCTTCGGCCAGCCGTTCTTAGGCAACCCGACTGCCAGCGAAGACAATGCCGTAGCCAATGACGAACTCAAGCCCGAAATCGCCACTTCCACGGAATTCGGAGCCGATCTTCGCTTTTTCAACGGCAGGTTGGGCATCGACTTCACTTACTATATCAACAACTCCGAAAACCAGATTATCAGGGTTGAGACGCCACAGTCTTCCGGTTATACGGGACGCTGGATCAACGCTGGCGAGATCGAAAGCAAAGGTTTGGAATTGGTATTGAGCGGAACGCCAGTCAAGACTAAGAATTTCCGTTGGGATATCAACCTCAACTGGTCAAGGGACAGAAGTAAAGTGATAGAATTGGCCGAAGGCCTGAAAAACTATACCATCGCCAGCAACAGCGTTCAGGTTTTGGCCAAAGAAGGCGGGCGCATGGGCGACATTTACGGAACAGGTTTCGCCAAAACGCCGGCCGGGGAAGTGATCTACGACAACGACGGGAACCCGGTGGTAAGCAACGAGCTCCGCAATCTCGGAAACTATAATCCGGATTGGATGGCCGGCATCAACAACAGTCTGAGTTACAAAAACCTGAACCTTTCGTTCCTTTTTGACATTCGCCAAGGCGGCGTTATCCTTTCCCGCACCAAGCTTATCGCCAGCACTTCCGGCAACTTGGAGGAGACACTCGTGGGCCGTGACAAGGAATCGGGCGGTTTGCAGTGGACTGACGGAAGCGGAAATGTCCGCCACGACGGAATCATCGGCAAAGGTGTTGTAAATGTGGGAACGGATGAAGCTCCGAACTACGTAGAAAACACCACCATCGTAGCCGCTTCCCAGTACTACAACAAGCACTTCAAGCGCCAGCACGAGGAGCAGGGAATGTACGACGCCTCTTACGTCAAACTTCGCGAAGTGAAACTCAGCTACAGGCTTCCTTCAAAACTTTTGAGCAAAACGCCGTTCCAATCCGCCACATTCTCGCTCGTAGGCCGTAACCTTTTGCTTTGGACAGACAACCCGCACTTCGATCCGGAAGCCATTTCCTTCGGCGGATCAAGGATTGTCCCCGGAGTTGAAAACGCCAATATGCCATCGCTCAGAAGCTATGGATTTAACCTGAATATCAAATTGTAAGGAACCGGTATTAGGTATTTGGTATCAGGTCTTAGGTAGTTGGAATGGAAATCCAGATTCAATACCTAATACTTCAGACCAAATACCTAAGACCAAATACCAACACAGAGATGAAAAACCTAAGACATATATTGCTTCTCTTGGCCGGAATCGCCTTCGCTACGGCCTGTACGGATGATTTCGATGAGATGAACCAAGACCCTAACCGGGCCACCGAAATCCAGAACGCTCCTTACCTTTTGCTGACGCCGATGCAGAAGCGAGCCGTAACCAAGATCTTGGACGAGGCTTGGTCCGGCGGAAACCTGAACGCGCAGTACGCCGCCAAGATCGTATTCACCGATTACGACCTTTATAACTGGGGATCGAATTCCGGAATCTGGAACGACCTTTACAAAAGCGCCCGTGAAGCCCAGACTTTGGAAACTATCGCTCCCGAAGGCTATAAGGTTATCTCCAAAATAATGAAAGTCTGGAGCTTCCAGCAACTCACCGATTTGTACGGCGACATTCCTTACTCTGAAGCGCTCAAGGCAAAGTCGGAGGCCAATTACGCTCCCAAATACGACAGCCAGCAAAGCATTTATACCGAATTGGTAAAAGAGCTTAAGGAAGCCAACCAGTTGCTGAAGCAAACCTACGCTCCCGTACAGGGCGACGTGATCAACGACAGCGATTTCGGAAAATGGCGCAAGCTGTCGAACGCCCTTTTGTTGCGGGTTTATATGAGAATGTCTGAAGTTAACCCATCGGCGGCCGAAGCCGGAATAAAGGAAATCGTCGGTAACGCTTCGGAGTATCCGTTGCTGGCCTCAAACGCCGACAACTCCGTGCTGAAGTATGGCACCACTGGCCCGGACGCCGCGCCACATACCAAAGAGTCGGGCTCCCGCGAAGGCTCGTTCGACGAATACCGTATGAGCGAAACCCTCGAAGGCGTCCTCCGCGATCTTGACGATCCACGCATGGCCCGCTGGTTCCGCCCGACAGCCAAGTCCTTACAGGACGGGACTCCGGAGTTTTCCGGAATGAAAAACGGAATGGCAGACGGCGTAGCCTACAGCTACAAGGGCGGAAGCCTTAACCTTTCGCGTTTCGCTCCATTGTTCTTCGACGAGCCGAACACCGTACAGGGCATTATGATGACTTATTCCGAGCAGGAATTTATCTTGGCCGAAGCCGCCCAGCGCGGGTGGGTTTCCGGTGGCGAAACGCATTACAACAACGCCGTAACCGCTTCTTTCGACTATTGGAAAGTAACCATACCTGCGGATTACCTGCAAAGGGACAAAGTGAAGTGGGACAACAGCTTGGAACGTGTGATGAAACAAAAGTGGTTGTCAAACATGCTTAACGGCTTCGAAGGTTTCAGCGACTACCGCCGTACCGGATTCCCGACGGAAATAACTCCCGGCCCGGACGCCGTTTACGATTACGTTCCTTTCCGTTATGAATATCCTCAGAAAGAACAATCGCTGAACGAAGCGAACTACAACGCTGCGGTTTCGACCCAAGGCGCCGACCAAGTGACTACCAAAATCTGGTGGATCAAATAACTCAGGATTCTCACCTCATGCGAAACGTTTCAACGCTTTCAGAGAGCGGTTCATAATAGATTGGCCCGGGGCAATACGCCTCGGGTCATACCTGTTTTCTGCAATTTTGATTCGTCCGAACATGGAATTTCTTCACTATATTGTTTGCTAGGCTAGGTTTAAACACACAAACCGCATAAGAACTAATCCCAACTCCTCAGACATGAATTTTATCGCAAAGATCAAATCCGTCGCCGTTCTAGCCTTGTTAGTCGGCTTAACAGTCCCAGCAATGTCGCAGACTAAAACGGAGAATGTTTTCCTGATTACTCTCGACGGCCTCCGTTGGCAAGAACTCTACACTGGCGCCGACCCTCAGCTGATTGGTCACAAAGAGTATGTGGATCATCCGGAAGAACTCAAAAAAGCGTTTTGGCGCGATAGTCCCGAGGCGCGTCGACGAGCTTTGATGCCGTTTTTTTGGTCTACGCTAAAAGCCGAAGGCCAACTGCACGGCAACAGACTGAAAGGATCGAAGACGGATTGTACCAACAACATGTGGTTTTCCTATCCAGGCTACAACGAAATCCTTTCAGGGAAAGCCGACGACATCCGCATCCACAGCAACGATAAATTCGACAATCCGAACCCGACGCTGATCGGTTTTGTCAACAAGACTTCCGAATACAAAGGGAAAGTGGCCGCTTTCGGTTCTTGGGATGTTTTTCCGTTTATCATAAATGA
Source organism: Fulvitalea axinellae (assembly GCF_036492835.1). GTDB lineage: Bacteria > Bacteroidota > Bacteroidia > Cytophagales > Cyclobacteriaceae > Fulvitalea > Fulvitalea axinellae. The sequence continues at coordinate 91,634 of NZ_AP025317.1, read as the reverse complement.
AAAAGCTTCCGACTTATACGTCAATGCCGGTTTCAGAAAAGCCAAAGGCGACCTGACACAAAAAGAACGTTTCCTCAACGAATTGCAAGACCAAGTGCCCAGTCCGTGGGGATCCGTCCGTTTGGACGCTTTTACGCATGGCTACGCTATGGAAACCATCAAAAAGGAAACGCCGAACCTGGTTTATATAGCCTACGGCGAAACAGACGATTTCGCCCACGATGGAGATTATGAGGCCTATCTGAAATCTGCCCACCGGACTGACGCGTTTATCAAAGAGCTTTGGGATTTTGTCCAAAATCATCCCAAATACAAAAACAAGACGACATTTATAATCACTACGGACCACGGTCGCGGGACTCAACCGCTGGAAACTTGGCGCCACCACGGAAAGCATATTGACGGAGCTGGACAAATCTGGTTTGCCGCCATAGGCCCGGACACTCCCGCTCTGGGCGAAGTATCTGGAGGCCAATATTACCAAAACCAGATGGCCCAAACCGTAGCCAAACTTTTGGGACTGGATTTTAGGGCCACAGACAAGGAGATCGGCAAAAAAATCGACCCGATATTCAAAAAGCGGACAAAGCTGTGAGGGTTTTTGGTCTTAGGTATTTGGTATTAAGTATTAGGTAGTTGTTCCGAATCAGTACCTAAGACCAAATACTTAATACCAAACCAATAATTTTACTCAGGTCACTACCGAATTATTTTTTGCGTTTTACACGGACTAAGTTCTTTTTTTCGATATATCCTCATTCATTCCCACTAATCGTTTGGGACTAAGCTCATTTTGCATTTTCCGGAGCGATCACTTGCCCGCAAGACCTATCCATATTTAAGGGAAAGAGGCATTTTTATTCGGCCGAAAATTGATAATTTCATTCTCGGACAAAACAATATCAAACCAGAACACCTAGATATCTTATGTCAGCGATCAAGAAATTGGACGACCTGAAAAAGGTTGTCAAAGGCCTTACGGAGAAAAAGAAGCTTGTCCTTGCCGCCGCCGGCGATGAACATTCCCTGCACGCCGTGCACTCGGCTTGGCAACAGGGGCTGATCGAGCCGATATTGGTGGGCGACGAAAGACGAATCCGTCAAGTGGCCGAGCAAGAGGGAGCGGATCTGCACGACGTGAGAATCATACACGAGATTGACCCGAAAAAAACCGTGATGCGCTCGGTGAAGATGATTCACGACCAGCAGGCCGACGTATTGATGAAAGGGCACGTAGGCACGGCCGATCTGCTAAGGGGCGTTTTGCACAAAGACTGGGGACTGCGTACCCGCAAACTGCTTTCGCACTTCGCGTGGTTCGAGATTCCGGCTTACGACAAACTTCTGGCCCTTACCGACGTGGCGATGAATATCGCCCCGAACCTCCGCGACAAGATGGAGATCATCAACAACGCCGTGGAGTTCCTGAACAAACTTGGAATCGACAATCCGAAAGTGGCCGCCGTAGCCGCCGTGGAAATGGTAAACGAGCAGATGCAAGCCACCACCGACGCCGCCCTGCTTTCGATCATGTGCCGTCGCGGACAGATCAAGAATTGCGTAATCGACGGACCTTTGGCTTTTGATAATGCCATCAGTACAGAAAGTTCGGAGCATAAGGGAATTATGAGCGAAGTGGCCGGCCATGCTGATATGCTTCTCGCACCGGACATCGAGGCTGGAAACGTGCTTTACAAAGCCTTCGTATTTTTTGTAAAAGCCAAAGTGGCTTCCGTAATCTTGGGCGCCTCCGCTCCGATAGTGCTTACTTCCAGAGCCGACAGCGAAGAGACAAAACTCAGTAGCATCATGCTTGCTGCCGCCTCAAGTATGAGTCGTGAGGATTTGGAAAAACAGCTTCGCTCATAAACTGTTCTTCCAAAAGAAATAGGCGGATAAGCATGTATATGATTTGGTTAAAGATCAAAAGATCACTCTAAATCAAACCGTCGAAACAAGCAAGTCTAATAGCACAGCGCCTGTGCGTAGACCGTTTACGCTTTACCATTTACTTTGAACTAATTATGCTGAATTATCAGTTACTGATACTCAACCCTGGATCCACATCCACAAAAATCGCTTGGTATTCCGACACCCAAGCGGTGTTCCTCAAAAACGTATCGCATGATGCGGATGAACTCGCTAAGATGGAAACTATTCCGGACCAAATGGGATTCAGGTTCGAAACGATTATAAAAGCGCTTAAAGAGGAAAATCTCCCGCTTGAAGAACTCAGCGTAGTGATCAGCAGGGGAGGGCTTCTCAAGCCGATAGAATCCGGCGTTTACGAAGTGGACGACACCATGATCACCGACCTTATCGAGTCCGAACTGCAGCACGCCAGCAACTTGGGGGCGATGATAGCCAAACGCATCGCCGACGAGTACTGTATCAAGGCCTATATCGCCGACCCTGTGGTGGTGGACGAGATGGAAGCCGTAGCCCGCTATAGCGGACATCCGGAATTTGCCCGCAAATCCGTTTTCCACGCCCTAAACCAAAAAGCGATAGCCAGACAATACGCCCGCGAGACTGGCCGGAAATATGACGAGTTGAACCTGATCGTGGCGCATATGGGGGGCGGAATCTCTGTAGGCCTACACCGCAGGGGCAAAGTGGTGGACGTAAACCAGGCCCTTGATGGCGAAGGCGCGTTCTCTCCCGAGCGTAGCGGTTCGCTTCCCGTAGGCGACGTAATCCGGGCTTGCTACAGCGGAAAATATACGGAGAAAGAAATGTTCTCAAAAGTAGTGGGCCAAGGCGGTTTGGTGGCCTATTGCGGAATTAACGACGTTCGCATAGCGCTGAAACGCTCCGAAGAGGGAGACGAGGACGCCCGTATGGCCTTGAATGCGATCGTTTATCAGGTATCCAAAGAAATTGGAGCCTTGGCGGCGGCTAACTTCGGCCATATAGACGCCATTTTGCTTACGGGAGGAATCGCCCACAACTTATCGTTGATGGACAAAATCCGCGAACGGGTAAGGTTTGTGGCGCCAGTACACGTATTCCCGGGCGAAGACGAAATGAGAGCGCTAATGCAAAACGGCATGATGCTCCTGAAAGGCGAGGTCCAAAGCGTCAAATACGGCGACGCCGAAAAGGGCTAAGGAATCCTCGGTTCGAATAAAATTGACAAGACTCCAAAGGCGGTGATCACAGGCAGTGAAAACCTTTTTTGGAGTCTTTTTTCATATTGATACATCATCCTAAAATATTAAATCCATTCGTACTCCTGTTTTTTTATGTACTTTTGGCCCCGCTTTGGCCGTTATAGCTAAGCACGCAGTGTAAGAACCCTAAATATAATATAGCCTTATATAATAATGGAGACTTGGTTTGAGAGGACGGAGCTTCTGTTCGGAAAAGAGAAACTTGAGATTCTGAAGCGCTCACACGTATTGGTGATGGGCCTCGGAGGTGTGGGCGGATTCGCAGCTGAGATGATCGCCAGGGCTGGCGTAGGCACTATGACCATCGTAGACGGCGACACCGTGGCCCGCAGTAATCGTAACCGCCAATTGGTGGCGTTGGAGTCTACGGAAGGAAAACTGAAAAGCGAAGTGCTTGCGGAACGCTTGCGGAGCGTAAATCCGGATATTAACCTGCATGTCCGCTCGGAATATATGCGAGACGAACGCATGCAGGAACTTATCGACGCTCACGACTATGATTTTGTGGTAGACTGTATCGATACGTTGGCCCCGAAGGTTTTCCTTATCCAAAGAGCCTTGGAGCGGGGATTGAGAATCGTAAGCTCGATGGGGGCTGGCAACAAAACCAACCCGGCTTTGGCTTCTGTCGCGGACCTTTCGCAGTCGTATAATTGCCCGTTGGCGCGTTATGTGCGCAAGCGTCTGCAGAAATTCGGTATCCGTACAGGTTTTCCCGTAGTCTTTTCCTCGGAGTTGGGCGACAAATCGAAAGTAGTGGTGGAACAAGGTGTCAACAAAGCTTCGACGGTCGGAACCGTGTCGTTTATGCCGGCGGTATTCGGCATACATTGCGCCTCCGTAGTGATCAGGCAACTCACAGGCGAGCAGAATTACTTCAAGAAAGTAAAGAAGAAGAAAAAGAAGTCTTCGAAGAAAAAAGGTGGAGACAAAGCATAATCGGACTTAAGCCTCAAGCACTAAGTATTAGGTATATTTCAGCGATATGCCTAATACTTTTTTTATATCCCAGAATGACATTAAGAACTAACCCTATAAAGTTTTTAATAATTTTTAGAATATGTCAACTCCAATATTCCTACTTTTACAGTGTTGACCATTAGTCTAAACACATATCAATACCGCTCTCTGAAAAGGCCGACTTTTTCGGACAGATGCGCCTGAATTAAACCTATTAGAGGTTTGGCAGGATAGCTATGTCCATACGGTTCTCGAATTATTCATTCATCAGAATTCTTTACAAATGAAAATGAATCAGTTTCTGGTTTGTGTGTTCATGATATTCTCGTGTACACATAAATCCGGAAAAAGGCTACCTGATACGAAAAATGGTCTTGATATGGAAAATAAAAATAAACGACTGATACTGGATTTTTATCCGAGAGTTTTCGGCTCATACGATTTCGATTTCGCCGACTCGGTAATTTCCGACGATTATATCCAGCATAATCCGATAGTAAAAACGGGGAAAGCCGGTTTTATGGAATTTCTCACATTTTTGGAGAAGTTGCCTAAACCGGAATCGCCGAAGAAGCCTTTTGTCCGGCTGATATGCGACGGAGATTTTGTGGCTGTCCATCTTCAAGTTGAGTTTATGGGCAAAGAAAACGCTGTACTAGATTTATATCGCTTGGAAAATGGAAAACTGGCCGAGCACTGGGACGCCGTGAGGGAGATTGTAGGAGAAGGGAAAAATGGAAATCCGGTTGTTATCGGGCCAACTGTCCAAACGCAAGAAGGAAACACCGAAGATAATAAGGCTACCGTGTCAACCTTACATAAAGAACTGGCCACAAACAATTTTGAAAGCGCTTATGCCTTCTTGGCTCCCGACCTTATCCAACACGATCCTGATATAGCTAACGGGGTGGATAGCTTTATAAACTACTTTAGGAAGTGCCAACGCTTAGCCACGCATCGAGTCATAGGGGAAGGAGATTTTGTAGTGACCCAGTCTTCTGCTGTGCTTAAGGGGAAACCACATGTTATTTACGGGATTTACAGGCTTTCCGAAGGGAAGATAGCCGAATATTGGTCCGTGAAACAGGCCGTCCCCGAGCAGATGGCCCATTCGAACGGCATGATTTAGCGGATGTAAGAATGAATCGGTTTAAGGGTGATTTTCCGTAAAAGGAACCCCTAACTTATGACTGTTTATTATTTAGCTCATTTATAATTAAATCAAACAATATGAAAGATATAGTGTATTACGTTGCCGTCTCGCTCGATGGTTTTATTGCTGGCGACAACGGTGATATAAGCCAATTCATTATGCAAGGCGAGGGGGTGGACAAATATCGGGAAGACCTGAATGATTTTCGGACCGTAATCATGGGACGCAAGACTTACGAGTTCGGATATCAGTACGGCCTTCCGCCGGGACAGCCCGCATACCCGCATATGGAACATTATATATTTTCGGATTCGATGTCTTTGGACAACACTCACGAATCCGTTCATATTGAGAAAATGGATATCAATAAGGTGAAGAGTTTCAAAGAGAATTCTCCAACCGATATTTATCTATGCGGAGGCGGAGAGTTTGCGGGTTGGTTATTGGACCATGGTCTTGTGGATCGCCTGAAGCTTAAAGTAAATCCTGTTATTCTGGGTTCGGGAACTCCTTTGTTTGGGAGTTCTAAGACAAAAGCTAATTGGAAGTTGATCACAAACGAGTTGTTTTCCGATGGGCTACAGATAGCGACTTATGAATTTCAGAAGTAAACTTTAACCGAAAAGAGAATTCTGGCGCCAGTAACATTCGTGAGGGTATACGAGTGAAGCTGGCGCTTATCTCTTTTCCCCATACGAAATACTATTTTTCGGTTTCGGCGCCAGCAAAACATTCATTACCTATATTCCGGCAATTTTTAACCTATACGGGAGGATAAGCCGTAATCCGAAATACTCTTTCCGAATTAGGCATGATGTCTCATTACATATGCTTTTCGCTCCCTCTCGCCAATACTCAAGAAAGACCCTAAACGTTTTTTACGGATAAATGGGAGGGTTTTTCGTCAAGCGGACACTATAATAGAGGGCTTTACGGCTTTTGGTCGTAAATTTACGAATGGACATTTTTATCGTGTCATATTCCAAGCGGAGCAATAAATTAACAACCATAATTTTTTTCTAGCAGTATGTTTAGATTCAAAATCCACACGCTAGTGACGCTTTTTTTCCTGAGCGTTCTGGCCGTCGCCTGTCAGGCTCCCGAAAAGCCGACGGAGCTTTCCGACATTACGATTATTCCGAAGCCGGCTCAAATAGTGCCTGGCAAAGGTCATTTTGTTATTGACGCTTCTACGTCTATCGTTGCGCCAAATGACAAAGGCGCCAAATTGGTGGCCGATATGTTGGCGGAAAAACTCGCTTTCGCCACGGGACATAAGCCTAAGGTGGTTTCCGAACCTTCTTCCAAGGCGATCAACTTAAAAATCGACAAGACTTTGGGCGAAACCGTAGGTCCTGAGGGCTACAAGTTCACCTCTACTTCGGGCGGAATCACTATCGAAGCTGTTTCGGGTGCGGGACTTTATTACGGTACGCAGACTTTGCGCCAGTTGCTTCCCGCCCAGCTTGAGCAGGCGGCGAGCAAAAACGCCGAAGTCAAGTGGACTGTTCCGGGCGTAACGGTAATCGACCAACCTCGTTTTGAGTACCGCGGTATGCATATGGACGTTTCGCGCCATTTCTTCTCAAAGGCTTATGTCAAGAAATTCATTGACTACATGGCCCTGTACAAGTTCAACAAATTCCATTTCCATTTGACGGATGACCAAGGCTGGCGTTTGGAAATCAAACAATATCCCGAACTCACGGAAGAGGGCGCTTACCGTATCGAGAGCACGCACGACGTAGTGTGTAACGAGAGAGCCAAAGAAGACGAGACTTTCGTGATCACCAAAGAGCTTTTCACCGAGCGTAACGGCAAAACCATGTACGGCGGCTTCTACACCCAAGAGGATATGAAGGAGATGATCGCCTACGCTCAGGCCCGCAACATCACCATTATCCCCGAAATCGATATGCCGGGCCACTTCAAGGCCGCCGTCGATGCCTATGGTGTTTCTTGCACCGGCAAAGGCAGTTGGAGCGGATTCTCTTCGCCGCTGTGCGCAGGCAAGGAGGAAGCTTTCACTTTGGTTGAGAATATCTTGACTGAAGTTTGCGAACTTTTCCCTAGCGAATACATCCACATCGGTGCCGATGAGGTAAACAAAAGTTACTGGGAGAAATGTCCTAAGTGCCAGAAAAGAATCAAAGAGGAAAAGCTTGAGGACGAGCACGAGTTGCAAGCCTACTTTGTTCACCGTGTAGAGAAATTCCTCAACGGCAAAGGCAAGAAGATGATCGGCTGGGACGAGATCCTGGAAGGCGGAATGAGCAAGACAGCCACCATGATGTACTGGAGAGGCTGGGTAAAAGACGCTCCCAAAAAAGCGGTGGAGCAAGGCAACAACGTCATCATGACGCCAACTTCGCACTGTTACTTCGATTATCAGCAGAATGCCGGCAGCCTTGAGCACGTATACGGATTCGATCCCGTTGCGGAGGATATTCCGGCCGAGGCCGCCAAATTGATCCAAGGCGGACAGGCGAACCTTTGGACAGAGTGGATCCCGTCCGAAGACCGCATGGATTATATGGCTATGCCACGTATGATCGCTTTGGCCGAAGCCGTTTGGACCCCAAAATCCGAGAAAAACTGGGATGACTTCGCTGCCCGCGTAACCAAGCATTTCGACCGTCTTGACGTGATGGACGTTCACTATCGTGTGCCAGATATGGATGGTATGTACGCTAACAACGTGTTCATCGACAAAAAGACAGTGAAGCTTAACGCCTCAATGAAAGGCCTTAATATCCGCTATACCGTTGACGGAAGCGAGCCTACGGCAAAATCCAAAGCCTACGAAGGACCGTTTGAGGTAGACAAGAGCATGACGCTCAAAGCCAAAGTGTTCACGAAGATGGGACGTGGTAGCGATACGTACACCACCATTCTCTCTAAAGAAACATACCGCAAGGGTGACGAGGTAAAAGCGTCGAAAGCTGGGTTGGATTGCGCTTATTATGAGTATAAAGAAGGCATCAAGACCGTGGATGCTCTCAAGGATATGAAGCCGAAGAAAAACATGACGGTAGCTACTATCGAAGTGCCGGAATCGGCGGCCAAGAAAAATATCGGTTTGGTATTGACTGGCTATATCAAAATTCCAACCGACAAGGTATATACCTTCCGCCTGCGTTCTGATGACGGATCAAAACTTTATATTGGCGGAAAACAAATTGTTGATAATGACGGACCGCACGGCATGAAGCCACTCACGGCTCAGGCTGCATTGGGCGCCGGATTGCACCCGATCCGCGTAGAGTTCTACCAAGGTGGTGGCGCAAGTGGCCTCAACCTCAAAGTACTCGACGACAACGGCGAGGAAATCGACATCCCGGCTGATTGGTTCGTTCGCAAATAAAAAAATTGGGGAGGACTTTATTCCGCCCGCCCCAATTTTAAAAGCTTAAACGATGCACTCCATATTTTTGGAGAGCGATAATACAAAGCCCGACCAATGAGAATTTGGTCGGGCTTTGTTGTATTTGCTTAGAATGATATTAAAGGCCGGAAGTAGCTTTAGCTTATAGCGTTTCGGATTAAAGTTGGCCTGTGCCAGATTTCTCTTTTAAAGCCTGAATTACCTCATTCATCTCCTCAAGAGTAAAACCGTCTGGAATAACGGGATTATAATACAGGGATAAGAGTTCCTTATAACCGGGTTTAAACGACATTTTACCATTAGGGTCAAACTCAATAACATCTTCTTTAAGATGGTCAAAGCCAAGAACCTGATTAATGGTCCGGACCAACAAACTTTTTCTTTCTTGAGAATAAGCTTCGATCAAAGATCTGTTAAAACGGAATTTAATAGTTCCTATAAGGCGCATCGGAAACATTTGGGAACCAGCATTAATAAAGCGTTCGGATAATGCCGGCGTCTTGAGGCTTGGGTCTTCTTCCAAAACTATATTTATGGATGGGGCTTCATTCAAAATATTGTCATTGGCATATTCCATATGAACCCATGGATTGCCCTCATTGAACAATTCGGTGATCTCATTACAAAAACTAATATCATTCGTGTCGAAATCTCCTGACAACTTCAAGAAGATCGTTGTTGGATACTTCAGAAGGGTGCTATCTTGAAAACAATTTTGAGCGATTGATTCAAAATACCTAACGGGAATTTTATTTGATTCAGCATAATCGATGACCTTCTCCTTCGCGTTAATATGGTGAAGAACATCGCCAAAGTCAGCCTCGAATTGTTTCCTGGTATAACCAGTCGGCATCCCCGGTTCGTATAGGAATCTAATTATCTCTTTGTCCAATTCAGAGTAGACCGGATTAGGGTAAGGTCCTTCAAAAAAAATACTCTCTTTATATCTCCAACTATCACCAACAATCCCCAAAGAATTACTTAGTTCTTCAAGAATGATTGAGTTGCGAATAGTAGCACTATCTGAAATGCTACATGTTTTATATGATGTAGCATTATTAGAAATACCAATCTTCGTCTGGTTTATTACATCGGACTCTTTAGAAAGTAATCCAGCTCCTTGAAAATAGCGAGAACTAGTCAGGTTCAGTATTCTTTCAAGTTCTTTCTGTTCCCCAAAATAAATCGGAGTATTAACCAACGAGGAATCTTCAGTAAGCTGAAGCTTTATCGGTAAATCTAATGCATTTATACTAGTGATAGTATTCTGAATGATTATCGAGTCACCTGGCCATAAATCACCCAAAGAATTCACAAAGATATGGTCCTTCCATTTAATCAGCCTCTCTTGTCTCCCTACATAATCTTGATAAAAGGCCGTTTCGTAAAAATAATTTATAGCCTCCTTTGAGTATCTATTTTTGAGATCCTTCAGAGTTTCAGGGCTTATTCGCCCTTTCTCTTGAGAGGCCTTTTGAAATTCAGTACAGCTAACTGCAAAAAATAAGACGCAAAAGGATGTTTTAATAAAAAATTCAAGTTTCATATTTATTTAATTTTAAAAAACCACAACACATCATATAAAACAAAATTTAATTGCAAATTATACTTTTAATATTTAAAACTAAGAATAGTCGATGTTTTTGTGAAATCATATTTATATAAAACCGATTTTATTGGTATTACGGATTCCCGCTTTTCCCATCCAGAGGCCTGATGATTGGAGATTCGTGCCTTCAGCGCATAAATTTAGTAAGCGCCCTACACATACTCTTTAACCAAATCCATCAAAAAGGATTTATCGCTGCCCAATCCGACTGTCAACAGTTTTGCGCCCATATTGGGATTGCCCTCGAATTTCCGGATCGACAGGTCTCCTTCGGGTGTTCTTTCAAAATAAGTGTAGGTTGCGCTTCCGGTTAGTCTCACACAGCCTTTAACGCGAAGAATACTCTCGGGTATTTTGCGGCATAGCAGGCGGATACTCTCTTCGTTTGGCATTTCCGGCAGGTCAATCGAACAGGAAGACCAGTGTGATTTTTCATGATCTATCCTCTTCGCTTCGTTTTCGGACGGGTGAAGCCGGGTTAGTAAACCGGCGTCAAGTTCGGCCATCGGGATTATCTTGGCATCGGGGTTCAGTTTACGGAGATGCTCCATTACCTCGTTTTGCCTTTCCACCGGGGCTTTGTCCAGGTGTGACAAGATGATTAATGACGATAACTGAACCTGACTGGCCTCAAGCTCATTGTGCTTTTCGCGCCTTTGCCAGCTGTTTATGTTTACTACAGATACCTGTACGGGCGGCAGAAACCTGTCGTCGAGGCCGATTCCCAAAAAACCGGCCAGGGAGCAGGCGTCGGTCGTGCCGTTTGCCTCAATTAGGGTGATGCCGTTATCCCTTTGGGGAATTTGATTAACTGTATCCCTAAGCGATTGCAGACCGCTACAGCAAATACAACTGCCGCTGAGGGCCCTAATCGTGTTCGCGCTAATCTGTTCCGTAAATTGCCTAGCGTCGAGCTGGGCGTTCTCATAATCGTTCAGGATCACATACGGGCTCAGGCCTTGTTGCGGATAAACTCTTGCGAGATGCTTCAACAAGGTGGTTTTTCCCGCTCCCAAAAATCCGACAATGGTTATAATCGCTTCTTTGTTTCTCTTTCCGCCCATTTCCGACAAAACTATATTTTATGGCCTATACCTCCGTTCCGGGTTCTTAATCTGTGGCCAAAAGTAAAACAAAAAACGGTTTGGGTATGTCCCCCAAACCGCTTTTACAGGTTTTCCTAATTAAGTAAAAAACCACAAGTGGCGCATTAGGCCAAGCCGACGACTATTCAAAGACCTCTATCACACTCGGATCCCCTTGGGTGGTTACTACAGGGCCGTCGCTGGCCGTACCCGTATTTAGGTCATACGTATAAATTCCTACCCCTGTTTCCGTAGACAGTCCCCACAGGATTTGGTCTTTATATCGCGTCAGTGAAGCGGAGTAGCCGTTACAAAACGGAAGGTCCAGTTTGGTGATGCTCTTATTGTATAAATCGACCTTGAAAGACCCCACGGTACGATCGTTTACATAATCGGGCGGATTGCTCGCGAGGGCATAAATATTTCCCGCCCCAAACAAGGTCCCGTTCCCACTGTATAGGACGTGTTGGAAGTAGTCTATCCTGTTTCCGGGGATGTTGCTGACAGCATAATCCGATACGTTGAAAAAATAGTCCGGATCAAAATCGGACTCGCCTTTCTTAATACGTAAAAAACCGCATTTCTGCCCCGGGACAAATCCGTAAGAAGCTACACAAAAGACATACAGGTCGCCTTTTTCGTCAAAGAACATGGAGTGCATATCGTCCGTAGCGCCCGCAAAGCTGGTTCTGTTGTCCGTGGCCGAAGTGACGGAATTGTTATTTTCCAAATCGATGATCAGCACTTGGGCCGGATGCGTGCTGGAAAAACCGTCCGAAGTCTGATGGCAAGAGACAAACAGCTTCCCGTCCCTCAAAACCATGCTGGTGGGGTCGGGGCTCGCGTCGCCGATAGCGTGGGCGGTGAGGTCAATATAACCGGTAATAACCATTGTGCTCGGGTTAAAAACGGCGATTTTTCCCGTAGCGCGTAACGTGACAAAGGCTCTCGAATCGTTCTCGATTACCAGACTAATGGAAGTGGAACCCGCGGGGAGGCTCATGTTCCCAGCTTCTTCCAACAATCCATTCTTTCTGCGATACTTCGTTAACAGATCCCCCCTTTGGTTTGGAATTACGTACACATCATCACCGTCCAAAACCAAAAACGGGGTAACCGTCGATTGGCGCGCTTTAGAAACATCATAAGCACCGACGTCCAGGTCCTTTATGGTTCCGATATAGCCCGTTGCCGGATTGGACGAATTGATGTTTGTGACGATGGCTATCCGGTGCTTGTCGTCCAATTTGATTTCGTCTTTATCGCTTGAACTGCAAGAGACAAAAACTAAAGCTGATAAGGCTAAAAATAGTCGTACTGACTTACACATGCTCTTTTAACGGTTATGATTGTCGTGATGCGTTTGTCTTCCCAAAAACAAACAGCGTAATTTTAGGCGGAACGTCCTTCCGGGTAAAGGCTGGTTATAGTTATTGATTACCAATTGGTCGGTGAGGTTATTTGCTTCGAAGGTTACGGTATACTTGTCCTTTTTGAATGACTGCTCTACGGATACCGTATGGGTAAGAAATGAGGGAATCACAAACTTATCGTATACACTTAGCGCAAACCCATAATCGTATTCCTGCGTGAAGGCCAAATCGTATATCAACCTCGATCTGCTCCTTTTGATCAATAGGTTGTCCTTATGCAGTTCCACGTTAAGGTTGGCGAACATCTGGGGTATATTCGGAATGTCTTCCTTGTAAGTGGGGTTGTCCACGCCCTTTGTTCCCGGAATAAATTCGTTGTTGTCGACAATCCTCTGGTAAGTCAGGTTCAGTCCCGAATAAAGCCATGGGGTCAGGTCTGACTTGAGCTCCAAATCGGCGCCCAAAATATAAGCTTTCGCATAATTGACATAGCCTACCGAAAGCCCGTTTCCGGCCAGCTGTATCAGGTTGTCCACATTCATGTAAAAGCCGTTAACTTCCGCTTGGACCCTTCTGTAACCTTGGAAAAAACGGTCGTACACCAATCCGGCGGTATAATTATAGGCCACCTCCGGCTGAAGCTTTATGGAAGGCGTTATGAGCACACCGTCGCCGAAAAGTTCCGAATTGTTGGGTAAGCGGACAGCTCTCTCATGAACGGCCTTGGCCAGTAAATATTCGCTGAAGTTATAACGCAAGCCCACCAAGTAGCCCAGATTGTGCGTATTGGTATTGATCCGCTCGGGCGAGCCTTGTACATAGATGTTCGTGTTGTAGCCCTCGGTATGGTTGAAGTAGTATTTGACCGCCGCGGAAAGCAAAAAGTTTTTGCGTTTGTTCTCTTTTTCCAGAGTAAGGCCGGATACGGTATTGAACAAACGTCCCGGATAATTGAAAAGATTCTTTCCGGCGAACTCATTGGCCAAATCATCCCTTGGGTCAAAATCCGAACTTCTTATCGTATTGTTGAAATTCAGACTCGAAGTATTGTCAATGCTGTAATTGAGGTTGAGCCTATGCCTCAGTTCGCTTTGTTCCGTATCCGACATATTGGGCCCGATACCCAGCTCGCCTTTTCCGTAATTGCTCAGGGTCCGCGTCCCGTCCCAGTTATAGCTATATGAAGAGGTGTCAATCAGCGCGACGTTAATCTTGCCCCTAATCAAGCTATAAAGCATCGACAAACGGCCACCCAGCAATCCGGTCTTTTTCAGGTTCATGATGCCCACCAATGTTTCCCCTTGGCTTTCGGCTTTCTGGATGTTCCGGGTAATCCCCTGAATCTGTTTTTCGGTCTTCATAAAAGCGCCTTCAAACTCCACCTCGTCAAACCAAAGCTTGGAGAACTTCACACCGCCTCCAATCAGCAAAGAATGAAACCGGTCGTGATCGCGCACCACTTTCAGGTTTTCTTGGTCAGGGACCGACATCTCATAGTCGTTGTCCGAATAAGTGTTGAAAACGCCAAGACCCGCCTCAATTCCCCTTTTATCAAAAGACTTCTTGAGGATAAGCCCCGCACGGGACGTATTGAAAGATTGGCGGACCAGATTAACGTCGACATAGCTCACCTCACGGTCCCGGACAACTATATTCACCGCGCTACCCAAGCCGTCGCCACCCAGCCAGGCGGGCACCGAGCCTTTATAAACCTCGATACGTTCGATCACTTGGATGGGAATATCATTTATCCCCAAACTTCCGTCGGGTGTGTTGAGCGGATTCCCGTTGACAAAAAGTTGTACCCGCTTGCCTTCCAGTCCCCGGATATTAATGCGAGCCACGCTCCCAAGGCCTCCGGTTTGCCTGATCTGGATCCCCGCCTGACGGGCCAATATCTCATTGAGATTGCCGGCTTTTGTCAGCAGCTCCTTTGATGTTATAACAGTGACGGGCGTTATTGAAGAACGAATCCGCTTGGCCTCTTCCTCCGATACGGAAAGCGCCACGACCCCGACCGCATCCAGTACTTCGGACTTGGTTCTTAACGTCACCCTTACATGCCTATCCTTTATTATGGAATGATAGGTTCTGTAGCCCAAGTACTTTATTTCCAAACTATCGCCCACTTGGACGTTTATCAGAAAAGTACCATTAGGTTGGGTAGCCGTGTATTCCTTGCCACTACGTACAATCGCGCCAACCAACGGCGTGTTTGATTCATAGTCCAAGACTACGCCCTCAACTTGGGCATTGGCTAAGTGGCCCATAAAGGAGAGGGCACTTATCAGAATAAATTTGGCAGAAGCTCGGGAAATCAATTTTTACAATTTT
This sequence comes from Fulvitalea axinellae, assembly GCF_036492835.1. Lineage (GTDB taxonomy): Bacteria > Bacteroidota > Bacteroidia > Cytophagales > Cyclobacteriaceae > Fulvitalea > Fulvitalea axinellae. The sequence goes on along the minus strand of NZ_AP025317.1, from coordinate 76,562 downwards.
ACGCAGACACCTATTTTTTTCGCTAATCCCTACATCCCTAAACTCGAGAATTCCTCTATTGGGATTCTCAATAAAAAACCCATATGCTATGGATATTTATTAAAATGTATGAAATAGTTCTACGCAAAGATAATTACAGCTAGCTTAAATGCAACATTGTTGCGTTTAATTCGTCTAAAAATAATTGCCATAAATTATGTAGGCACTCAATCAAGAATAACAGGGCAGGAGAGGGTAAACTGGTAAACACCCCGTAAAAACAAAGCGCCAATTATCTACAGCTTTTACAAACCGGAGACAATTGGCGCTAGTCAAGCGGTCCCTACTAATTGGGGAACCGTTTACAATAAACAGGAAATATAATCTTTAAGCCTGTCTGCAAATAATAATATTTGATAAGACTACACCGAAGACTCATCACCTACAAAATATCACACTGTACTTACCGTTCTTCTACACAGTCCCTCCCCATATACTTTCTGTATTCACATCAACACTCATCCCCAATATTGTTTTCAGTTAATAGAAACTCTATTTCGATAAAGGTCTTATTTCCGGTTTTTCAAATACTCTTCCGTTCTGTCAGGTAATTCAATCGTATTGAATTCAAATTCGTTTACCCAATCAAACGCCACAACAGAAAAGCCGTCAAAACACTCTTCGGGCACCAAGTCAAACGCCTTTAAGGTTATCAAAAATCTCTCTATTCCGCCAAAAGGATAATTCCCTGTTGAAAACTCAACAATGCCTTTATTTTCGTTCTGTTTTTCTAAATTATTCAGATCTACTTCAAAGGAGTGCTCTAGATAATTAAGGATATTAGACTTATTGAAACCCAAACCTCCGGCTCTTTCTTGGTCAAACTCAAAAAATGATTCCAGAAATGTATCCGCATAGTCAGGAATAAAGGTTTTATATCTTTCCGACTCATTTTTTGTCAGGCCATCGAATTTATCTTCATCCATTATGTCTATTTCGTCCTCAAAAGGATCATCAGAGTCAGTAAGCCATTCTTCTTCATAGCCGGGATCCCTCATACAACACATATGAGTGTACAGTTTTTCGAAATCTGAAAACTTTGGGGAATCCCGTATTTGAAATTTTATATATAACATCGGAGAAAATAGAATCAGTTGGCAAGGTTAAGCAACTAACTAGCCTCTAATCTTATTGGCTTCGGAAATTAATTCATTATAAACATTTTGCTCATCAATAGAGAGTTTATTCATCAGATTTTCGGTTTCGAACGGATCATCAACCAGATTATAAAAGCGTTTTGAGCCGTTATCCAATACTATTAATTTATACGTTTCATTCCTTATCGTGAAGCCCGATTTTATTGGACTGTCGTTTAATACTTCGGAATAATTATAATTTCTATTTGCGGTTGTATTGCCGGAGAGCAACGCTTTAAAGCTTTTGCTATTTTCATATTCGTTTATATCAACGCCCGCAATTTGAGCGACGGTGGCGAATAGATCTGCGGAATTAATCAGATTTTGATCCCTTTCGCCCATCCGAGTCACGCCTTTTCCAGAAACAATCAACGGTACGGATATGCCTCCTTGATAAAGGGTCCCTTTACTGCGGTTGTTTACATACGGGCTTTGTATAACCTGACCCGATGTTCCGTTATCACCCATAAAAATGATAATGGTATTGTTTAGTTCCTCTTTAGGAATATTGTCGAATAACCTCCCTATTTCATGATCCAGACTTTCGGCCATTGCCATAAAATAAGGTTGCGGATTTGCCGTCACACTTGCCTCATCCTGAGACAAGTTACCTTGTGAGTGCATACTGGCGGGCGGCAAATGGAGAGGTGTATGCGGAGCGGAATAAGCCAGCCAACAAAACCAATTCTTGTCTTGACTATTTATCCAGTCAATGGCCAGATCCGTAGTTTTCGTAGTAATATATTCGGTAGTAGGGCTACTGGTTCCATTTTCCACCAAGTTCCAGTCGTAATAGCTGCTGGCGGTTCCGCTCAAGAGTCCCGCATAATAGTCTATGCCCATATCTGTCGGCCGGTTAGGGTCTCCGTTGGACAGATGCCATTTCCCAATAATGGAATGCGCATACACCTTACCTAACTTTTCATCCAAATACGCCTGCAAAGTCTTTTCATTCGCATTTAGGGTTGAAGCGTTAGACGCGTTAAGCACACCTGTTTTCATTCCGTATTTTCCCGTAATAATTGAGGCCCTGGTGGGAGAACACATGGGGAAAGCCCAAAAGTTATCGAAAGTAATTCCCTCATTCATCAGGCTCTCCAGATGGGGCATATTTGGTTTAATAGCGCCTACACTATAATTAGGGCAGGCGTCTAAACCAAAGTCATCAGCGATAACCAATAAGATATTTGGCTTGCTTGGATTAGTAATATTTCCGGTACTATCGTTATCGTCTTCTGAACAAGATTGTAAGCTGAAAATGACCCCGAACAGTAATGAAAAACATTTTCGATTCCGCATAAATATTATTTTGAGATAGTTCTAACCGCCCTAACATGATTAAACACGGTCCTCAAATCTCCTTGTGGTCCAAAATATTCGGGATAATCATTAGCGTTTCCAGCTTTTGGATCGCTTCTTTGACATCCTGCGCCATGTACGTCCATGAGTATCCCGTTCATTTTTCCTAAACCTTTTCCAAAAGCAATATAGACGCCGTTTTTATACGGATTCGCTCCGTCCAAATGCGTAGTGCTTGTCCAAAAGTAAGGATAGTGCCCCGGGTTTCCGTTGGGATCGTTTATTTCCGTGGTTTTAAAAATAGGGTTAATGGCGGGCGAATCAGTGGTTTGGGGCGACCTGGAATAATCAACAATACTTTGCAGCTCTTTGGCATTGGGCAAACGCCAATCTGTATATGAGGCTAATTCCAGATTTTCAGAATAGGAGAGTGCGTCTTTCCAGTTTCTGGCAACACCGTCATCCGCTTTTTGCCACATTAACCCTGTCGCCAAATCACTGACGGTACCGTCACCGTTATCTACATAATTGTTTTTTCCGTATTCGGTATTTCCCCTTACCATCCTGAAATACATAGTGTTCGCCACTCCGGACCCAGGTTTGGATTTAGGGTATCCCTTTATCCTTCCGTCTATAAAATTAACGCCAAAAACCGTTTTATCGGCGTTCATTGTTTGTCCTACATATTCGGTGGATGACCACGTTTGGGCGTCAATTTCTCTTTCCCCGGCACTTGTATCTCCCAAAGGCTGATCAAAGTAATCCGTATTGATAAATAGATCTATAGCGCTTTCACCACGTACTTTTCCCGTAAACAGAATTAAGGAATATAACTCTTTTATAGTCGGTACCCGCCAGTCGGAATAACCCCCAAGGGTTGAGTTCTCGGCTTTTGTAAAGGCTTCATCAAACGTAATCTTTTCCCCCATATCTTGCTCCCACATCAGTCCTGTCACATTATCGGTAATAGTTCCGTTACCATTATCGGTATAACTTGGGGGATTAATAATATAGTTGGCGTCTTGGCCATAATAAGACTCTCCGGCAAGGGGGCTACTTATAATGGAATTATTATCATAAAATTCCGTAACGTCTGTATCCACTATATTATAGCCTGTGATATTTATATTATCATCAGGGTCGTTGCTGCCGTCATCTCCATCTTTGGCGCATGACATTGCCAAGAATAACACACACAGTAAGCTTAAAAATCGTTTATTATCCATATTCTTATCTTTTTTCGTTGGACAATAAAAAAGCGGAAAGGATTAATCATATCTTAAAAAATACTGACAGAAGTGCTTGTCGATAGTCTATTCTCTTATTACAAGTCTATGAGGGTTGTCATTACTGGCTTAATATTGACCGCTTAAACTCTTTATATTTTTCGACTATAGTTTGACAAGCTTTCTTTTTATTTTTTTCCACCTTTTCCAAATCGTGATCCAGGTTTAGGTCAGGGTTAAACTCTTGGATATTGTACTTGCTCCACAGTACCAATTCAATCAGCACGGGTGTCAGCGAGAGCCCTTTATCCGTAAGCGTATAGATATTTGTTTTTTTATTCGTTGGAAGTTTGGCTTTCTCCACGATCCCGAACTTTTCCAGCATTTTCAGTCTCACGGATAAAATGTTGGTGGCGATAGATTCTTGGCTTTCGGTAAAGTCCTTAAACGTTTTTTTTCCTTCAAACAACATCTGCTTAATTACAACTAAAGACCATTTGTCCCCTAAAATATCTAAAGATGAGGTGATTGGACATTTGCATCGAAAGTGATTTTTCATTATATCTCTTATTTTTACTTGCAATACAAAAGTAATAATTATATAATTGCTTTCAAAACAAAAGTAATAACAGCTATGAAACGAGTATTGTTAACCGGAATATCAGGCTATATCGGACTGCATTGCGCAGTGGATTTGTTAAAAAAAGGTTACGCCGTTAGAGGTTCCATAAGAAGTTTGTCAAAAGCTGACAGTATCCGCAATGCCATAAAAAGCCAGGTAGACCCGGAAGGGAATCTGGAATTTTGCGAATTAGACTTGTTAAGTGACAATGGCTGGGATGAGGCCGTGGCGGGATGCGATTTTGTAATGCATGTCGCTTCTCCTTTCTTTTCAAAAATTCCCAAAGACGAAAATGAGTTGATAAAACCAGCGGTGCAAGGGACATTGCGCGCCTTGAAGGCGGCTCACAAAGCGGGAATAAAACGTGTGGTCTTGACCTCTTCAATGGTCGCTATGCTTGGTGATGTTACGGGTGATGAAAATATTGGCCAGGACAGTTGGACAAAAGTAAACGCCAAGAACGCTACGGCATATCTCAAAAGTAAAACACTGGCAGAAAAGAGCGCTTGGGATTTTGTAAAGAATAAAGAAATGGAATTGATTACCATACATCCGGGACCGGTTTATGGACCAACGCTTTCCAATAATCTGTCGGGGGAGTCAATGACTTTATTCAAACGTCTGATTACCGGAGAATTAAGGCAAATGATTCATGCCAGTATTAATATGTCAGACGTGAGAGACGTGGCGAAAATCCACACATTGGCTTTAGAGAACGAACAGGCAAAAGGGCGCAGATTTATAGTGGCTACGGAAAAGGCCCATTCCTATAAGGAAGTTACGGAGCTGTTAAAATCAAGTGGTTATGAAAAAGTGGGGACCGCAATAGCACCCAATTTTATGGTTAAATTATTAGCCAATTTCGATAGCGAAATGAAAGGCATGATGCCTTATGTCGGCAAAAAATATGAAGGGGACGTGAGTGATACGGAAAGAGTTTTTAATTGGAAACCAATTCCGTTTAAGCAAATGATTCTTGACACGGCGACTTCAGTAAAAAGTGTATTGGACAGAAAATAGCGCACTCGCCAGAAACAATATTCGAGTGTCTCTATTGTATTCCCAAAAACAAATCTTTGAGGTAAAATACTTCTTCGGCTAATCTTTTAGTTTTGGCCGAAGAAGTATTTTAAATCACACCTCCTGAGTGTCGGGCTTTAAAATGACAAATCTCTAGTGCTTTGTTTTATTGCGCATATGCCATTTAGATAAACACTCCCCCTAGGCCACATTATCTCCCACAGGCTTTTCTTTCTTAAACTCCGTAGGATCGTGATAACCAAAATATTCTATCTCATTTCCATTTTCCTTAATTATCTTCCTCACCAAATCCAAGGACTCAAGCCTCATTTCGTTATCCACAGCCCTTATTGTCGCCAATTGGTCAACCGGATGGTTCCTGTCATTTAATTCCGCCCTTAAGTAATATGCGTCACCAACATAAAAGACCCATTTATCATCCCGCTTGTATACTACTCCACAATGTCCTAGGGTATGGCCAAACAAAGGAATTAGATACGATTCAAAATCCAAATTCAACTTACGGGCGGGAACACCAAGCCATTCGCCATCATTCTTATCATACAATTGAACTCCAGGATTATATGATAATTGCTGACTCAAATACCTCTGATCTCCACTTATAAAGCTATCATACTCTTCTTTTGAGATATGTAATTTGGCATTCGGAAAATCCATTGCCCCACCGATATGGTCAGGATCAAGATGCGAGCAAACTATATCTGTTACTTTTTCCGGATTAAGCCCTAACATTTCTATTTGCCTAATCGCCGTAAAACCTTCATCAAACTGAAACCCTGTAATTTCTACTAATTCTTTCCCTAGCTTGTTTTCCGGATCCTTTGTTTCCGCCATCCCAATCCCTGCGTCTATTAGCGTAAGGGATTCATTATTCTCAATCAAAATACAATGGCCGATCGCCGAACCTAACGGCGATTCGATTTTAACACAGTTTAAATGATGTACTTTCATCTTTGAAATTGAGTTTTAATTGTGGTGATTGATTGTTTAGCGAACAGAAATCCGACGTAAAAAGAGCAATGTCGTAATTCAATAGGTTTCTCGATTATGCTCTTCTTTCAACTGAACAATAGCGATCTCAAGGGCTTAACTTCAGGTCTTACAAATCCAGCAATATTTACTATACACTTTGACGTATAACATTCTCTAATTTCTCCTGAAAATCACCGGGCTTGTCTACATGCAAGCCTAAGACCTTATACTCTTTCCTAAAACCATAAATCCCCGTCAAAGTATTTTCTCTTTTCAAACGGATTATCACGTTATGGCTTTCGTTTTCACCAAGAGGAGACAACGTTCTGGTTAATTCATCCTTTTCTAATTCCTTTTTCGATAACTCCACCGTTTCAATATCCGAATACGAAATCCGAGTCTCGTTCATTATCCCATAACGTAATAAAAGAGCCCCGGTCCCGATAGATATTGGCCTTTTGGAGAGCGACCTGGCAAAACCCAATACTTGAATTGCGGTATATAAACTCAATGCCGTTAAAACCCAAGCCAAAGCCAAGCTCCATTTTGCAAGTAAAAAGTGAACGGCAATCGCCTCAACTCCTATAACCATAATAAAACCGCCGAGCAGGGCAGGGGTCCCACTGTCTTTGTGATAGGTAAATTCGTTACTCCCAATCTCTTTTCTCTTCCAATCAATAAAACCATAATATATTACGGCCACTTCCGTAGCGACAAGCAAGGCCACACTCTTGGCCGGGACAATTTCGGAGCAAACATTCTTTAGGGTATCATAAAAGTCAGGGGTGGCGCCCTTGAGTTTCTTATAGGTTATAATGGTTTTTCGGACCTTGATTATCACAAAAGTCAAAACCGAAATCTCGATCACCGGCAAGGCCCAACTTTTAAACAACTCCAGATACGTTTGGCTTTCTTTCGGTAAAAAATAAGATCCGATTAATAGCCCGAGCACCATCATCGGAACCACCGTTGTTTTCGGTATTCGGGTTTTACGAATCAACAGAAAATAAACCAGCGGAACAGTCAACAACAAGTCCGCCGTAACAGCCAAGCTCAGAGTGTCATTTCCTTCGATAAATGAGGACTTCATTAAAAATATCAGGACGGCCAACAGTCCCAGAGGAAGTCCAAAATTGATCAGGTTCCTGTTTAATGTTATCGTTCTGTTCATGGCTTTTGATTTACGTCGTAAACATGTATAAATTGATTGATCCGATACTAATATAATGGAAATCAATCTACTACAGTCTATTCGTAATTCAAGCGAAACGTAAGGTTTCCCATCATATGGGATGAAGGAGGAGTGTTAAATACTACAAATCCTTGTGGTCATAACTTACGGCTCTTTTTACAACCCAGTGTTTTCCTCTTCTTTCCCAAATTGTGATGAACTTTGCACTCTGCACTACTTTCTCATCATTCAAAAAAATGTGTTTGCCCGTTTGTACAGCGCCAAATTCACCGAGCCTATGTACACTGCAATCAATTAGTTTTCTAGTGACTGAAATAGGGCGCCCACACTTATCTTTGAATGAATCATATTCCTTTTTAACATCAGTATTGAGGCCGGTTCTGTCATCATAAAACTCGATTCCGCTTACTATAATTTTTTTGTATAATTCGAAATCGCATTTGTTAAACGCAACATCAAACAACAAACTATCCATCCTCAAGATCTCCTGCTCCAATGTAATATCATTTTGCTTTGGATTCGTATCTTGGCTATGGACTGATGTAGAGACGAAAATTAAAAATGTTAAAACTATCCACTTCATATTAAACACTAAAATCTTTCCTTCAATACCCTGGCAAAAATTTCCATGTTTGCGCCATATATTGTTCGTATTCCATCCCAAATTCATTCAGCAACATTTCCTCTTCTGTCTGAATTCGCTTCATATAGACTATAAACATCCCTATTCCAAGAATAGCGATTCCGGCATAACTTTGAAATATAAGTGCGTCGCCAAGCATCAAAACCCACGCCCCCGTGTAGCTTGGATGACGAAATTTGGAGTAAAGCCCCTTAGTTATCAGGTTTTGGCCTTTCTTGATTTGTAATGTGCTACTGAAAGCCTTATCAAGAATTTTGATTGCGATTATCCGGAAAATAATTCCGCCGATCAGTAGTGAAGCTCCCAAAAAAGGCAACCACCATATATCCAATTGCGGAAAATATGCCCATTCCGAAATCGTAAGGACATGCCCGACAACACTGCAAAGCGCAATAAGCAATATCGTACCCTTATCCGTTCGCCTGTCCCTGGAAGCCTCATCCATTTTCATTTGCGGCTGTGTAGTAAGAAGCAACACGATAACAACGGCCGAAAGAATTACTTGCGGGTAAAGGAGCAATGCCGGCTTGGCTGACAAAGGCAATATAAAAAGTATTAAGAGATGCGCTATGGTCGATAAAGCCACTTTCATTTTATTTCATCCAGTTTAACAGCGCAAGGCCCGCCGGCTATTATAAATTTCTCGACTATACGATTGACAATTTTGTCCATTTTTTCGGGTAAATCACCTATGGCAGCCTGCATCAGATAGTAAGGTTCGCCATTTGTAATAGGCGTAAACTCTACTTCCTGAAGTACGCGTTTGCAACGAAAAAACCGTTCATAATAAGCGCAATGAGATTTTACGGCTTCGAAAAAACAAAAATCAAATCCATAGAATCGACTAAAGGCCCATGAATAACAAATCAGGTATTTTATCAGATATTTATCTCCTTTCTGCTCATTACGGATTAATCTGCTTATCTCATTGAACTTCTTATCATCCGCTCTAACGGAACCTAAAAAGTCTTCCACTATATCAAAGTTCTTTCCCCCTACATAATCTTGAAGCGCCAACCCGTTTTCGGGCTCTTTGACTTGGGAAAGCGATTCGATGATTTTTCTGCTCGAATGGTCCAAACAGTACACCTCACGTCCTAAAGTGTCGTTGACCATTCTGGTACATGCGTGTAATTTCCCCTCACTAAATGCGCCCACATGGAATGAATCAAGGTCGTAAGCGTCAAACTCATGTTCCCTTCTCAACTTGGAGATATTGTTCTGAATAAAACCCGTAACGTCATTATTCGGGTTATTATAAAAACGTGTGCGTCCGTACTCAAGAAATTCTGATTCCGACTTTATAGGTTTGATTATCATCAGTTCGGGTTCCGGCTTGTTTAGCTATATATCACAGCCATTAGGGCTTAGTCTCACAAATTTTTCGCAATGTATTTCGACTATGAACTATTCCCTTTTATTGAAAAAAAGATATAACAATTCGGCCAAATTAATTTCTTCGGCGATACTTTGCCAATACAATTCCTGTGATTCCTTACTTCTCCATAATGGAAACTCAACGCACTTAACTACCCCGTTTTGCACGGACCCAGAAGGTCTCGGATGAAAACCCTCACTAATGATCATATATTATATAATTATAACGAAAGACGGTCGATTCCCTTGTCCTGTATCTGTTTTGTTAATACTTTTGGCACACTGCCAATTATTTTTGTTTATCAAAAATGACATTTTCAGTCAACTTTCTTTAACTCCAAAGAACCTAAAATCCTCAGGAAACTAGTTTATGGGGATAGGCAGAAATTTTTCAGGAGAGGATCAATATAATACCCCTGAATTTTCGGACCAGTGTCTTAGTTTAAAAATCACTAAATTATGGGCATGAAAACGAGAACGACACGCAGAAAATTCAGCGCCAAATTCAAGGCGGAAGTAGCGATCGAAGCACTGAAGGAAAGAGAAACCACCCAAGAACTCTGCAGACGGTACGATCTTCACGCCACCCAGATTTCACAATGGAAAAATGAGTTTCTGCAGCGCTCGTCCAGCGTTTTTGAGGGTGGCAAAGATAGAAAAGAACACGAGAAAACGGAGAAGGCGACAGACCAACTGTACAGTAAAATAGGAAAGCTTGAGATGGAAAACGACTTCCTAAAAAAAAGCTTAAAGAAGTTGGGGCGTCTATAGATTTGCGTCTCCTTGTCGACCCCGGGGATAAGCTGAGCATTCGCCGTCAGTGCGACTGTCTGGAGCTTTACCGTTCGTCATACTACTACAGCCCAAAGGGGGAAAACGCGGAAAACTTGGAGTTGATGCGCCTTATGGACCGGCACATGATCGACGAACCCACGGCGGGAGTTTTGCGCATGAGATCAGCCTTGCGTGACCAAGGATTCAACCCTTCCTATGAAAGGGTTAGGCGCTTGATGCGCAAAGCGAATCTCTACCCTATTTACCCGAAAAAGAATCTGAGCAAGCCCGGAGAGGCAAAATACGTTTACCCGTATCTGCTTAAGGAAAAGAAAGTTGTCAGGAAAAACCAGGTCTGGTCGATAGACATCACTTATATAGCCATGGCTAGCGGTTTCATGTATATGACGGCGATTATCGACGTCTACAGCAGGTACATAGTGGGTTGGGGTTTGAGCAATACGCTTGAGGCCGCGGCGTCTTTAAAAGTGGTGCGTGAGGCCGTTGAGATTCACGGTAAACCGGAAATACTCAACAGTGACCAAGGTTCCCAGTTCACTTGCGGGGAATACGTGAACTATCTCAAGAAAGAGGGAATAAACATCAGTATGGACGCCAAAGGCCGAGCCTTGGACAACATTTACATCGAACGCTTTTGGAGAACGCTAAAAAGGGACCATATTTACCTGAATCCGGCCGACAACGGTTTAAAGTTGTATTTGGGGATAGAGAAATGGTTGCGACGCTACCACAACAGGGATCACCAAGGAATCGAGAACCTGAAGCCGGAAAATGTTTTTAGCGGAGCGTCAAAAGCGAAAGCCACCGCGTATGCCCATGCAAATATTGATAAGTCCAAGAAAAAACAGAATGTGAAAGGACTTATCAACATTCACACGGGCTCGACGATAGCGACAACCGTTTAAAATTTACTTAAAAACTGACCTTTCGCTCGCCTTTCCTATTGCAATTTTGGAAATTATATGATAAGTGACCGATTTTTGAAAAATGAAAAGGAGAGACGGATTTGAATTATACACGGATTATCTTATTGCCAGTCGAGGGCAAGCCACCTCAACAGGGCTCTCAGCATCTTTGGACAATCAGATTCCCCATGATTATTTCAGCGACCTCCTCAAGCAACCGGACATGGACCAAAAGGCTTTTTGGAAAGAGGTGAAGTCTTTCGCCAGGAGTATTGAGGGCGAAGAGGCGGTTTTGAGTATCGACGATTGCATTGTCCACAAGCCTCATTCCTCGGAAAACGACATCGTAGCTTATCATTTCGACCATACTGTAGGCAAAGCGGTCAAAGGGATCAACTCCCTTAACTTTCTTCTGAGCAATACCGTGGAAGGACAAACGGTTAACTGTCCGGTCGCTTATGAGATCGTCCACAAGACGGTGAAATACATAGACAAGAACGGGAAGGAAAAGCGTAAAAGCGAGAAAACGAAAAATGAGATGGTACTGGAAGTTTTACACCGTCTAAACTTTCTGAACAAACTGGTTTTCAGGTACATTCTTTTCGATACGTGGTTCACCGCCAGCGATACGCTGAAGTATATTCATTACAAGCTCAAGAAGGTTTTCGTTTGCCCGCTGAAGAGCAACAGGAATATAGCAATGAGCGAAAAGGACAAAAACGAGGGCAAATTCATTCACGTTTCGGATGCGCCTATTGAAAGCGGTCAAGTGAAGCGGGTGTGGGTCAAGGGAGTTGATTTTCCTGTCACGCTCGCCAAACAAGTCTTTACAAACAGGGACCGGTCGACCGCGGAACAATGGCTGGTTACCAACGGGGAGAACATGGCTTTCGAGGATATCGTAGCGATCTACCAAAAACGGTGGAAAGTCGAGGAGTTCCATAAGTCGCTCAAGCAAAACACGATGTTAGGCAAGTCTCCCACAAAGATGGAGATTACCCAATTGAACCACATCTTCGCTTCCATGATCGCCTACATAAAACTGGAAAAACTGAAGGTTAAGGAGAAGCTGAATCACTTTGCGATAAAATCAAAATTGTATTTGAAGATGATAAAGGCTGCCATGGAAGAACTTGACGCCTTGCGGTCGGCCTGAAATATATTCATTAAGAATCGCTCTCCCAAATGCAGGGAGAGCGAAAGTTCAGTTAAAAATCGACTTTACTGGTCCTAAGAATCGAGGGTACTATACAATTTTAACTAAACAATAAGTAGAATGAATCGAATGGGTAAGAACTTTTTAGTATTGGGATTTATTGTATTCAGTTTTTTTAGTTGCCAATCTGATGAAGAAACGGTAGAACCCGATGATGTCAGCATTGCTCAATTTGTTGAAGAGCTGAGAGTAAATGCCGTAGATAATGAATTAGGGACGGTAACACGCTTGACCATCCAAAGGAACAACGACAACCAGCATATCCTATACATTAAGTATAAGGAGAAGTTAAAGAAGGAAACAGCGGATAAGCTAATAGCTAAAATACGAATCCATGAAAAAAGCTTAGCCCGCATTGACATCAAAACCGTTTCTTTAATGGATGATTGCGCCAATGACTATGATTATAAAATAAGCTCACAATTAGATGAGAAAATGACGGAACCCGCTGACGGCATTAGCTTTGCCCAATTTATTGAGGATCTAAAACTAGATACCGACAATAATAAATTGTATGGTGTCGAGCGCTTTACTATCCAAAGAAAGGATAGGGATGAGCATACCTTATATGTTTGGTATAACGAGAAAGTGGAAAAGGAAACAGCGGATAAAATAATAAATGGCCTTTTAAATCATAAGGAAAGCTTAACGCGCATAGGTATTACAAAAGCTTCCTTAAGGGAAACTCGTGGCTATGAGCATGATTATGATATGACACACTGATCGGAATAGTATTACGATTTTGCTTTAATTAAGTATATAATCACAAGAAAGGAGGGAAAGCCCTCCTTTTTTATTTTCTCAAAACCAACTACGAGAAAGACGGCGAAAAAGAACAACGAACCTGGATTCAAAACGAATTCCCTTTCCAATTTGTCATCGGATTTTCTAATCGTCTTAATTAGGAAACTCATGAATTCTAGAATAGAGATATACATTGCCATTCTCATCAGCCGATTTCATGATTAATTTCCCTTCCATAAAGGAAACTCGATACACTTGATTATCAACATCCCGATCATAGTTAATCAAGGTCAGCGTTGGGCTATGGCCATGCATATGCCAAAAACCTTCAAGGACGTTTTGATCCGGTAGCCTTAGCCTATAAAGCATATCTTGTCTAATAAAAATATACTGCTTTCGCTCCTTATCATAGTCCAAAAGTTCATTGTCGTCGGAATCCTTTACCTGATCCAAAGCCCAAAGTCCTTTGACCAAATCCGCTGGAGCGGGGGGCATTTCCTGGGTCGGGGTTAAGGTTACCAATACCTGCATTCCATATTCTTCACGGGTCCACTGCATGGTATCACCTTGAAATTTGACTTTGAAAGGGGCAAAGCCTTCCCTTATACTCCCCAAATCATTATGAGGAGTAAGTTCTTTCGTCTTCTCATCGTAAGTCCATAAACCCACCACATTTTGCGTCCAGCCGTTTCCTTCCGTACGGGTGCCGTCTTCGTTAAGTTTAATCCATTTGGAAACAGGGGTCTTCAGTTTGTTTCCTACCGTCACTTCGGTTACATGCCACAACCCAACTACGGGTTGGGCTTGTGTCATACAGGCAACTATCATAAAAAGCCCAAAAAAGGTGATTATATTTTTCATTTTCAGATACTAAGGTTGAGAAAGACATACCCTGCCTTTTTTCATAATGATGAATAAGTATTTTAGATCTAATGTGCGATTCAATAACAAGCTAACCGCTTCGTCGCACCGAATTTATAGACCCGCAAATCACTCCACCTTTTTACTTATTAGCTTAAAACCCTCTTGCCTCGGCGTACCAATCCCCCTCATAATCATTTTATTGCCTTCGAAACTTACCTTCCACTCACTGTCATCGTCTTTCGTATTGCTGTCCAAGAATAAAACCTTCTTCTTCGAATCAAATTCCCATTCCCCGTCATTGTAGCCATGCGGATCGCCACCGCTTTCGAATGACCCGTTCCTATTGAATTTTATCCACCTGTTGTTTTTCGGATTGTGTTTCTCGGTCACGTCATTATCGCCATCATAGACTTTAACCATTGTCCATTTGCCTACAAGCCGCCTTTTCAAATCCTTTTTTCCAGAGAACGAGAATAATCCCGCCATCAGAAGCACCAGAGGTAGAATTCTTAATTGTCTCATAATTATCGCGTTAAAATGTTAGTGATTTTTCTAGCCAATTCCATTTCGTTAATCCGTTCGCCCGAATTGCACAGAAAGGCAAAGACATGTTCCCCTCTGTTGATGTTCACCAGCATAGATTTGTAGCCTTCCGTATTACCACCGTGGATGATGTAGGGCTTTTCTATCCCCAAATCGCCCATCTCATATTTCCCTTTTCCATCAAATATCACCCAACCGTAGCCATATGAGATCCGTGGTGAAATATCCGACAAATGATTACTCAACATACGTTCACGAGATTTCGCCGAAAGGAAATCGCTGTCATACATGGCCGCACCCCACTTGTATAAATCGATAGAGCTGGAATAAATATTCGTGCCCAGACTCTCGTCCAAAAAATGATTCCTAATCCATTTGTCATTTTTGTCCTGCTTATACCCTTCCGCCACTCGCTGATATATATTTTCGCTAGAGTTTGAACAGAATGTACCCTCAAGGCCCAAGGGCCTGCTTATCTTATTTTCAAGCAATGAGGCGAAAGGTTGATGATATGCGCGCTCAAGAACATAGGCCAAAATAAAATAGCTCAAACTGCTATAATAAACGCCTTCGCCCGGAGCGCTTTTCGGTTTTATTCGGCTGATATAGTCAATGAATTCCTTCTTGGAAAAATGCTGCCTCTTGAACATTTTAAAGTTATCCCTGCTCAGCGCTGAATCAGCCTCATAATGCGATAGGCCCGAAGTATGAGTAAGCAAATGGTGCAGTGTTATCTCTGGATGAAAACTCCCTCCATATATATCGGAATCGATAAGGTTCACCAACCTGTCGTCCAAGGATAGTTTTCCCTCTTCCGTCGCTTTCAGTACTAGCGCGGCGATAAACGATTTGTCTATGGAACAGATCTTGGATCGGGTATCCAACCGAAAAGGGACATCCCATACCCTGTTGGCGACACCTATCGCTTTCTGGTATAATATCCCATCCTTGTTGCCTACCACAAGGCTTCCGTTAAAGTGGCTTTTGATATTCTCAGACAGCATTAGGCTGTCCAACTTCTGGGTAGTATTCTTTCTTTGCCCCGGTTCCTTCGAACAGGAAAACATGGCCGGAAAAAGTACCAATAAGAAAAAGTAACGGTAATTCATCTCGCTGTTTTTATTTCAAATAACGAGAATCAAACACCTCTACGGGCTATAATAGACCGATTTGGGGCGAATTTCGCCTATAAGGGACGAACGAAAAGGGGTAGGGGTTAATGCAATGAGTACGACTGAAAGTAAGGCTGGAAATCTTTCAGATATTTGCTCGAAACGGGTACCTCGAACTGATCGATAAAAAGTGTATTCGAGTTTGCACCGGCCATATTCGTAACCTGAACATTCGAAGGATTGACCAGATAGCTCCTGTGGCACCTTCTCACATACGGCGATTGTCCATAGCGCCGTTCGATATTCTTCAGCGTATTTCTGAACAGCTGCTTCTTTACGCCCTCACCGTTTCGGTAATATAGTTCGATATAATTATCCGCAGATTTTAAAAAAAGAAAATACTCGGGCTTTAACGCAATGGATTGCTTACCGTTCTCAGAACCGAACTCAAGATTCGTTGCGGAATTTATCGCAGGGCTTAAAGTAGTATCGATTGCGTTTTGGCGGCGAATCATTCCGATCAAATAACCGATCAGTATCGGTATGAAGACAATCAAAGGATACTCATAAAGAAACATCACATAACTCGACCAATACAGCTCCGTCCAATTATAAAAATAATTAAAAAACAAAAAGGTGAGGTTAAGCCCTGCAAAAGTAGCCAATCCGTTTAACACCAAAGGCTTCCACCTTCGGTCAACTTTCAGATAAGAAGCGATATGAAACTGAAAGACATAAAAAACGAACGAAGTGCCTACAGCCTGGATGAGGGCCCTTGAGAAGATGCCATGCCCCGAAAAGGCCTCTACCGCATCCACATGGTATGCCCTATAAACGAAAAGCGACACAAAAAGGAACAGGCCCGTCAATAGGCTTATGGACCATTTTTCCAGATTAGATTGAACGTGTTTTGTTAGTGCTTTCAATGTTCTATAGCGTGTGAGCCTGCTCATAACGGTGGTGATAAAATGGCGTCGCAAACGCAGTAGGTTATACGTTTTTCCTATTCGATTTCTTTTCTGATTTTATCGCCCCAATAGTATGCATAATTATCAGCGAAATTTTCACATTTATTATTCGAAGATTTGCTCCAAAATCGTTTAGAATAAGATTCTACTTTATGGCCTATTTCGTGAAGTAACAAGCCTTCAAGATAATATCGTTTCAAACCCTCATTAATCCACTTAAGCTTCCATTCACCTTGTTCGTGAATTAATTCTGGCTTAAACTCCGAATACCATTTTAAGATCTTATTTGATGGCTTTTTCAAGCCAAATTTTATTTTCAAATCAATTGGAAAAGGATATAAAACAATCAGGTTCACACCGCTACCGCAGATAAAACAACCTTGAATACCCTTATTTTTTTGAAACTCATTTTTGGAGATTCTTCTCAACCAAATATGAGTAAGGCTCCTTATATGATCTTTCGGTAATTTACTTATAAATTCTTTTATTTCTTCTACAGTTACAGGGAAGAAGAAATCTCTTGAGGGATTATCTAAGATATAAATTGGAGAGCTCTCGCCCTCTTCTGGGGCTTCAAAAGAATGTAGTCGATTGAAGATATTATCGGTAAGTTTAGGCCTCATTCGCCCGCCTTTTACATCGCCAAATTTCCTGCTCTTTTTCCAAGCAGTTTCCTTCCGACTTTGTTTCATATCAATCTTTGTTACGCAAAAAGATGGCGCTGTAACCACAGTAGATTATGCGTTTTACCTATTCGATTTACTTTTCGATAATTTTTTCACGTAAGAACCGCACAACTAACATTGGTACTAAAATACAGGCAATTCCGATTATTGATCTCATTCCGGTGTTCAAGATCTCATTTGTCTCATCACCAAAACCCAGAATTGAACTTAACGTTTTTCCAATAATGGTTATCACGAATGATTTCGTATAGCCGTCCGAATAGCAAAAAAACAGCCGCTTTTTCCGATTTTGCTTTTTCTCGAAAACCAGCAAAATGAAGATGGAAAAAGGAGCTAACGCCAAATGTAGAGCTTTAACCGGTTTGAACCAAGACGAGTGGATCACTTTGCTCCCAGTCTTTTCTAAATTGGTGGAACAGCGCTTAAGATGGTACACCTTAAAAGGGAAGAAAAGGAAGAGACCCTGTTACAAAGAATATGAAAATTCGAGTTTACCGGGCAGTGACAGGAAGCTCAACTTCGCCCTGATGTATTCAAAGGAAAACCCGAACCAGACATTTTATGCACAAATGTTCGGCTTGTCACAGGCAAAAGTCAGCGAATGGTTTTCTTTTCTTCTTCCATTGCTTGAAACAAGTCTCAATCGGTTGGGAATGGCACCAATGACAGGCGGGAGATTCGAATATCGAGATCAGGGAGAAGAGTATTTACTCGCCGATGTCACTGAGTGCGAGGTTCCAAGAAAAGTAAACAATGCGGCGCAGAAAGAAGAGTACAGCGGGAAATCAAAGAGGCATACCGCCAAATATCTTGTGTTTTCCGCCCCAAACCGCAAGATTCTGTACGTAAGCCCGCTCTACCCGGGTTCCGTTCATGACAAAACGATCTGGGATGAAACCGAAATACAGGTTGACGGGCCGAATATCCTGGTAGATCTTGGCTTTTTGGGAGCGGACAAGGAGAATGAAAATGTGATTATTCCGCACAAAAAGCCAAAAGGAAAGGAATTGACCGAATTGCAGAAACAGGTCAACAAGGGAATCAGCTCGGTTAGGGTCGGAGCGGAACACGCAATAGGCGGGATTAAGCGTTTGAAGATAATCCGGAATAAGATCCGGCTAAAATATAACGACGTAAGAGAGAGGGTAATGATGGTGCCGTAGGACTTCATAATTTGAGATGCGAATTCAGAACGTAATTCGTGATAACCTTTAATTAATACAATCCCGATTAATAGGAAAAAGATCCTATGGAACATTCTTTTCATTGCGATCTGTGTTGATATTATTTTCAAGGCTGGTGCCAAAGCTTGGCCTTTGAGAACGAAAACACTACTTTTCAAGCTCCCTTTCGATCTCTTCCACCGTAGGCAAACTGCTCTTAAGTTCCTCGGGCAATTGCTCCGTAAGATTAAACTCACTAACCCCTATGGGCTGGGACATGCCCCTTAACGAGAACTCCACTTCCAGATTATTCTTGTCACGGCACAGCAGGATCCCGATCGAAGGGTTGTCGCTCTCCGTTTTCAACAGATCGTCCACGGCCGACAGGTAAAAATTAAGCTTCCCTGCATATTCGGGAATAAACTTGGTGTTTTTCAGTTCGATAACCACATAACACTTCAACGTGACGTGGTAAAAAAGCAAATCGAGATAATAATCCTGGTCGGCGATATTCAGACGGTACTGCTTGCCCATAAAAGCGAAGCCTTTGCCCAGTTCCAGTAGAAACTTGGAAATATGATTGACCAATTGGTCTTCGATATCTTTCTCTTTGAATGTCTCCGAAAGGCTTAAGAAATCGAAAACGTAAGGGTCCTTGATCGTCTGTCTGGCTAAATCCGATTGCGGAGCCGGAAGCGTATTCTCAAAATTAGTCACCGACTGCCCCCGACGCCCGTACAAGTCCGTTTTTACCTGCAACAGCATCGTATCCCTGCTCCAGCCGTTCTTAGCGGTTTCGACAAGATAAAAAATCCGCTCATCCAAGTCCTTAACCTTGCTGAGCAGGCTGATATGGTGGTACCACGGAATTTGTGCAAGCGATACTTGCACAAATTCTTTCGTATCCGGTGCAAGAGGCGCTTGCACAAAAGGGAAATCGGGATACGCCACCGCAAAAGCCCGCATATACTTCAGATTTCGGACAGAGAAACCGGAAATTCCCGGAAAATTATCCTTGATATGCGTCGCCAACTGATCGATAACCTGACCGCCCCAACCCAATCGGTTCTGGACATCCAGAATCGACGAGCCTATTTCGAAATAAAGCCCCAAAAGGTCCTGATTAACTTTCAAAGCTGTTCGCTGGCGGGCCTGCTCGATCTTCAGCTGAATATCGGCAAACCAATGCCGGGTCGTGTCTTCTCGGACTTCGCTCATACTATTGGCTTCAATCTTATACCGCCCCGTCCATTTCCTTTATCCTGTCTAATTTCCCGACGGAACCGAAAGCCACAAATTAAGAATTTAGAGATTAATAAATCGTAATTCGGTATAGATTAAAAAAATGGGGTAGGGGTAGGGGTCGGTCTGTTCCTTTGCCTCCAATGCGTTCCAAAAAACTAATCTCTGGCCTTTATTTTTCTTCCATCACCGCAATCCTTTTGGACGGAAGAAAAATCTATAACCGTATTTTAAGTGCAAAATGCCAGTGGTTTCGGAATAGCACATTTTTAATGCTGATAAATAAGTCAGGGTGCAATTGCGATTATATAAATCCCGTTTAAAGTTATTGATTTTTTCTAGTCTTCACCTTTTAACGCGGTTTAGGTTTTGTCGTTTGCGCCCCCATTAATCAAAAGCTTTTTTAGCATCTCAAAAGTAGACGCCTGTTTTTTATGAGTAATCAAGTAGTAATCTCTAACAGGGTAATTATCTGGTTGCCAGATAAGTTGGAGCGATTTGTCGGAAATAAATTCTTTCGCATTTTCCAGTAGTGTCACGCCTATTCCTTCCACTTTGGTCAGTTCCTGAAGCATAAAATATTCATTTGGAATAACATAGTTGGTAAAAACTTTAGGCCGCCTTTTGTTAAAACAGTGAAGCCAAAATAGTTTGATGTAAGGGGAGGTTGACATATGCGAGAACCAAACCTGCTTTTCAAGCCATCGCTGGATTTTTTTCAAGTCATTCGCATCCATATAGTCATTCAGTTTTCGGGTATCCAAATTTGGATGGCCGACAATGACCAAAGGTGAACTGCATATTTTATGAGATAGTGTGTCGAAAGTTTGAATGTCTTCACGTATAATTGCGGCGTCAAGCTCCTGTTGGTTTACCAGATCGAATAACTTCTGATTGCCCTGTTCAAAATGGACGGTCAGATGCTTTATGGAAGCCAGATCTTTGTTTGACAGGAAACTTTTGTACAGGTGTTCGCTGATGCCGAGGGAATACATTTTCTCTTCCTTGTTGACCGATTTACGATACCTGGATTCCACATTTTCAAGAATGTCTAACGACTCTATAATAAGGTTATTGAGGAATTTGGCATTTTCGGTAGGCACTACTCCTTTCGATTTCCGGGTAAACAGCTTATGCCCTACAGCGGCCTCGAGCATACTCATTTGGTTACTGACTGTGGGCTGAGTCATAAATAACTCTTCGGCGGCTTTCGAATAATTTTGATGCTTATACACCGCCTTAAAGGTTCTGTACCATTCTAAACTAACCATTGATATAAATTTATTTATAACAAGGGTAAATATAACTAATTTCATTTTATATCACTAGCTTCTTACTTTTGGTTCATCATCATTAAAGTATTTGAAAATGAAAAGAATAGCATTAGTAACAGGAGCGAATAAGGGTTTAGGCTTTGAAACAGCTCGTCAATTGGGTGCGAAAGGAATAACAGTACTTATGGCATCTAGAAGCCAGGAAAAAGGCAAGGCCGCTGTTGAAAAACTTAAAGCGGAAGGCCTGGATGTTGAACAGGTACAATTGGAAGCGACAAACCAAGCCGACATACAGGCACTGAAAGCGTATATCGATTCCAACTATGGCAAATTGGATATCTTGGTCAACAATGCCGGTATCATGCACAAAGACGAGCCCTTGGGTACGAATACGGCGGAAAGTATTTCGAATGAGACGATGGATTTGACTTTTGACGTGAACTTCTTCAGCGTTGTTCATCTTACGCAAGCTTTGCTTCCTCTGTTGAAAAAAAGTGAAGCGGGTAGAATTGTCAACCTGTCCAGCATATTGGGGTCTAACACCGTCCAAAGTGACGCTACCTCACCTTACTACACGGTAAAGCCTTTTGCCTATGACGCGTCAAAAGCGGCCCTGAATTCATTCACTGTTCATCTGGCGGCTTCGCTTCAAGATACCAATGTCAAAGTAAATTCCGCTCATCCCGGTTGGGTAAAAACCGACTTAGGTACCGAAGGGGCCCCTATGGAAGTGGTGGACGGGGCTAAAACATCAGTTAGCCTATCCCTGTCAGAGGAAACCGGTTTCAGTGGGAAATTCATCCATTTGGGAGAAGAGGTCGCTTGGTAAAAACTTCAGATGACTTTCCAGTCTTTGAGATAGACTGGGGAGTCATCTTATGAAATACAACGTTTCGGCTAAACAACATAGGAACGGTTTGGCTGTTTAGACCTACGCATTATAAGCTTTTTTATTCTTCATATAGTCAAAACAGCAGGGCTTGTTCATAAAGGTCTATCTATTAAAATATTGGTGAATAGAATTTATATCTGCTACGATCTCCTCTCGCATTTCATTCATATTTTCACCAGCGTTCCTTTGGATCAAAATATTCATTACAGCAGTCAAAATACATGAAACACTTTGCTGTATACCAGAGACAAGGCTCCTTAACCCGTCCTCTCCGAAGTTCGTATCCCTCATATTATTGTTTGCCTCTACGGACCAGTGTCCCCTTACGGCGTTAGGCAAGTTGTATTGATCAATAAGACCGGTATTTATATTGCTGACGTAGTATGATGTCTCGCTTGATGTTTTTCCTGTTTTAACGACTTTACGGGTACGGTCTACCCGTATGAAGCAGCTCATCCCCGTATTCGACCAGCGACGCTCCAAGCATCCCGTTTCCACCGGGTAGGTCCGGTATATTCTTGTTTCGATCCTGCCATGGCCCTTTTCGACGGTCTTTTTATAATCCAAACATTCTGATCTCCGCTCCATGTCTCGAAGGTCTTCACGGAGTATTTTCTGGTTCCCTTTTATTTGTGAAAGGTAGACGCCCCGTTTTCCATGGATTCCCTCCAGTAACCCGGAATTATTGTGAAGGGCATCCATCGTATAAGCCGTTCCCGAAAGACCGGATTGAGTTTCAAAATATTCGTCGACAATACCCCGCTCGGAGTCTTTGGTACCCGAATAGTAGCCTACAACCTTGCTGGTTTTATCTTCTTGCGCGGTAACCAGAACCACGCTTTCCCCGCGTTTGTCCCCTGAGGATTTGTCGATACTCCCCCGGAGTTCTTTACCGTCAATCGAAAACCATTGAAGAGCTTGCGGATCTATAGTTTCGTTTGCGTTAAAAGTGGTTTCAGCAACCGCCTTAAGTCCCTGTATATCTGTATCCTTCAGGATTCTTCGGAGTTGAACACGGCTCACACAACACTTACTTTTACCACCTGTGAAATCCCGCCAATAATCGTGATCCCTTTTCATTGAGCGGTGAATCTGTGAGAAATTGAGTTTTCCTCCGCTCCTGAATACGGCAAGCATAAAGCACAGTACGACAAAAGCCAGTTCGTGCTTCTTCCCCTTGGCGTTCCTGTGGTCTACAAGGCTTAGTTGTAACTGGAGGTAGTATTGATTAATTTCGTTTTTTTGGGAGCTTATCCATCAACCGCAAGTTTGTTTGTGGTAATTCAAAATTGCAATTCATGGTGGTAAGCTCCTATTTTCTCAGACGCTTTATGAACAGGCCCTGGTCAAAACAGGAATTTTAATTTTTCTTAACTCATCGTCCAGGTAAACGTAGCAACTTCAGGTTAGAATTAATATATGCTTTTGGACTCACTCCTGTTTTCTTTTTAAAGAGTTTACTAAAGCTTTGACGTTGTTCGAACCCTAAATCATAAGCAATTTCACTTATCGAATCGGATGAATTCAATAATAAATTTTTTGCTTTTTCAATAAGGTAGTAATGAATATGATCAATAGCACTTTTACCTGTTTCCTGTTTTAATAAGTCCCCAAGATAATTCGGGGATAAGTGTAACTGTTCGGCACAATACTTAACTGATGGCAGCCCATTCACTTTTGTCTGATTTGACTCAAAATAATTGGTTAGTATTTTTTCAAACTGAGATACAATTCCCTTGCTATGATGACTACGTGTTATAAATTGTCTGCCATAGTAACGATTACAGTAATTAAGTAGAACTTCAAGATTGGAAACTATTAAATCATGACTATAAGAATCCAGCTTATCGCTAAATTCCTCTTGAATTGTTTGAAGAACTGACTGCAAGGTGTTTTTTTCTTTATCGGATAAATGCAGAGCCTCGTTCATATTGTATGAAAAAAAAGTATAGTCCTTCATTTTATTATTCAATGGACTGGAACGAATTAATTCTGGATGAAAATACAGTCCCCAACCTTCCATAAAGGCATTTTTTTCAATATCAGTCACAATGCTCAATTGTTCAGGAGCCATACATAAAAGAGAAGCTTCGGAAAAATCATAATCTTTTCGTCCATAGATAACTCCCGCTCCTTTAACTTTTTTTAGGGTAATAGAATAAAAATTGAAAATTTTTCGTGTACCACTTTTAATAGTATTTAAGTCTATTTTTGAGAAATCAATCAATGTAATCAGTGGATGTGTAGGTTTTTCAGGGTAGCCGAAAAAATCATGAAGTTTATTTGTAGAATCTATTTTCACTGTCTCACTCATACGTATTTTCGAATTTATAAATCCATGTTTCCTCTTTAATGTTTTAAGCGCACTCAAAATAAGAAGCATTAAGCACCCTTATTCCGCTTAAGTTACCCACTATTTGGAAAAGTATATTCTTAATAGCTTCACAGCCTTAATTTTCATATTAAGGCTGTGAGTTTCTTAGATTACGGTGACTTTTTCTATCCTACAAAATTTGGTTGTCCGTTTGAGGCCATTACACCTCCATCAACAGGTAAAATTGCTCCATTAATAAAACTGGCATCATCGCTCATTAGAAATGCGATTGGGACGGCAATTTCTTCTGGTCTCGCAGCTCTACCTAATGGCAAACGATTTTTAATCTTTGCCATCATTTCTTCGCTTCCTGTTACAAATTTAGCCATATCTGTATCTGTCAAACTAGGAGCTACAGCATTAATGCGTACACCTTGCGCTCCTAATTCAAGAGCTAAGGAATGTGTGAAATTAGTTACCGCTCCCTTAGAAGCACAGTATGGACTAAAGTTCCAATCGCCACGCACACCAGACACTGAAGATACATTAACAATTGATCCTCCTACTTTTTTCAAATGCTTAATAGACATATTTATGGTATTAAACACACCTTCCACGTTGATGGCCATTACCTGTTTCCAAGTTTCAATCGTTACATCACCAATAGGACCACCCGCAACTATTGCCGCATTATTGACAAGCCCATCTAAACGACCAAACTTAGCCATGTGAGCATCAATTAGTTTTTGAACATCATCACGATTGGTAACATCTCCTTGCACTGCAAGTGTTTTATCAGGTTTAGATATATCCGCCACCACCTCTTCAAGTTTAGGTTCCCTACGCCCAAAGATGGTTACATTCCAACCATCCTGTACTAATCTTTTGGCTGTGGCCGCTCCCATTCCTGTACCACCACCTGTAATGATTGCTGATTTCTCAAATTCTGTCATAACTTTCCTTTGTTTTGTTTTTTTATCAAACAAAATTATATCCGGTGATATTATTTGATGAAGTCATTTTACAGGAATGTGAAGTCATTTTACAGAACATCACTTAAAGGGGAATGTTTTTTTAATAAACCGTAGCTCTACAGTCGTGTTGCTAATGTCTCGGAGGTGGGGCGTATCGTACTGAAAGATACTTTTACCCAACGAGTTAGACAAAGGACAGATAAGCCGAAACCGACGACTGGGATCGAAACCATCTCCAATACTGTATTGGAACGACTGGGATTAGAAAGAAGCGGAAACCGCAAATGCCATTAAAAAAACTTTATCCGACAAGGTGTCGAACCAAAAATGGCATATTCGTGGAGCCGGACACGGAAAGGCGGTTGGTCAAAACAGTGTTTCTCGCAATCAGGTAAGCCACAAAAAAATGGACCATGCCCGTTAGGAACTGGGGCATGATCCTTAACCAGTTTTTGGTTATACTCAAAGACAGAATCAAAATATAGGCGAGACAAAGCCTAATTCCGGCATTCTGAGTTTACACACTTTTTGTGACAGTGACTCCTATCTCCCCCAATGCTTTTTTATTTCTTGCTCGGATAAACCTAAGAAACGAGCAGCGTTATGGTAAAAAATATCTGCTTTTTGCTCAGCAGAAAGGAAAGGTAAGTTATCAATTGCAGGAAATGCTTCGTCGAATGTAGCAGGGTTTTCCATTTGATCGGTTCCATACATTATGCGTTTACCGAAACCGTTGTCCATAAGGTCTTTAATATAAGGCTCGAAATCTTCGTAATGATTAAGTGCCGATATATCAACATATAGGTTCGGAAAGTTGGATAACAAGGTCTTTATCTCTTCTAAATGAGGGTGACCTGCATGACTAACGTAAATTTTCAAGTCTGGATGTGCGCGAAGTACCTCATTAAATTGTGCTGGATTTGCATGACCATTATGTAGGTTATCCATTAAGTGATAGCTTACCGGAATGTTCAACTCTTCTGCCAGATCAAAATAAGGTTTTACCTCTGTGTCGTTGGCGTATACTCCCTGATAATAAAATCCTACTTCACCTAGTAATTTTAGTTTTCCTTCTTGGTAAGCTTGTCTACATTGTTCTACAGAAGGTCTTTCTGTGGTTAGTACCATTGTGCCTGGTATAATTCGTTTAGGGTCTATTGCCGACCATTCAGATGCTCTAAAATCTACTCCACTTACTACCGCTTTTACAATATTATATTTCTCAAACATTTTGTATGTCTGTAACCTGTGCTCTTCAAAGCTTAATGAAGATCCGGGAGGGGTAGGACCGTCTAATACTTCTGATATAGCTCCCATAATTTCACCGGTATGCACGTGCATATCTATGACCGGACCAGAATAAGCTTCGTTTGTAGGCGCCACATCATTTGCCTTTTCACTTGTTGAGCATGATACAACAAGTATTACACATAGTAATACGCCAGATACAATACTAACTAACTTCATATATAATTTATTTTAAATGTTTATATATGCAAAGCTATAGTGCATTGGCGTGCCAAGGGTTGTCCAATCTTGCTAAGTCTTATGAAGACTGGTGCTTAGGTGATGATTTTTGCAATACTTTTATTCAATTGGCATACAAATATCGACCTTGGTTTTCCCTCCGGGAAAATCAGGTTTGTTGTAATAAATGTCAAAAGGACTTTGATCAGAGCGGGTATATCCATGATCGTCTAGCCAAATAAAAAGTCCAACCCAGGCTTTTTCAAAGTCATAGAGTTGTATATTCAGGGAACCAACAACACATTTACATTCTTTGACGGTTTTGATGCTAATACCTGGTTCCGTATGTACCATTTTATCTATTATAATACCTCGATCTGATCGCACTTTTTTTACTTCTGTAATTCGCAGGTTATTATGATAAACAGCCATGAGTTTAGGAGATTTTCCAATCGCCTTATTTTCTTTCCCCCACCTCATTAGCTCTTTAAAAACAACTCGAGGGTTTTTAATACCAATTGTAGATTTATAAGCAAAATTCAGTTGGGGAACCGTTTTTACTTCTATATCCGCATTTTTTTGAATCCAGTTTCGTAGTTTATCTACAGCAATATGATATTCTTCATAGTTCAAATCCGTTTGTACCAACTTACTTTCAAGTTGTTGGATTGGTCTAAACTTTTTAGAGTTTTGCTTTTTAAACTCAGTAGGGCTTACTCTATAGAATTTTTTAAAGGCTTTGGAAAAAGAAGCTTTGTCACTAAAACCATATTTGAAAGCTAATTCGATTATGCTTCGATCGGTGTGAAGTAATCTTGGTACAGATTTTTCTATTCTACGCCGGAGAATATAATGGTTTAAGGTTTCACCGGTTAAGTATTTAAATATTCGGTGAAAATGATACGGGGAGAAGAAGGCTATTTCGGAAATTGTTTTTAGCGATAAATCACCATCAAGGTTGTTATCAATATATTCAAATACTAAATCAAGTCTGATTTTATAATCATCATGTGTTTGATCCTTCATAATCCGCCTTTTCCTTATCACCATTAAAGGTGTAAATTTTTATTCTCCGAAATTGCAGGTAACGAACCGAATAAAAGTAGTTAACTGTCCCCCGTGAGACAGGTAATTTACTTTTATATAATATTACCAGCTTTTCTATTTTTTCAATAAACTAAAGGATCCAAGTCTATATTCATCCTGATTCGTTTTTTTACATCTTTCCAGAAAATCCTCATATTCCTCATCTAAATTTTCTTCCAGAAGGAACCCGAGACTCACGCCACTTTCCAATTCTAGATTAACACTTAGTCCGATATTGGTTACTTTTTGATAGTCAACATGTTTGCTATTCAATTGAGAAATTATATCCGACAATTTTAACTTTTCGGTATTCTCAAGAAACCATTTTTTCAGCTCCAAAGAATTACCTCCATCGAGCTCATTAATATAATCCGAAAAAATTAAAAATAATTCATCATTGTTGAAGTGAAGTTCAATATTTCCATACGTCCAGATATCATCTTTAAACACTTCAGGACATTCTTCAAATCCATCAGGATCAGGGAAGTTATTTATTATCCACTCCTTTGTCTTTCCAAGCTTTAAAAACTGACCTTTCGCTCGCCTTTCCTATTGCAATTTTGGAAATTATATGATAAGTGACCGATTTTTGAAAAATGAAAAGGAGAGACGGATTTGAATTATACACGGATTATCTTATTGCCAGTCGAGGGCAAGCCACCTCAACAGGGCTCTCAGCATCTTTGGACAATCAGATTCCCCATGATTATTTCAGCGACCTCCTCAAGCAACCGGACATGGACCAAAAGGCTTTTTGGAAAGAGGTGAAGTCTTTCGCCAGGAGTATTGAGGGCGAAGAGGCGGTTTTGAGTATCGACGATTGCATTGTCCACAAGCCTCATTCCTCGGAAAACGACATCGTAGCTTATCATTTCGACCATACTGTAGGCAAAGCGGTCAAAGGGATCAACTCCCTTAACTTTCTTCTGAGCAATACCGTGGAAGGACAAACGGTTAACTGTCCGGTCGCTTATGAGATCGTCCACAAGACGGTGAAATACATAGACAAGAACGGGAAGGAAAAGCGTAAAAGCGAGAAAACGAAAAATGAGATGGTACTGGAAGTTTTACACCGTCTAAACTTTCTGAACAAACTGGTTTTCAGGTACATTCTTTTCGATACGTGGTTCAC
The DNA here is from genome assembly GCF_036492835.1 of Fulvitalea axinellae. Lineage (GTDB taxonomy): Bacteria > Bacteroidota > Bacteroidia > Cytophagales > Cyclobacteriaceae > Fulvitalea > Fulvitalea axinellae. The sequence goes on along the minus strand of NZ_AP025317.1, from coordinate 47,638 downwards.
CGCCAGCGATACGCTGAAGTATATTCATTACAAGCTCAAGAAGGTTTTCGTTTGCCCGCTGAAGAGCAACAGGAATATAGCAATGAGCGAAAAGGACAAAAACGAGGGCAAATTCATTCACGTTTCGGATGCGCCTATTGAAAGCGGTCAAGTGAAGCGGGTGTGGGTCAAGGGAGTTGATTTTCCTGTCACGCTCGCCAAACAAGTCTTTACAAACAGGGACCGGTCGACCGCGGAACAATGGCTGGTTACCAACGGGGAGAACATGGCTTTCGAGGATATCGTAGCGATCTACCAAAAACGGTGGAAAGTCGAGGAGTTCCATAAGTCGCTCAAGCAAAACACGATGTTAGGCAAGTCTCCCACAAAGATGGAGATTACCCAATTGAACCACATCTTCGCTTCCATGATCGCCTACATAAAACTGGAAAAACTGAAGGTTAAGGAGAAGCTGAATCACTTTGCGATAAAATCAAAATTGTATTTGAAGATGATAAAGGCTGCCATGGAAGAACTTGACGCCTTGCGGTCGGCCTGAAATATATTCATTAAGAATCGCTCTCCCAAATGCAGGGAGAGCGAAAGTTCAGTTAAAAAGTCAAATTTTCCGGTTGTGAAGAATTCTTCAAAGTCAATATTTACTTTTTCTTTCAGTTTCATTTAAGAATTGCTGGTAATAGTATAAACCTGAGTAGTGGCTGATGAGAGAGGGGGCTTCTATTTATATTCTTGTTAGACCCATTTTTCTTTTAATATTCTCGTCTTTTACTCCACTCAAATTTATCCGAATTTTTAGTGTTCCAGTCAGCTAAATCTTTAAGCATAGTGTCGATGTTATTTTTGTCGAGCCATTTCCCATTTACAAAAACGCCCGAAATTTTAGTCGTATTGGCAATATCCTCCAAAGGGTTTTTATCTAGTAAAATAAGATCCGCAAATTTACCCGCTTCGATAGTCCCCACTTTGTCATCAATTTCAAGCCAAGTCGCCGGTAACCGGGTTGCCGAAACAAGAGCTTCTTCGGGGGTCAAACCTGCCCCAACCAATAGCTGTAATTCATCATGCAAAGAAAATCCCCAAATTATTCCAGACGTCCCGGCATCTGTTCCCGCAACCATAGGAACTCCCGCTTCTTTGAATGCTTTGACCAATTTAATATGAAAATCATGTTGCTTTTGAAAAGTGGGTATCAAAGCGTCCCTATCTTCATAGTTGTTTGAGGTTAACCATTTGCTTTGAAACATCGGGTGTACATATTTCAAGCCTGGTGAGTTTCTGATACTATCCAAAGAGCGCGCTTGGTTTATTATCCATACCATATTGGATAGGTTAGGGGTTAGCCAAGTATTATTCTTTTTCGCCATTTGGGCAAACTTTTGCGCTTGCCGATAGCTATAGTCGCTTGTCTGTTTCGACAATTCTTCAGCATGGGCTATCATTCCAAAATTGGCCACAAATGCTTTTTCCACTTCACCTTCAAATGCAATCGGTATATGACCGACTACTTTCATATCCAATTTTTTGGCTTCGTCTATTACCGCATTAAAGGTTTCCTGATTTAACCATGTATAGACTTTTAGGAATTTATAGCCTTTCCCTTTAGCTATCCTGACCGTCTGTCTCCCGTCCGAAGGATTCTTAACCGAACCTATACTTCCGTCATTATCTATAAAGGCTGTTAGCGCCATTCTTGGACCTATGACTTCGCCTTTTTCTATCTGGTTTCTTTGGGCAATCAGTCCAATTCTTTCGCTTAATTCAAATATTGTCGTCACCTCATTCGCAACATAAGGGGTCATAAGATTTTGAGTATTAAATGGAAACGTAGCTCCTTGGGTAGGGTAATTTTCACTAAAACTACCGTCTGACAGGCCATGGACATGCATATCAATTAATCCGGGAATTAACCATTTGCCAGCCCCGTCAATCGTTATTGAATTATCCGGAATAGAATCGTTTATTGACAGTATTTTATTATCCTCAATTACAACTGTCGCATTTTCAATGACTTTGGTGTTTTCAGTCATCGGGATAATATTTACATTTTTCACAACATAAATCTCACTCCCCTTATCGTCATTTTCTACTTTAGAAATAGTTGGCTTATTCTCTTTACAGCCAAAAAACACTGTAATGAAAATCAGTAATGTGAGTAAAAAGTTCTTTTTCAAAATCTTATTGTTTATCGGTTGGGTTTAATTGTGTTTAACATTTTGGCTAAACTGCCTCTTAGTGCAACTTAGATGTTGTTTTAAAATTGGTATCAAAACTAATTTCTCCCTCCATCAAATTCAGGCTGGAGCTCTCTTTTACAATGCTAATAAATTCAATCTATCTTCCGCTTCGCCTTTGTAACTCGTACTGATATATTCAATATCTACTTCCATCTGCTTTTTATTCGTTTGGCTATTACAGCTCAAAGCAGGAATGATTGTTAGTGTTATTCCTATGTTCTTCTATTATTTCATCATTCGAACGATACCATCCCAACCTTAAAGAATCAAATTCATCTTTTCCTTCATGCCTATATACTCCTATTGTGCTAAGAGTTTCATTTATCGAATCTTCTACCAGAACTGCCCCTGACGGAATTCTGGGATTTTCAATTCCGTCAAATGAGATTAAGGGACCTATTACTCTTACTCCGTTATACCAAGCTTCTGATATTTGGACCCCTGATCCTCCAAAATAATCGGTTTCAATGTATGCGCACTTCCCCTTAAACGATAATTCCTTTAGAGTTTTACGCGTCTCTTTTGTCAATTCGTCATAAGGCTCAAGTACAGAATCTGAGTAATTAGCCCCATATCTATTATTAAATGGAATCAAATGATAATCACCAACCAAAATCACATTTGGAAGTTCGCCATCATATTTAAAATTTGTTATAATTCCATTTATAGTATGTGCCATGAGGGGAAGTGTGGGTGGTGCTCCGTGGGCTTAAAGCTCACGGCTGTCTACTTGATTCTCTATAGATCTTAAATTCCTACTAATATTATTTCGATGATGGGTAACATGATAATTGGTGAAATACAACATTTCTCTAACTGTTAAAGAACCTAATAAAGGGTGGGGCAACAAAAGTTCATCCAATTCCTCTTCAGTATATTGTTGAAGAGCTTCAGTAATTTTTTCAATTAGTTCATGTAACTGTCGAAGCAAACCTTCTTTTTTATCCCAGCTTATTTTCTCAGGAATAAATTCCCCAAAAGCAACACCTCCTTCAGCAATTTTGTCTTTATAGCGACTCACTAAGATTTCATAGTCACTCGAAATTCCATTACCTTTTCCAAACTTAGTTGCTATAAATTCTTTGTTCGAGAGTACGTTTGATAATGGTTTAATGCTTTTAACAATATGATCAAGATCTTGTCCAGCGTTCCACTTTTCCTTTCTACTAATTTCGAAATCTTTTCTGGAAAGAGAGCCTAAGTACTCTCCGAACTCTTGGTGTCTTTGTACTAAATTTTTGATTATCGATTTCTTGTCCATATTGATAATATTGTAAATAATAACTTTCTAATCAACGTAAAACCGATTGAGCCCCAGACTTTATCTTGATTAAAAAGTGTTATGTTCAACTATAACTCTTCCCCAAAATAAATATATTTCCAGCCAGTTAAAACGGAGTCACGGAATATTCATAAACGCTTCCGGTTCCGGGAAGCAGTGTAGGCCAAAATGCGTACTTTACAGCCCCTAATGTGCGTTTTGAACCTTGGTTCTGGGCTTACGGTCGTCTAATTGGAAGAGATCGCCAATTTGAAAAAACAGTTTCCCGAAGCCTGGATGGAAAAAGAAATCCTAAAAAAGCAACAGCTGTTATCCATTTACAATAAGCTCGGATGGTTAACGAACCGCCTCTCACTCCACCGGACATACGGTGCACCGTAGGCTTATGACTCACGGCCATCACTCGATTAGCTGTTATTTTTATTTTTTGAGTTAGTAGCAATTCTAAAACCTAAGTCGTCTATTTTGAACGAAAATGGGTGGCTTCTTCTTCGAGTTGTAGCCATAACGCTTCTTTCTTGGTCGTACCAACCCCCACCACGGAAAATGCGATATGTTCCGTAAACAGTTTCGTCATAAATGTCCGAACACCATTCCCAAACATTTCCCAGCATATCATAAAGCCCCCATTCGTTAGGTTTTTTTGTCCAACATCTTGAGTCCGAATGTTGGAGTTCTCTTTAAACCAAGCAATTTCACTCAATTCTCCATGTCTAATCTCTTTTGTTCCTGCTTGACAAGCATACTGCCATTCCGCTTCTGTTGGTAATCGAAATCCATTTGCATCTGAATTCACGGTTACTTTTTCAGTTGTTAAGTTAATTGTATAGCATTCGTCTTTTTCCAAAGAGTTAGATAGTTTATTGCAAAAAATCACAGCATCAATCCAAGAAACTGTTTCTACCGGTAAATTGGCACCTTTAAATGTCGAGGGATTCTCATCAGTAACGGCTTTGTAAATTTTTTGCGTTATTGGGAATTTACAAAGTTCATAGGAATCTATGTCTACTGACCACGTTTCTTTTGTTCGGTCGTCTCTCATATGTACAGTTCCTGTCGGAATGGTCACAAACAACTCGTCAATTACTGCTCTATTTATATTTCCTTTTATTTTTTCCACATTGTTTTTTAAATAACAGCTAACGAGGGCGCTAAAATGGCATAGCGAACGCAGTGAGCTATGCCATTTTAGCGCATGTTGTACGTTTTTAGTTTCAATTTTGATGTTTTCCACCAATCTTGCTGGTCAGAAAACAATATGTATTTTTTTATTTTTGAATCAATTTCTTCGACGCTCTTATTGAAATCAAGGAAGAATTGATTTTTCTTGAGTGATTCAATGTTTAAGACGTTTTGAATATCCTCCCTTATTAAGAAGTCATAATCTAGTTCATATTTACAAATATCTTGATTTTCAATATTCCATGATTTTACATCTTCTAGAAGTCCTTCATATTGAAGAAGTAAATTTGATGGACTTATTCCTGATAACCCTTCAACCGTTTTAATAAACTCAGAGTAATCGTTCCAATATTTCTCATCGTAATCCTTTTTCATTTATAATTACGTACAACGTCCAACTATCATCCGTAAGCTGAACTTTCAAACTTCTATAAAAATATAGGAGTGCATTAATCCTTTGCAAATAGCTCAGTTAGTGTGGCCAGCCAAGCTTATGGATGATAGTATTTGTTATAGGGCTTTTCTCGGGCTTCACCTTATTAGTTTTAATGCCAGTTCCATTTCAACATCTTTTCCAAGTGCGATATCTTCAATAGTTGGAAAGACTTCATAATCCGGGATAACCCCCCTTCGCTTATCTCCGCCACTAGTATTTAGCTTCATTGCCCACGTTGGATAGCTGACAAAAATTTTGGAATATGGTAGAGTAAATTTGATACGTTGCCGGCCATCAACATCCTCGAATGCTCCACCAGACTCTTGACCGATAATCTTTCCAACTTTATGAGTCTTTATAAGTGCTAGAAATATGTGGCATGCCGATGCACAGATACCATTAGATAATAAATATACATTCCCCTTGAACTGATTTTTTTTCTGCGGAACATACTCCTTCAAAAAGTCAGCTCTTTTCATTACAAAACCTGAATCTGAGACGATGTAATTACTTTTTGACAGCTTTATTTGATTTGAATTCGGTAAAGAGTTGATAAAGTCAAATTCCAGGGAGTTTGCTTTACTGTATTTGTATATTCTGAACTCATAATCAATTAAATAGGTCAGTAACTCACCGGCTATCATTTCTTCTCCTCCTCGATTTCCTCTCACATCAATGATTAGGTTTTTGATTTTTTGATTTTGAATAGAGGTGAATGACTTCTTAAAAAACTTGGAGTAGTCTTTAATTTTTTTGCCCACAGCCCAATATGCAAAAGTAGAGATACTCATTATTGCAGTCGACCTTTGCTCATTTATTTCCAAAGAGAATGGGGGTATTGGATCTGCAGGAAGTTGGGGATAATTTTTACCCGACAGTTGGGCACTTGAGCCTTCTATAGTAGCAGTACGTATTTTATTATCAGATATTAGTCTGAAATCAATATTGAAGGTGCTTGTGGTATCTATGAAATAATAATAGGCGAAAGCAAAATTGTTGTAGAGAGATAGTCGACTTTTCAAACCTGAATTGTTAAAAGCAGAAACCATGCATGTTGATTCACTCAATGACTTTAAAATCGATTTAACGCTTTGCCCGTTAATTGAATAAATAACTGCTTTTTTGAGGTATGCTAATTCTGCTGACCGACTATCTTGAACTGTAATACAACTGTCTTCCACCAATACACTGAAGGGAAAAAGACTTTTGTTTTGTATGCTTGAGCTAAGGCTTTTAGTAGGTTGAATATAGCTATGCCCTTCTCTGACAAGAGATGAAAGTTTGGAAATCGCACGAAAAAAATCCAATTCTGTTGTTTTCTTATCTAGGTTTGATTTTGTTAGGTTAAATAATGAATCAAATTTTTCTTTACTGGAAAAGCGATATAAGCTTGGATGGGTTTCCTCAAGTGTTTTCTTATAAATCGCTAAATCATTCTTATAGGAAATCGAGTCAGTCGATACTTGTGCAATAGTTTGTAGACTACAAATTAATAGGAATAGTATTGTAGAGAACCTCATTAGAAATTGTGATTAGATCTTTGATAGTCGCTCTTATGCCCTACAACGTTCGGTCTAAAAAGTAGCGCATCGACCCGAAGGGTACTTTTTATATATTGTTGGCATTAGTTATTTAATTATTCGCGCATCCACATTGCTGGCCAATTATATGCTTTTGATATGGCTCTCGCTATTTCGTGATTTAATGGAAATCCATTGTCAGAATTAGTCATAATTACAAATCCTCTACCTTTATTAGCAAAAGAAACTGCATAACAACTAAAACCTGCGTTTCCGCCTGTATGCCTAAAACGAAAAGAATCTCCTTCACCATCAATTCCAATGCCTGTTCCGCCTGCGTTAGGTACTCTTTTCATCATTAACTGGGCTGAACTTTGTTCTAATACTCCATCATTTTCACCTCTATAAGACTTGCCTAGAGCTATCATAAATTTTGCTAAATCTGTTGGTGTAGTCCACAGCCCTGCGGCGGCTTTTTCAGGGTACAAATGATAACCACCATTGATAGCTTCTCCATTAGAATCAAATCCATTTGTTGTTAAATGATTTAACTTTTGAGGCAAAGGATAATCAAATGAACTGCTATTCATTCCTATGGGCTTAAAAATTAAATCTTCTGTTAATTGAGAGAATTTTTGTCCACTAACATCTTCCATTAATAATTGTAAAACTTGTAGGCCTCCTCCGGAATAATATTCTGCTTCTCCTGGTCTTTGGATTACTCTTACAGGGTCGGAATTTGTTATTTTACTGCCCTCTAAAACTTGAACTAACGATGGAATAGAATCATTTTTATTATACCCCCGAAATCCGGACGTACCCAATCCGGATGTATGGCTCATTATTCTTCTTACAGTTACTTTTTCTGTTGTAGTGAATTCATTTTCCGGAACTTGCCATCTATTTAATTTTGTGTTTACATTTTCGTCTAATAGAATTTTTCCCTGCTCTATTAGCTTAAATGCTGTTACATTAGCAACAGGTTTAGAAATTGAAGCAGCTTGAAAAAGAGTGTTTTTATTGACTTCTTCGTTATTCTCTTTATTTTTTATACCATATCCTTTTGCCCAAATAATTTCATTGTTATCGAAAACGGCAATACTGATTCCCGGAATATTTAATTCTTTCATCCGAGATTCGATAGTTATTGGCAAAGAATCACTTACACCATTTTTATCTATTCGGTAGATGTTGTTTTCAACTTTATTTTGCAGAGAATAGTCTTCGGTAATTGAAGAATCAGTCGTTGCTTTTTTCTTCTTTCCTGGTTGACAGGATAATAGAGAAATTAATAAGATTATTAGGCTAAAATTGATTTTATTCATCTGGGATTAAATTTATGTTTTATAGAGAAAAAATTATTTTTTTGATGTTGAAGTTAATTAATGCCAACGTATCAATAACAGGAATTCCTGTTATTCCCCGTATACTAAGATACCTTCCCGCTTACAAAAATTAAAATCATTATAGTTGAAAAATACAATTATAAATCCACTTGATCAAGTGGGTTCTTGATATTATTAAGTCCCATCTCAGTTATGTGAGTATACACTTCAGTGGTCTTACTATCGTTATGGCCAAGCAAATGCTGTATGTAGCGTACGCTTCAGAAATTTCCGTACACTTGACGGGCTATATGGCCACCGGAAGGTCCTTCAAACAGGTATTCCTCAGGATTATACCGTTTCAGGTATGCCTTCACCATCAATTCGGTACGCTCGGCAAGTGGCACATACCTGTCTTTTTACCCTTGGCCTGCTTCAGCAATATTCTCCGGCTCCCATAGTCAATATCCGACACCCGCACCGACGTCAACTCGCTTATCCTTAGTCCACAGCTGTAGATAACAGTTACTATCGTCTTGTGTTTCACATTGGGGATCCCTTTCAGCAACACGCTCATCTCTGTTTGACTCAACACCGTCGGTAAAGTTCTTCCGCTCCGGGGCCTTTCCACAAAGCATGTCCGCCGTTGTCCCCCAGCACCTTTCCATAGTAGCGCTGTTTATGGTTTCGGGATATCGTCTTTTAAATGCCAATAATTATTTCGTAGCACATACTCTGTAACGTTGAATATATGTTAGGAAGGCGATTACGGGGAGTTCAAACTTGTCAAGCCGTAACGAATTTGAAGCGGGCCATAACCGTTGTATTTACTGCTTTTTCGCCTTTTTTGTATTTACATTCTTGTGTTTTTGGGCTTTACTCTTCGTAGTCTCCATTTCCAATACAGGCATTGACTTAAACCATGATATTACCTTCTGAGACATTGTTTTAGCTCTCTCGGCATGAGCATCAGCTAGGTTATTTTGCTCCCCCGGATCCATAACAATATTATACAGTTCCAGATTGCTACCGTCGTAATCGCACAAAAGTTTCCATTCGCCTTCACGAACAGCCAAGTCAGGAAGGTTTTCGAAACCGTAATAATTCTTTCTGTCAGGTGGTCGGCTGAAGAAAACTGGGGATTTACGTGATAGGGTAGACTCTCCCAGCATCGTTCTCATTATGCTTTCTCCATCATACCTAACATTTTCGGAAACTTTTGTCCCAGTGAACTCAAGTAAGGATGGTGTTAAATCAATTGCGGAAAAAACCGATTCTTTATTTCGGCTACCTTTTTTCTTCTTATTAATAAATCCGGGGCCCCAAACTACTAATGAAGAACGAATTCCTCCTTCATACAAATGCGTTTTATACCCTTTTAGGTTTCCGGCTCTACCTGCTCCTTTTTCAGGTCCATTGTCAGAACAAATCAGAATCAGAGTGTTTTCACGTAATTCATCGTTGCTTTGAATGTAGTCGAAAAGTTTACCAAATTGTTTGTCCATAGCTTCCAGAACAGCCAAGTATAACCCTCTTTTTCCAGCTTCTTTCGCAAGCCCGTATTCTTCAAAAGGAGGCCAGAAAGGGCCGTGTACATCATCCGGCCATAGGTTTACATAAAATGGCTTTCCCGACTTTTGAGCTTTATCCATGAAAGGGATAGCGGCATCAATAAAACCGCTTGTTATTTCAGACCGCTGCATCCAGGTAAAAGGCTTTCCTAAACTTTCTTCCCTTTTCCTAATTCTTCCAACCTTCCCGTTTTCATCCATTGTCAAAGGCAATAGTTTGGCTCCCATTCCTTCAAAATTGGTCAGCGATTCATCAAAGCCATATTCGGTAATTGCCGGAGCATCGTTTACATCGCGTTGGCCACCCATATGCCACTTCCCAAAATGCCCCGTTGCATAACCAGCCTGTTTCAAGCTTCTCGCTAGCATTGGAGCTTTGGGGTCCAGCCATTGCGCCATTCCCCGTTCCGTGTTCTGTTTCCTAAAGGCAAGGTAAGACGTAATATTCCAGCGTTGTGGATATTGACCTGTTGAAATGGCTACCCGGGAAGGGGAACAAATTGGTGAGTTTACATAGAATTGTTCGAACGAAATTCCTTCAGAAGCCAATTTATCAATATTGGGAGTTTGGGCATCTGTATTTCCAAAACATGAAAAATCTGACCAGCCCATATCATCTATAAATATTAGAATGATATTTGGCTTTTTGTCAATTTTATGTGTTGAACATCCAGATATATAGAAAGAAATAAAAATTATAAACTGATAAAGTATTTTTTTCATTTAATGCATTTTTTGATTGCAAAAATATATTTGCCGAATGCTTAATTAGCACCTTCAAGCCAACTTGAATAAATGTGCAGTTCAAAAATTAGCTCATTCATTCTTTATGCATTGCTCAGGCTTGTCTCCCTTAGCATGAAATAATGTGGGCGCTAAAATGCATAGCTCACTATGTTCGCTATGCATTTTAGCGCTTGTTAGCTACTTTTTATTATTTCTTCCAAATACTTCTTTCTCCAATTATTGTCAGATTCGAAGAATTTTCGCAAACTTTCTTCGCCTGCCATTTCAAGTTTTTTAAATAATTCATCTGAAAATTGCGCTCCGATTTCTCGTCCTATTTTGCTCAATTCCTCAATTGGTAATTCGTATGCAAATTCGTATAAGTCAATTAAGAGGTTAGCTAGCATCAATGAAAAACTGGTTCCATAATCCGAATAAAGTTCATCATTTTCTAATGTAAAATGGGCAAACTTTTTTTCTTGCTCGTTGAATAAATATACATAGAAGACATCTCCATTACTCCCCTCAAATACAGGAACTATATTAAAATCTTTGATTGACTTGTAGCTATTATATATAGTATCAATATAAAAGTAGAATGAATCTGGTTCCCTAATCATAAATTGTAGATCATCATACTTGTCAATGTCCTTGAGGGCATCCAAAAATAGTTGAGGAACACCTGCATCGATCAAACTTTTTCTTCTTTCTTCTTTTGGTATTATCATTTCTAATTGTAGCTAACGAGGGCGCTAAAATGGCGTAGCGAACGTAGTGAGCTATGCATTTTTAGCGCATGTGTGTGCCCAACATGGACACCTATTAATTTATGTATAAGATAAGTTGATTTTCCAAGGGGTGCAAGTCCCTCATGGCGGGGGCGTGTCCGAACCCTAGCAAGTCGCAAGGTCGTTGGTAGCGAGATCTGGACTGAAGAATTGCGAAACAATCATGAATTCTGGTGCTTTGACAATTTCTGTGGAAAGTAGTCTCTTTGCAAAATGACGGAAGAAGAATTTTACGGGTCAATTCTGCACCTACCTTATCTGAAGGTGGAATCTGTAGTGCACGGTCCAAAGAAGATAGGTATTCACTGCCAAATTACCGTGAATGTCCCGTTTGTCTTAAGAAAAGAGAAACAATCAACCAATACAGTCTGCATAAATACCAAGACTTGAGCATCAGCGGAAAAGAGGTTTGGCTTCACGTCCGGGTTCCCCAGTTTGTTTGTGAAGGTTGCGGGAGATACTTTCTTCACAGGCCTGAATGGGCCTCGTCCGGAAAATCCCATACCGACAGGCAATCAAAATGGATCTTCGAACTTTGCGCCAAACAATCGTTCAGCGAGGTCGCCGCTTTGGTCAACGCTTGCCATAAGACGGTGGAGAGAATATATTTTCGGCACGCAAACAAAGCCGTCGATTTGCTTGGCAGGTACGCCCGCGTCAGAAAATTGGGCATTGACGAATTGGCGCACCGAAAAGGGAAGAAAGACTATGTTTGCGTGCTTACGGACTTGGAACGGGGCATTCACCTCGACATTCTCAAAGACCGGAAAAAAGAAACGATTAGGTCTCATTTCCAGTCTCTTGGCAACGGATTCATGCGGAGGATAGAGGTTGTCGCCTGCGATATATGGAGGCCCTACATTGATGTGTGCGAGGCTTGTTTTCCCAACGCTGCGGTAGTCATCGATTATTTTCATGTCGTCAAATCCCTGAACGATTCATTAGACGGAATCAGGAAAAAGTTGCGAAAAGAACACAAAGACACGGACTGTTTCAAGAATATAAAATGGGCCCTTTTTAAACGTCCTGACCATTGTTGTTCCCGGCAACGGGAATCTTTGGGTCGGGCGTTCCGGGATTCCGCCTTATTGAAAGACGCCTATGACCTACGGAACGAATTTTTGGAGATCATGGACTTTTCAGAAACCAAGGTATCCGACGAGAAACGATTGGACCAATGGATCGAAAAAGCACGGGACGTGAACCAAAAAGGGTTCAACAGATTTGTTAAGACCCTTTGTCGCTGGCGCACTCAGATATGGGCTTTCGCTCAAACCGGAGTGACTAACGCAATGACCGAAGGCTTGAATAACATGATTCGGTACTACAAACGAATCTCATTCGGGATACCGAATTTTGAGCATATGAGAATTAGGGTATTAGTTTCTGGGATATAGAGCACCACAGAAATTGTCAAAGAACCTGAATTCTTTCGGAAATAAACACATATGAATAAAGCGAGACTGAAAACTCCGGTACTGACGTGCAGAACTAAGCGAAGCACTCACGAATTACACTGAAAGCGAACACAAATAAGTAATCTGGATATGAGGCTGTTGAGTTCGGATGAGCTAGCACGCCATAGTATAATACCCCTGAATTTTCGGACCAGTGTCTTAGTTTAAAAATCACTAAATTATGGGCATGAAAACGAGAACGACACGCAGAAAATTCAGCGCCAAATTCAAGGCGGAAGTAGCGATCGAAGCACTGAAGGAAAGAGAAACCACCCAAGACCTCTGCAGACGATACGATCTTCACGCCACCCAGATTTCACAATGGAAGAACGAGTTTCTGCAACGCTCAGCAAGCGTTTTTGAAGGGAACAAGGAAAAAAAAGAGAACGAGAAAGCGGAGAAGGCGACAGACCAACTGTACAGTAAAATAGGGAAGCTGGAGATGGAAAACGACTTTTTAAAAAAAAGCTTAAAGAAGTTGGGGCGTCTATAGACTTACGTCTCTTTATCGACCCCAAGGGTAAGCTGAGTATTCGCCAGCAGTGCGACTGTCTGGAGCTTTATCGCTCGACCTACTACTATAAACCAAAAGGTGAAAACGCGGAAAACTTGGAGTTGATGCGCCTTATGGACCGGCACATGATCGACGAACCCACGGCGGGAGTTTTGCGCATGAGATCAGCCTTGCGTGACCAAGGATTCAACCCTTCCTATGAAAGGGTTAGGCGCTTGATGCGCAAAGCGAATCTCTACCCTATTTACCCGAAAAAGAATCTGAGCAAGCCCGGAGAGGCAAAATACGTTTACCCGTATCTGCTTAAGGAAAAGAAAGTTGTCAGGAAAAACCAGGTCTGGTCGATAGACATCACTTATATAGCCATGGCTAGCGGTTTCATGTATATGACGGCGATTATCGACGTCTACAGCAGGTACATAGTGGGTTGGGGTTTGAGCAATACGCTTGAGGCCGCGGCGTCTTTAAAAGTGGTGCGTGAGGCCGTTGAGATTCACGGTAAACCGGAAATACTCAACAGTGACCAAGGTTCCCAGTTCACTTGCGGGGAATACGTGAACTATCTCAAGAAAGAGGGAATAAACATCAGTATGGACGCCAAAGGCCGAGCCTTGGACAACATTTACATCGAACGCTTTTGGAGAACGCTAAAAAGGGACCATATTTACCTGAATCCGGCCGACAACGGTTTAAAGTTGTATTTGGGGATAGAGAAATGGTTGCGACGCTACCACAACAGGGATCACCAAGGAATCGAGAACCTGAAGCCGGAAAATGTTTTTAGCGGAGCGTCAAAAGCGAAAGCCACCGCGTATGCCCATGCAAATATTGATAAGTCCAAGAAAAAACAGAATGTGAAAGGACTTATCAACATTCACACGGGCTCGACGATAGCGACAACCGTTTAAAATTTACTTAAAAACCGACTTTACTGGTCCTAAGAATCGAGGGTACTATAAGTCGCAAGGTCGTTGGCCGTGAGATCTGGACTGAAGAATTGCGAAACAATCATGAATTCTTTCGGAAATAAACACATATGAATAAAGCGAGACTGAAAACTCCGGTACTGACGTGCAGAACTAAGCGAAGCACTCACGAATTACACTGAAAGCGAACACAAATAAGTAATCTGGATATGAGGCTGTTGAGTTCGGATGAGCTAGCACGCCATAGTGACGCCCTAAATACCTTGGATATATGGGCTCAGCAGTAGATTCAGCAGGGATTGGAGAAAGGAACTAAGCGAAGCGTTCTCATGAGCGCCATTGAGAATGGACAAAACGAGAATAAGGTGCTCTTACCAGGGGAGGTCTTGGGCTAGATTCGGTATTTCTATACACCAAGACCACGAATGCCATAAAAATAAACAAAACATGAGCAACACAGCAGAAGCCACAGTAGTCTTGCTAAGCGAGCTATTGGGCGCAGTCACGAAAACATTCAGGAAGGCTTTCGGGATATCGTAGATATCGATCTAAAAAGTTTCTTCGACGAAGTGGATCATGACCTGCTATTAACTCTGGTGCATCGTAAGGTGAAATCCCTGTTCACAATGAAACTCATTCGGAAGTTTCCCCAAACTCCGATCCTAAAAAAGGTGGTGTTTGAGGCGCATCATGGGCATGGGTTTTATGCCTCACGTACGTCTACTCGACTATGAGTTTTTTACTAAAAGCCCAAACATCTTGACCAACTTCTCGAGATTTCAGTTTTGCATCGAATCCATAGATGTTCGCTACTCCTATTATGCACTCATTGTAATTTTCATTGAATTTTTCCCAATAAGGAGATTTTTCAATAAGATTTCTACTGAAATACCGCTCATATATTCCATTGGAAAAGTTCCTGTATATATTGCCTGAATCATTTGCATGAATTTCCTTAAGCCTAGCCAATTCTTTACTATTCTCATTCAGGTCTTTGAAAAAATCATCTATCCATATGTTTGGATTGATATACTCCACAGGAAACCATCCGATAAATAGGGTAGGGTACTTTTCAAATTCTCCCTCTATTTTTAGTCTTATTTTATGCTTGTCTTCTGTGATTTCTAAAATTTCAATTGAGAAATCTTTCCCTGCGAAGTGCGCTTGATCATATATGTTTATCCATGGCTCTTCATACTCCGGCCCAAGAGTTCCAGGACATAAAATTTTAAGCCCGGAAACCAATTCCCCTTCTTTATCAAACCATAGTTCTTCATTCCACTCTCTAATAGAAAAGTCAAAATCTCCACTTAATGTGACTCTATTATCTTCCATCCAATCATATACATCCTCTGAAATATGTTCTTCAATTTCATAAGGGTCAGAAGAAATATGGGTGTGACAACCCCTTGTTCTTATTTCAAATGAGCTTAATTCATGCTTGTTAAGGTCTGGGTGAAATATTATTACTGTTGGGTTTAATATAGTCTTAAACCCATAGTGCCCTATATATAAAATATTTTCCTCTGGATTTTGAGGAGGGATCATTTGATCTTTTTGAATAATTTCTGGTAACTTCTTCATTCTAATTACTTATAACGAGGGCGCTAAAATTGCGTAACGAACGTAGTGAGCTATGCATTTTTAGCGCTTGTTATGTGTCTATTTTCATCCAAATTTTTGCAACTTCAATATGATTGTAAATCAAGATCCAATTTGTTTTAACTGAAAGAATTATTAAATCATCTGAAGATGGATAACAGAAGTCATCCCAATATTTTAAAAATATTTCTTTATTCGTTTTTAAACTAGTTTTTTTATCCCAACATACTATTAAATCCTCATTCCAATTTTTAAGTAACTTTGATAGCTTTTTCCGAAATTCTTTAGTGTGGTCATCACTTTCAGAGCTTGCTCTTATCCAATCAGAGGACGTATAATCGTTTCTTAAGTCCAATTCTGATTCAAAATAACTCGCTACCTTAAAAAGTTTCTTTGAAGTGTCATGGCTTAAAGGCTGAATTTCTTTTAGCTCTTCAATGGAGATTCGAGAATTATGAATTTTATCCCACCTCCAATTTAATTCGAAGTCAGATAGTGGAATTACTTCTTCATCTTTAATCTCAATTTTCACAAATTCACTTTTTATAATTACATATAACGGTCTCGTATAACCGTCAGTTACGGATTAATATGCGTTAATTTTCGGTTTAGAACTGACGTCAGCAATTCCGAGCGGAGTCGAAGGGTAGTCGAATCTGCCGTAATTGCGGTTATACATTGTTGTGCATAGTACTTTATCCATAAAATTTTTCTAGTGCTAAAATTATTTTCTTTACATCTCCTTTATAAAAACCTGCACTGTTTATACAGTTTATCTCCATTATTTTCCACTCATTAAGTGTGTAGGCAATATCCATAACGTAGGCGTCAGCTACGTTAAATAATTCAGCCATTTTTTTGGCAAACTCCAAACCAATTTGAGAAACATTTTCTTCATATTCAGTATTGCCGTGAAACCTATAATAAGAACTGGTGACTACTTTTTTTCCGACAATCCATATTCTTGCTTCTTTTGTTAAATGATAAGGCTCTGAAATCTGGATTTTGGTCTTTTCTGTAATCCTTTTTTCGTTCGGGTCATTTAGTTTATAGTAAATAAAGTCATTCCATTCGTACTGATTAAATATTTTACCAGTAAATATTTTGGCTTCTTCACTCGGTTTTATAAAAAGTGATGGACTTTTCGACCAGTCAATTTTTTCTTTTATTTCACAAATGTAACTTCCATAGTTAATTGAATGCACACCATAACCAGCTGAGTACTTTTTAAACTCGTGGTTGTTTCCGTAAAATGAACCTGGATGCCAATCAAATTCAGCTGTAACTTTTGCAAGTTTAACCGAACCATAAACAAAAATGTCTTTCCGCTTGGTTTTAAAATCAAATTCTGTGCTGTTTGGTTTGAACTGTACTTCTTCGTACTCAAGATTTAATTCGTTCATAACCTTAAATATTTCATCATATCGTGAGTCTTGAAATACGTTTTTTTGAATTATATAGTACATCTTTATTTCTTGGAAATGAGTGTTTTTGTATTATGCACAACGTAACAATAACAGGAATTCCTGTTATTTCCCATATACTAAGATACCTTCCCGCATGCAAAAATGAAAATTTTTATCATCGATAAATCTAATCATAAATCCAATTGATCAAGCAGATTCTTGATATTATTAAGTCCCATCTCAGTTATATGAGTGTACACCTCAGTTGTCTTACTGTCGTTATGGCCAAGCAAATGCTGTATGTATCGTAGATCCGCACGCTAGCGGGAGCGAGGGGGAGACGAAGTCGAGTCTACCGTGACGAAAATTATGGGTAAAAACGGAGGCGTTGAGAACAGCCAAAACCCCGCTTGAGTTCTATGTTTTGTTAGCAACTGTTTTTATATTCCACCTTGATTTATAATTCTTAGTGAAACCTTGCTGTTTTGATTACAAACAACCTCAAAAGAACTTCCACCTCCATTGGCATAGTTTGTTGTACGTCTAGTCCTTGAAACAGTAAAGTCAATAACGGCAATAATTAAAAGATTTCTTCTGCTGTCCCACCTTACTGGCCTAACTGCAATTAGTGGGAACGATTTACCTCCTTTAGTCTTAATCCTTATCTCATTGTGTGTCAAATACTGTATCTGATGTCCTGCAATCGTATCTGGTAACCCCTCAGTTGAATAATAATCAGATTCCACAAAATATGTGGTGGGTATTTTCACCAAATCTGGTCTCTCTGAATGAAAGTTGTTCCAATATTCTAAATGAAGTTTTAAGGCTTGATAATAAACATTTGTGGTGTCGGTTTTGGCAAAGGATTTATAGCAAAAAAATTGAAAACCTACTATAAAGAGAATTAAGCAATGTTTCATTTTAATAGTTGTCAACAACGTTAAGTATAAGAAACGCTGTCATCCCGCAGGGTGGCTATGTTTTTTATACATTGTTGTGTGTTCGGCTTTTATTTTAATAATCTCCTAATACAAGTAAATTTGTTTCCATATCAGTATTTATTGGGGTCATTATTGACACATTGTATTTATTTTGAATAAACTTCAAACTGTCTAAGTTCAAAAATGGTTTTATCTTATTTTCACATTCCTTTTTTGTTATATTTTTACCACATAATATTCCAAAAAAATCAACCTCAGTTTCTATTTCTAAGGGTAAATTATCTGAAAATTCCTTACCTGCATATATATCACAAGTTGCTTTTATCGATACAATGATTTTTTTATCAAGCTTTTTGAATTCAATATTTGCATTATATATCCCTTCGTGTTCATAAACATAAAAAATAGCGTGCGGTTCTTCTTCATCTTCTGGATAATCATTCCATTGAACTTTTTTTCCAACAATATCTTGCCAATTATTTATTTCGTTTGGTTTAATTCTCATTAATACTTCTGAATTAAATAACAATTCATTATCTGAAAAAAATAGCCCCTCGGTTTCAGCATCGTCTATTTTTGGATACTCATCTGTTCCGATGGCTTTTATTTGTAATCCAATGACCAATTCATCCTCATCTACATAAGCGTCTAGATATGCATACTTTATATCAAATGATTTGTCTTTAACTTTAAACATTCAATTTTCTTGTGTTTTTTTGGCTGACATACAACGGTCTCGGCTATAAACAGTTGGGGATTTTAAGCTCTAACGTTTCGTTTTAGCACCAACCTTAGTTTTATTTTCGTTATCTCGGTTTATCACTTTTGCCCCAATTGTTTATAGCCAATGTTGGGCGTTCGTTTTTTATTCTTGATGATACTTTCTTTTGGCTTCTTCGGTGTAGAAACAATAAATTGTTCCTTCAATGTTTTTATCGCCAATTTCAGTATCAATCCATTTTCGTAATTTTTCTAAATCATTAGTTTGTTTAATATCTTCTGCTTTTAATTGGAAGTTTGGGGTAAGTACTAAAATCCCTTTTTGTTTGTTCAATAATTCCGAAGTGTTATTGTCAATAGGTATGCTAAAAAAATCCTTGTCATATGTTTTTGCAACAAGAAAATTCTCTTCATTTATTTTTTGCTTTTCAAACCAAGCATCTGTACCCATTATATACCAAAAAGGGTCTCCACCATCCACTTCGTAACCGCTTAAATCAATAAGTTCGTTTCCAAAAACAACAACAATTAGTTCATCTCCGATAACTGTATAATAAGGTTGTGGTATATCATTCATTTTTAAATTTATTCTTTTTAAAGTTTCGTTCGCTTAATGACGCCCAACGTTGCGTGTATGCGTAGTAGCCTTGTGTTGCGCCTGCGGCAAGGCTATTACGTATGACACATTGTTAGCTACTTTTTTTTACATCTGACAACATCTTATCAAATAATTCTTTATAGTTATCATAATTACCTTTTTCATCAATTGGTATATTGAATTTATTACCCCATTCTTTTAAAACTATACATAATAAAGACCATGATGGATTATCAACATTTAAATCTAAACATTTTATCGCATTATTTAACCTAACATCAATATCGGGATGTTTTTTACCTCCTTTCAAATTATTATTGAAAAATAGGATGGATGCAAGACCACAAATTACACCTAAATCGGTTACACCTTTATTTGGTGATATTATATTTGCTTTTATTAGTTCAATTGCTCTTGAATCAGCTTCCAACTCCAATTCTTTTTGTTCCGACTCGGACAGATCTTCTTCTTTAATTTTTTTTATGTGAAGAAGTTCAGCATGTGCTGTTTCATGGTATAAAACGAAATTTAGAGTTTCAACAAATAAATCATTCGTTCGTAAAATATACCATCCTTCATCTGAGTTTTCATCATAATATTCTGGATTTGGATAATAGTCTATATAATACCCCTGAATTTTCGGACCAGTGTCTTAGTTTAAAAATCACTAAATTATGGGCATGAAAACGAGAACGACACGCAGAAAATTCAGCGCCAAATTCAAGGCGGAAGTAGCGATCGAAGCACTGAAGGAAAGAGAAACCACCCAAGAACTCTGCAGACGGTACGATCTTCACGCCACCCAGATTTCACAATGGAAAAATGAGTTTCTGCAGCGCTCGTCCAGCGTTTTTGAGGGTGGCAAAGATAGAAAAGAACACGAGAAAACGGAGAAGGCGACAGACCAACTGTACAGTAAAATAGGAAAGCTTGAGATGGAAAACGACTTCCTAAAAAAAAGCTTAAAGAAGTTGGGGCGTCTATAGATTTGCGTCTCCTTGTCGACCCCGGGGATAAGCTGAGCATTCGCCGTCAGTGCGACTGTCTGGAGCTTTACCGTTCGTCATACTACTACAGCCCAAAGGGGGAAAACGCGGAAAACTTGGAGTTGATGCGCCTTATGGACCGGCACATGATCGACGAACCCACGGCGGGAGTTTTGCGCATGAGATCAGCCTTGCGTGACCAAGGATTCAACCCTTCCTATGAAAGGGTTAGGCGCTTGATGCGCAAAGCGAATCTCTACCCTATTTACCCGAAAAAGAATCTGAGCAAGCCCGGAGAGGCAAAATACGTTTACCCGTATCTGCTTAAGGAAAAGAAAGTTGTCAGGAAAAACCAGGTCTGGTCGATAGACATCACTTATATAGCCATGGCTAGCGGTTTCATGTATATGACGGCGATTATCGACGTCTACAGCAGGTACATAGTGGGTTGGGGTTTGAGCAATACGCTTGAGGCCGCGGCGTCTTTAAAAGTGGTGCGTGAGGCCGTTGAGATTCACGGTAAACCGGAAATACTCAACAGTGACCAAGGTTCCCAGTTCACTTGCGGGGAATACGTGAACTATCTCAAGAAAGAGGGAATAAACATCAGTATGGACGCCAAAGGCCGAGCCTTGGACAACATTTACATCGAACGCTTTTGGAGAACGCTAAAAAGGGACCATATTTACCTGAATCCGGCCGACAACGGTTTAAAGTTGTATTTGGGGATAGAGAAATGGTTGCGACGCTACCACAACAGGGATCACCAAGGAATCGAGAACCTGAAGCCGGAAAATGTTTTTAGCGGAGCGTCAAAAGCGAAAGCCACCGCGTATGCCCATGCAAATATTGATAAGTCCAAGAAAAAACAGAATGTGAAAGGACTTATCAACATTCACACGGGCTCGACGATAGCGACAACCGTTTAAAATTTACTTAAAAATCGACTTTACTGGTCCTAAGAATCGAGGGTACTATACTATGTCCCACTTTGAATATATTTTAATTAATGAAGTTCCATAATCAAATAATTCTTTTGCATTTTCATACAATTGTAGATCTTGTTCTTTTCTTACAGGTATGTCCCTTTTTTTTCCTTCTGGAATAACTAGTAGTTCTTCATGAAATACGAAGAAATAATAACTTGTAATCCAAATATATGACAAATATGTTTCATGAATATTTATCGTTCCCTCTTCAGTAATGAAAGGGCATTGTTTTTCAATTAAAGGTAAATCAGCTATATGATATTTTATGTTTTTATCTAAAGTAAAACTACTTTGTAATTGCTCAATATATATTTTATTTCTATCAACAAGACGAGTTGTTATATTGTGTTTTAAAACTGATATAGGTTGATTACCACTATGGACAGGTTTTCTGACACTTTTTTTCATTCCAATTGAATTTATTTTTTCTACTTTTCTTAAATCTTTATTTGACAATGACACAGTAAATTGTAGCTAACGATGGCGCTAAAATGGCGTAGCGAACGTAGTGAGCTATGCATTTTTAGCGCGTGTTAGCGGTTTATTATTTAAATCTAATTGACTGAACAGTCTTTTTAAATTTAGCTTTAAAACTCTCAATATCTCGATCTGCAGTTCCTGCAAATAGAATACTACTCTTATCACCTACCAATAATACTTGATAGAGAATCCCTTCTTTAGATTCAATCTCAGTTTTGGTGTCTAATATAAAAGCGGTAAAACCTCCAATCTTTTCTTTTTGTATATCTCTATTCTTGAGCTTAGCACCTCCTTTTTCAAAACGCCAAGGTAGATCGTTAGCAAATTGTTCAGCTTTCATTTCAGACATTTGAGGCATCATAGCTATATTCATAAGAGCACCTGCGTTGGGATTTTTTAAATCAGATTTCCCATTTTCCGTATAGATGATCATATTTGACATGGACATTGCATGTTTAAATCCAGTAATAGATTCATCAAATTCAAAATTTGCTAGCTCTAATGGATTCAAATTGAATGACTTGTCGTAGTAGATAGTTTTGAAAATTTCTTGGAGTTCCTTTTTTCCTTCATCATCTGAATTTTTACAAACTCCAGCAACAAAAACAAGAAAATCATCATCTCCAAATGCCATTATTAGTTTGGTTTCTCCAGGGTATTTAGAAGGTCCTTCAGTATATACGCAATTATACTCATTTAGAAAGAGATTCTTTAGGATACCATCATCAGTAATCCCTTTCGCCCTAAGAGCTTCTTTGGTGAAATTTGATTTTGCTTCGGTAAAAGACGAACCACTTGTTTCAATAACCTGAAAATATAATTTATCCTTCCTTTGATAACGGGCTAGCTCTTTAACATATTCATAGTTTGAAGGGGCAATACAGAATACTTTAGTTCCGCTAATTCTTTTGTGTTTTTGAGTTTTTGTAGTTGTAATTTGATTTGTAAACTCCTCCAAATCCTGAGCAAAAGAGTAAAAAGTTGTAAAAAATAGAAGTAAAAAAAGTACATTCTTCATGTTAAAATATTGCTTTTGTTTTTTATTAAAATTACCGCTAACGGATGGCGGTATGAAACGTTGCGCATTTCGAAGCACAAACCTGTCAGCCCGCTAAGCCGTTTATTAAATGTTATGTCGTTCAAATTTAGCACTATCCGCGCAATGTTTTATGACCGCTTGTTATGGGCTGGTTTATTTCTTATTTCATAAATTGTTCGATAACAGTATAAAATTTATATAGTAATCGATAACAGCATAAAAGTTACATAGTAATATAAGTCCGCCTATAACGATTAAAAAGATACGTTTTGATGTTTTATTTACAACAAAGGCTAATGCAAATGTGATTAAACCACCAATAATAGGAGTAATTTGGCTAGTTATTTTAAAAGTTGAAGTATCATAAAACTGTTCATTAACTTTAGGGAAGATGCCCCAAAATGCACTCATTAATAAAGTCCAAACAATTGTTAATAAAATTAATTCATCAGTGATAGATTCATTATTTTGTATGTTGTTTGGTTCTGCACCATATTGATTTTCTCCAGCATTGCTTTTAGTTGCCATCAGCACAATAAGCCAAATAGCTCCAACTATTGGGATAAACGCTATAAATATCATCCATCCACTCTTACCGACATCATGTAATCTTCGGACTGCGACAGCTAATCCTGGTATCAATACGGCTAATGTATATAAACCATATATTGGACCATAACCGAATTCTGGCATAGCTATTCCAAACATATTGTCTAAAACAATCGCAAGAGCGACAAAAGTGATATTGTATAATGCAAATACCCAATATTCCTGTCTACTTGCTCTTTCATTAAAAGTAGCGTACTGTTTAAGAACTTGTAAATAAGTATTCATAAAATTAATAGTTTAATTATCCTACTCGTATGGCTTTTCAGAGTCCGCCCCGTTTGTTTAAGTGGGTTCTGGTCTCCACTTTATTCTCTTCTTTAAATTATAGTCAAAAACGATTGTCTTAAATCATGTAAATTCATTAATATGCCCTATCGTCGTACTGTTAACTTGCCCATAACGGTCTCGGCTATAAACAGTTGGGGATTTTAAGCTCTAACGTTTCGTTTTAGCACCAACCTTAGTTTTATTTTCGTTATCTCGGTTTATCACTTTTGCCCCAATTGTTTATAGCCAATGTTGGGCGTTCGTTTTTTATTCTTGATGATACTTTCTTTTGGCTTCTTCGGTGTAGAAACAATAAATTGTTCCTTCAATGTTTTTATCGCCAATTTCAGTATCAATCCATTTTCGTAATTTTTCTAAATCATTAGTTTGTTTAATATCTTCTGCTTTTAATTGGAAGTTTGGGGTAAGTACTAAAATCCCTTTTTGTTTGTTCAATAATTCCGAAGTGTTATTGTCAATAGGTATGCTAAAAAAATCCTTGTCATATGTTTTTGCAACAAGAAAATTCTCTTCATTTATTTTTTGCTTTTCAAACCAAGCATCTGTACCCATTATATACCAAAAAGGGTCTCCACCATCCACTTCGTAACCGCTTAAATCAATAAGTTCGTTTCCAAAAACAACAACAATTAGTTCATCTCCGATAACTGTATAATAAGGTTGTGGTATATCATTCATTTTTAAATTTATTCTTTTTAAAGTTTCGTTCGCTTAATGACGCCCAACGTGCTGTGTAAGTTTCGTTTTCTGTGTTGCGCCTGCGGCAGAAAATGAAATTTACACTTTGTTAGCAGCTGCTTTTTTTCTATTTCGAAAGGCTAGAGATTTTCTTTATTTTCACAAAGATGAGTTTCTTTTTTTGAGAATCCCTCCATTCTAGCTGATTTTTTGTTTTTATTTTCTCGTGAATTTTCAACTTCAATTTTTCGAAAATTCGGCTTCTTTTTTTGTTAAAACTACTTTTTTGGATTTTTCATTAAACTCAGCTTCTTTTTTATAACCAAAATGCTGAGTTTTCTATTTTCACAATACTGAGTTTTTTTCTACACAAAGATGATCAAAATCTTTAAAATAATTAATCTTGTTGCTGCTAACGTATCAATAACAGGAATTCCTGTTATTTCCCGTATACTAAGATACCTTCCCACTTGCAAAAATGAAAATTTTTATCATTGATAAATCTAATCATAAGTCCAATTGATCAAGCGGATTCTTGATATTATCAAGCCCCATCTCAGTTATATGGGTATACACCTCAGTGGTCTTACTGTCGTTATGGCCAAGCAAATGCTGTATGTAGCGTAAATCCACGCCGTTTTCCAACAAATGGGTCGCGCAACTGTGCCTTAACGTATGCGGACAGACATTTTTCTTGACTCCTACAGCCTTACTGTATCGCTTCAAAAATTTTCGTACACTTGACGGGCTATATTGGCCACCGGAAGGTCCTTCAAACAGGTACTCCTCAGGATTATACCGTTTCAGGTATGCCTTCACCATCAATTCGGTACGCTCGGCAAGTGGCACATACCTGTCTTTTTTGCCCTTGGCCTGCTTCAGCAATATTCTCCGGCTACCGTAGTCAATATCCGAAACCTTCATTGAAATCAGCTCGCTTATCCTTAGCCCACAGCTGTAGATAACAGTCACTATCGTCTTGTGTTTCACATTCGGGATCCCTTTTAGTAATGCGCTCATCTCTTTTTGGCTCAACACCGTCGGTAGATTCCGTCCGCTCCGGGGCCTTTCCACAAAGTATGTCCGCCTTTGCCCTCCCAACACCTTTTCATAGTAAAACTTAACGGCGTTGATCATCTGGTTCTGGTAAGATTCGCTCACTTCCCTCTCCGCCACCAAATGACGCATGTAGGCCTTAATTTGATCCGCCGTTATCTCTTCGGGACTATGGGCGTAGTGATAACTCAAAAACTCGGAAAACATCGAAGTGTATGTCCTCACGGTGGATTCGCTATAACGCTTCACCCGCAATTTCTCTTTCATCTCTTCCGGGCAGGACCTGTAATGTTCCCTTAGGCGCTTGGTTTTCTTTTTCGCCTTTTTCGCCCTTCGGTCTTCCACTTCTATCTCCGGATACATCGGCGCCAACACCTCTTTTACCTTTGCCAAAACTTTATCGGTATAAGGCAAGGTCCAATGCTTGTTTACGGCGTCATACCTACGGTAGGCCAAACTTTTGAAATATCGCAGTCCCGCCGGTCCGGGATAAACCGGAACCCTAAGCCTGTTCCCCCTCAAGATCAATAACCGTATAGGCGTTTTCTCGCCTTTGCCACCAGAGCGCCTGTCTTGGCTTAAGCCTTTCAAAAAGTTCTTGCTTTGGATGGTTAACGGCATTTTCCAATGCCTGGGCTGTACACCGTCAGGCTTACACCACGGGTTTCCTTCCAAAAGTCCCTCTCTCGGGTCCCCTTCGCTCAGATAGACGGAATAATACGCATAACCGCCGGTTTCGCACGTTCTTACTCGCAACATGAGTTCCTTTTATTTCTGATATACGGCAAATAACAGGAACTATGCAGGCAAAATAAGGGCCGAACCGCAAACCGAAACCTAAAAAAACGGACGCATAACATCTTCAGGGTAAACAGAAGGCGGAACCCGAAAGCCCCGCCCATAAATTCCGCATAACGCCAAACTACACCGCGCTGTGATACCCCGCTATACCCATCGCGTTGTACGCGCCGTTGCTCAGCGGGTACAGCTCGCCGTTCATCGCCTGCAAAAACTCGATCCCCGCCAGCGCCAGCGTATGCCCGGAGAGGCTCTTGTCATAGCCCGCCTCCAGCGCCACCGCCACCTCGTCCAGACTGTCCACGGCCGTTTCCGGCCCCGTGGCCGAAGCCGACACCTGCCCGGCATTGTCGAAATCAAGGCTCGCCGCCGCCAAACGCAAACGGAAATGCGTGGCCCCCGAAGGCGCCACCACGTCCCGGGCCGGCAATACGGTACCCGCCCATGTCACCTTCTCCGCCGAATCGTCAAAAGCCAAGCCCAGAGGCGCCGCCAATGCCGTATCGACAGAGGCGTTCGCGTTAAAGCCGAAGCCCTCCAACAGGCCCAAATCGCCCGCCGAAACCTTCCGCTCGCCACGCCTGTTCACGCCGTCGGTCTTCAGCACCCTGTACAGCGCACTACCCAGCCTCGCCGTAGCGTTGCCGGAGGCGTTACCTACCAGCTCCCGGCGAAACGCCGTCCGCACCAACTTGCCCTGGCGGGCCACCTCCGAGAACTCCGCCACATTCTCACGCGTACGCCTATACCTCGGGTCGTTCCTGATCCGCGCGCCGCTCACGCCCCCGGACCGTCTCGCGTAATACTTCCCGTCTTTTCGGTAGAACGAGATACCGTCAATCTTGCCCTCAATCTTGAGGATTCCACTTTGTCTAGCCATAAGGCACAAAACATTTAAGAGATAAAGAATAATCCCGGAACGAACGCCCCGGAACAGCGGAAAACCTTTTTCCGCAAAAACCGCCGAAACCTTACCGGCCATTTCCCCCCGCCTTTCATGATGGGATCAGGATGGGATAAGCCACGGATGAAGATGGGATAATGATACTTTGAGCATTTCCCACAAGGCCAGAAAAAAGACCGCTTTCCATACGGAAACGGCCCAAACCTTACGTTTCCCGGCCCGATAAACCACAGTCACCGTAATACTAACCATATTGACCTTTCGCCTTTGGTTTATACCGCTATATACCCGAAAAACCCATAAAAAGATACCCATGGGAGTACAGAAGGGTACAATAAGGTCACAAAAGGCGCCATTTGGCCATTTTATTTATCCAAAAAACGAATTATATTAGTATGAATTCAACCGAAAATCAAAAACCCCGTAGAGACACGGCATGCCTTGTCTCCCCATGCGGACGGTCATGCCCCAATACAAAAAAAATCCAAACGGAGGGGCTTGAACCATCTTGTCCGACCGGACCAGAAGGACAAACATATTACAACGTACAGACAGGGCAAGTCCTGTCTCCCAACGCAAATGATCCGGCCAACAAAAAACAATCAAAATGAACAGACTGACAATCTACCCCAAAGACATCCAGCGCCTAACGGGCAAATCCCTCAGCGGTGCGCGCAAAGAATACCGCCGCCTCAAACAACAGCTCGGCAAAACCGCCGGCCAATACCTGACCCTTTCCGAATACTGCGCCCAAACGGGAATCTGCCCCAAAGAGGCCGCGGAGCACCTATCGTAGCTACATTAATTAGCCATTACTTAGTATTCTACTTTTATTATCAATTTAAGTTGAAATAATTTGGCATTCACATTTCAAAACAATTAATTAGACAAACAATAACGAAGAATAATACAATATCATCAAACCCAAACATATGTTGCAATACACCCATATCCGCCACAACGTCCGGCTCAAACTCCGCATATCCTGGGAAGAATACGCCCTCTGCGATTACGTCCACTTCCGGTCCAACTCCCCGAGGGCAAAGGGCCGCCAATGCCTCGACTCCCGGGTCGAGATCGCCGACTTCCTAGGCGTGTCGCCCCGCACACTCACCGACATGATCGCCAAGATGCAGGCCAAGGGTCTGATCACAAGGAGCGCCACCGCCAAATACGGCCTGAAACCCGGACCCCGGTGGACCAAAGCCATGGACGGCCAATTCGACGACACCTTGGAAATAGAGGGGGAGGAAGAACACCAAACCGAAGCGGGACCGGCAACAGCGGAACAGGAAAAAAACGAACCGGGGCAGGGGACTTCGCAAGCCGAAAACCCGAAACAGAACCGCCGGAAAAAACAGCGGGCCACCGCCAATACCACCAAACGGAAACCGCCAGTCCGCCATGCGGAATTTGCCGATACCGACAGGCAAAATTCGCCGGACCAAAACGCAAATATTGCCGACGCCCACAAGCAGAATACGCGGGATCAGCGCGCAAATTTTGCCGACACACTATATAAAGAAAAGAAAGAAAGAGTAACAACAAAGGGAAAAGAATACGCGCGCGAAGCCCCCTTGGTTTCCGACCATCGGAAAATCCCTTATTTCGACACCGCCTTGCGGAGCTACCACGCCTTCTTCCTATCGCACACCGGACTGCCGCCCGCCGTCGGCGCCCAAGACCGCAAAGCCCTGGCCGAGATCATGTCCCATTTCCGCGAATGTTCCGGTAGCCACAGCCAGGCCCTCGCCGCATTCCGGCACCTGCTGGCCGAATGGCCCTCCGTACGCCAAAACGACCCCTTCCTCGGACGCCAGCGGGACCTCAGGAGCATCCGCCGAAACCTCAACCAGCTTCTCGCGCTCCTGGCCGAAAAGAGCCGGTCCAAAGCCCTGGCCACACGCCAAACCCAAGATCCACTAGCCATTTTCGACACCGAATTCGTACAGGGACATGCCCACTGAAGCTAACCACATCGCCAAATTCCTCGGGGGCGCCATGGACGTAGGCCTCACACGTCATTTGCCCGCCAACCTCAAGGCGCAACCCCGCTACGCCGAAAGCGCTGTTATCCTTCCGGCGCTAAAGCATCCGCCGTGCCACCGCCTGTTGCCCGTCGGCGGGCAAGAGCCCACACCCGAACAAGCCGCCTTCCGTCTGGACATCCTGCGTACCGTAGGCGCCATGTTTATCAAGGCCCGCCGTACTCTGGGCCTAAAGCTCGAATGGGTCGACAATCCAACCGAGGCCACCGCCCGAGCCGAAGACATCCTGAGCCTGCTCCAGCTCAGGCGCTACCACCTCCGGGCCCAAGAGCTCCATACCCTTTTCGATTTCGCGTTGATGGGCCACTACGGCAAGGTCTACGACATCAACCAGTCCACCGTAGCCGACTGGATCGGCCAATACCTCGTCTGTCCCGAACGCAAAGAGGCCCAACGGCTCCATCTCCAAGCCTCGGAAGAGGAAGAGTACCGCCAAAGAAAAGCTAAGCAAAGGGCCCTTCGGGATACAACCTACACGGAGCTCCGGATCTCGTTTATCCGCATAATCAACCATTGGAAAACCGACTTGGCCGACCCGGGAGAAGCCCTGCGTCCGGAACAAATCCCGAACATACCGACAGACCCGAAAACCCAAGCGCCCCAGATAGAGGCCTGGTGGCGGCGCGTATGGTACGGCCGTTTCCTCGACGCCGACCTGATCAAATGGCCCCACCAACAAAAAGTCCGGACCTACAACCAGATCAAAGCCCAGAATCCACGACACCCGGACCCCAAAACGCTATACTGGCGCCACGCCATGAAACACCATATCGCCCAAATACTGAACACCCAGCCAAACCCCGAAACCTATCTCCAGAAACACGGAATCTAGTACAGACAGGGCATGCTCTGTCTCTACACGCAGATCATCCAAAAAAAATGTAGGGCCGGATTTACCCTGTCCGCACAAAACATCACTTATTGCCCAACGCCCCCCATATCAGGATTTAAAGACACCGGCACCCGATTCTTCTCCAAATCCAAAAACACAAGTTTATGGGCTTTCCCGTCCCGGCTACGTTTGATAAGCTCAAACTTCTGGCAATAATCCATCTTTCGGAGATCCTCCCCGTCAAAAGAAATTAGCTCAAACCCACGCCGAACCCCTTGCCGATAAATAGGGGAGGCTTTCCAGACCAGCGAAACGGTCATCTTGTCTCCCCGCAAATTATAGTAAGCGCCGAGGCGCCTATTTTTGGCCTCCAATTCACGGTTGTTGTCATAAGGCTCAAAATAAAAACGTTTTCTCCGGTAATCCAGGGTTACGGTACCGTAATCCAACAAACCCGACCCCAACTTCGAATGCCCACTTGCGTGAGTGTTGTTCCGGTACCCCTTAATTTCCGTTCCGTCAATCCGCAAACGGCCAAGCTCCAGATAATGAAGTCCGGAACTTTTGGCCAAACCGAACAAACCATAGTTCGCCGCTCCTTCACTTTCCTCCAATATCTGAGATTTGACATCCCGTTGGGCAAGGACTTGGTCAAGCATATTTTCGCAAGGAGAATAAAGCGCTGGGTCACCGGTGTCAAAAAGCACGTTCTCTGATAATTTCTCAAAAGGGCTGATACGCAAAAAAGGTTTCCAGAATTTATTGATCCTGACTTTCGTCCCCTCAATATTCTCGGGACGGAGCACCTTGCCCTTATGCTCCAAAATCACATAACCGTTTTTCTTATCGAACTTAAGGCTATATCGCTTAAACAGTTTTCCGCCTATAAACCCGTCGATACCTAAACAGTCAAAAGGTGAATTACCAAGAGGAATCACCAAGGCCCGGGAGTAATCCATCCGGGAATTCCCCAACCATAAGTCCGTGATAACTTCACTGACTTTCAAACTACTACTGGCATTGTTATAATCACTGACATTGGCAGAGCCTTCAGTAGCTATACCCAGCTCGTTCACTAATTTTTCGGAAAAACCCAAGGGCGCCCCGGTATCCAAGATAAACTTACGGACATGACCATTAACCTTTAGGTCCACGACTATATGTCCACTCTCAAAATCTGCAGGAATAGTATCAGGCAGGTTCTTCCTTTGGCCGAAGGATTGCCGCATCGGCAAAAAACAAATGGCGAGTAACAATAAAAATCTGGTCATAAACAAAGTGGTAATTGCCCAAAATACAACTGTAACAATATCGGAAAGACAAACCGTGTTTTAATACAGTTTAGATGTTATTAATATTTGTTTTTTTCTTTTCTAAACTCTTGATATAATTCACAGAACTTCTCAAATCCTTCAATGTCTCCACCATAAATAGCTCTTATGGAGCCAAACCACCCAAATGTGTTTCCAAATTCATCGTGATTCATTTTTTGGACAAATTTTGAAAAATCATCTAGTTGATCTACATTCTTAATGTATGAATCTTGCTCTGATCCGATATGATACCCAGAAATCCAAGAATACAATAAATCTAATTTCCTTTCTAGGATAAATACACCGGCTTTACCCTTGACTATGTAATCGAGTAATTGAAAAATATCTTTGGTGTCAATCGCTTTGGTCATTCCGGGTAATTAATGTTAATAGAAAGATAAACCTTTTTTACGTAAAACACCCTGAGCCCAAACCCCAGCCGCACGCAGTAGACAGGAAACATAACCACAAAAAACACCGCCCAATGTGCTTCACGATGGCCATATTTTCGTCACCCGAAAAGTTAGAGAAACGGTTCAACGCCACGTTCCCTACACCTTCGTCCTTTACCCAAAATCCAGTGGTTTCCGGTTTTGACCATAAGCGGTCGCCCGTCATAACCGCCAACGATCCCGGACATTTCCAGTTCTTCCATTGGGGACTTATTCCGGCTTGGGTAAAAGAAAAGGAGCGGGCAAAAGAAATGATGAACAGAACGCTAAACGCCCGGGCGGAAACGGTATTCGAAAAGGCCTCGTTTCGGGAAGCCATACGCCAAAGGCGATGCATAGTCCCTTGCGACGGATTCTACGAATGGCGCCATATCAACGGCAAAAAGATTCCGTATTTCATCCGCTTGCCCAAAGAACGTCCCATGGCCTTGGCCGGAATCTGGGAGGCTTGGCACTTCGCCGACAAGACTTACCGAACTTTCTCTATCCTGACAACCGAGGCCAACCCGCTAATGGCAAAAATCCACAACACCAAACAGCGTATGCCGGTAATCCTTCCGACGGAAAACGAAAAAACTTGGCTGGACCCCACACTGGACCAAACAAGAATAAGCGAAATCTCAGTCCCATACACCAAAAAATTGGACGCGTTCACAGTAAGAGGCCCCAAAAGGGGCGAACCAGCTAAACAAGCGTTACAGCCATACGACTATCCGGAATTGGCCAACGAAAGAGGGGAGGGGCAAGGGGAGTTATTTTAAAAAAACGGTGCGCAAACTATCACGCACCGTAAATACATTAAGTATGCCCCGAACAAAAACCTTCTTGTTTTACAGTTAGCATTTCCACCTCACAGATTCAGTATTTAATGACCTCTATGCATTTCAAAAAACTAATCTCAGGCCTTTATTTTTCTTCCATAACCGTCATGCTTTTGGATGGAAGAAAAATTTGTAGCCGTATTTAAAAATATTTTTTGGTTACTTTTTCATCGCCAACTGAGCAAAAGCGTTCTCACGAACACCGTCGAAAGCAAACAAAGTAGGTGAGTAAAAAGTAACACCGGAGCTTGCTAAGCGCAAAATATCAGTGGTTTCGGGATACCATTTTTTTAATCCTGAGACCGAAGATCAATAAGATAAAGACCACGAAACAGACTCTTTACTCTGTACTCTTTACTTTGTACTTCGTATTAAGTCAAACCTTCAACGCTACCACACACATGTCATCCATCTGGTTGCCTCCGGATTTCCACTCCTCAAATTCCCGCTCAATACGAACGCCCTGTTCTTCCAACGGAAGCGACGAAATATCAGCCAAAAACTGACACAAACGCTTACGCATATACTTCTTATTCTCCGGCCCGCCAAACTGATCCTGAAAGCCGTCACTGAACATATAAAGCACATCGCCTTCCCGCAATTCGATTTCGTTATTGACAAAAGGTTTGGCGCTTCTTCTCGCTCCACCGATTCCACGACGCGTCGGCTTGTATAGCGTTTGTTCACCCTCCCGCACCATTAGCAAGGGATGATTAGCGCCCGCATACCGCAAGGTTTTCTTCCCAAAATCAAAACTGCAAAGAGCGATGTCCATCCCGTCATCCGAAACCTGCTCGGCGCCTTCTTTCCGCAAACTGGCCACAACATCCCTGTTCAACAGCTCCAGCATATCAGCAGGATCATCCTTACCGGCCGTCAGGCTGGCCTTGTTGAGCAATTCATTGCCCATCATACTCATAAACCCGCCCGGAACCCCGTGTCCCGTACAGTCAGCCACAGCTATAAGCTTGGCTCCGTCACGTTCGGCGTGCCAATAAAAATCCCCGCTCACGATATCTTTGGGTTTAAACACGCAGGCCGTATCGGCAAAACCCTCCGACATGGCGGACTTTACGGGCAACATAGCCGCCTGAATCCGTCGGGCGTAATTAATGCTGGAAGTAATCTTTTTGTTCTTTACGCTTAGCTCGTCGAGCGCCGCTTTTTTCTCCTTGTTCAAACGCGACAGGAAAAACGACATCGCCCCTACAATCGCCAAAAATACAATTACGGAAACAATGGTCAACCTCTGGTAAAAGATCAATCTTTCCTGTTCCAGAATCAGCGCCTCCTTTACCGAAATCTCTTTCTGTTGCTCGGATGTCTTCACCCGCTCCTTGTCCAACAAAGCGCTGACTTGTTTAAACCTGGCTTTCCACTTGGCCTCAGACGTTATCCTGTTTTTATCGTTCAGCAACCTCTCGCTTACCCGGGCGCCTTTTTGCTCAAACATCGGCTGTTGGAGTTCGTAGATCAGCTCCTTCTTTTTATCGAAAGAGATATTCAGCATCGACGTACCGAAAGGATAATTTTCCGTTACCAGATAATGTGGCCGTTTTCCCAGTTGCTCGGTGACATCGTTAAAGCGGATCCGTTCCTCGCCCGAAAGGTACATCATATCCACAGGATCGATTTTCCTGACACGCTTAAACTGCAGCACTTCCACCTTCTTTCCGCCAATTCTCAGCTTTGCGCTTTTCCAGACCAGATGGTCGTACAAAGCCCGGATCTCACGGCCTCTACCGTATACCGCCAACCTAAAAGTCTTGTTCTTTTCCCTGCCGGGAAGTTCAATCTCTTTCGCCAGCTTTATCAGGAAATCAGCCCGTTGTTCGGCGGGCGTTTTCTTGCTCGCTTGGGCAGTGAACTGGGAAAAGAGAGATATTAGAAAAATAAAAAAACACGAATAGGTTCTTCTACCGAAGATAAAACGCATAGTGGAAAGGGTTAGAATTATTTGAATAACCGTTCAAAAATTTTTTGCAGGGCGCAAAAGTAGACGAAAGCTATTCTTTTGCAATTCAGAAAGGTTTTTTGATGGTTTACAACCCAACAATCTTCAAAAAGTAAAATGGAGTTTTTTAAAAGTAACAAATGGAAAGTGGGATATGAGTACTAGCAAGTTTATGTGTTAGGGGTTCTAAAGATCAAAAAAAATACAATTGATAAAGGCGGATTGTAAAAACGGCAAGCGACTCCATTAGGGCGATTTCAGATCGAGTTTTACGATTTCGGGCAAACCAAAGCCTTCGGGGCTTTCCACTTTTACGTTTAGTATTCTGTCCACCGCCATCATCCCTAACTTTCCCGCCGGGTTAGCCTTATCGGGCTCAATGGGATAACCTTGACGAAATTGGCAGATAAAATCAGCTTGGCAATGGTGGCAATTGTAATGCAGAAACGTCATTTGAGGCACATAAAGATCAATAGCCTCGGGATCGTTAAAAGTGGAACGCGTCAAAAATGTATACTCGGAATCTTTGGGCCTGAAGAGTTTCGCGTTACCGAAAACATCAGCGAAAACGTTTAGGAAAGCCTCACTATGAAAGCGGGTAAACAACTTGTCGATAAGCAAGTAATCGGCGGAAGGATCCGCACCGAAACCGGTCCGCTTTCCGCACCCCGAACATAAGTGCGATACCCGCCATGAACCATTGTAAAGAAAAGAAAACGGCAAGTGTTTCCGCTTATGAACTCCGTTCGCTTGCTTATCCCGAATCCCAGAAACAAGAGGCAAACCCTCAAGTAAGTAATCCGCCTCTTTTACCTCATATTTTTTGATTATCATAGAGTCTATACGTTAATCAGACAAGAAAGCCAGATCATCACAAAAGACAAAATATTTATGCGTTTTGTCTTAATCCATTATGCATCCATATATCATTCTACTTGCTTTAAAGAACAGCACACTAAGACTTCTGTACGTTCCAAAAAACTAATTTCAGGCTTTTATTTTTCTTCCATAACCGCCATGCTTTTGGATGGAAGAAAAATTTGTAGCCGTATTTAAAAA
Organism: Fulvitalea axinellae; assembly: GCF_036492835.1. Lineage (GTDB taxonomy): Bacteria > Bacteroidota > Bacteroidia > Cytophagales > Cyclobacteriaceae > Fulvitalea > Fulvitalea axinellae. Next base: position 12,104 of record NZ_AP025317.1, on the reverse strand, counting down.
GATTTTTTGGTTACTTTTTCATCGCCAACTGAGCGAAAGCGTTTTCACGAACACCGCCGAAAGCAAACAAAATAGGTGAGTAAAAAGTGACACCGGAGTTTGCTCAACGTAAAATATCAGAGGTTTCGGGATACCATATTTTGCATACTGATAATTAAGTCAGGACGCAACACTATGCTCTATTGTATCACAGTCCCAACCAAATTCTCATACTTCCCGCTCGGCGATTTCTTGATCGTGATTTTGATATAGCCTAATTCCGCCATCTTGTTCCAGGTAAGCGGATAACCCGTATTCGGGTCTTTGGGTATTTTCCACATGGTTTGCACGCCGTCACCCGGCTGATCAAACCACGGAATTACGGTAGCGCTTTGGCCTTTGAAAGGAAGATCTTTCAATACTTCTATGACAAAATAGAAATCGTAACCCGCCTCTGGTTTGTTCAGCGCCCGCTGGCCGAAGCTGTAAGCCTGGCCGTTCTTTACCGGACTCGTAAAACTTCCGCCCAATGGCGGTTCCCCTTGTCCGTCCCAACCCGACAACGCATTTGAGTAGCGGTCGTATTCTTGGCCCGAGAGTAGGGGGGTATCGTCCCGCACATCATATCCGCCATTCGCCGGAGGCCATCCCCCGTTAATATTTTTGGATGTAAACAAGGTTTCCAGCTCGTCCCACTGCTTTTTATTGTAATAGCTGAAAATCTTTTGGCGCTCGGCTTCGTCTATTTCCCCTTTAGAGTCATAGGTAGTCGCCAGCTGGTCGGCGGTTTGATAGAATGGGGGCGGATCATCGTCATCGGAACTTTGGCAAGCACCTAATACCAAAGGGACAAAAACTAAGAGCAAGAACAAGGGCAATCGAAGGAGTTTCCCGGGCTTGGGTGTCAGTTTCATATTACTGTTTTTTTAGTTATAAGATTGGCCTATTTCGTTTTGGTTTGAGCCGAAGAATGGAAAAATCGTTCCGGAAAAAAGGACTGTCACCGGACCCGGTGACAGATTTTCCAGTCAAGGTATTCTATTACCCACTTGTCCTAATTTACTGGATGGGTCCCGATGTTTTTTTTATTATTACAAATACATGTTTTGTGACTTATCGATAGTCGCGTATTGTTTTAAGGGCTTTTCACTGATTTAAGCCCATTTTTATGACACTCTAAGATGACCGGAGCAATCGGTTCCGGTTCCCGAACCTCAACAAAGTACATTATGTCTACACTCAGAATCGAAGGTTTGACAAAAACCTACCCCAACGGCGTAAAAGCCCTGGAAGGGGTTTCCCTTGAAATCGGCAACGGCATGTTCGGCCTTTTGGGACCGAACGGCGCCGGTAAATCCTCATTGATGCGGACGCTGGCCACGTTACAGGAAGCCGACGCCGGCTCCGTAACACTCGACGGTATCGACGTATTGAACCAGCCCGAAAAGCTCCGTGAGATTCTGGGTTATTTGCCTCAGGAATTCGGCGTTTATCCGAAAATCACCGCCGAACAGTTACTTGACCACCTGGCTGTACTGAAGGGTATCAGCAACCGCAAAGAGCGTAAGGAATTGGTTAAATATCTCTTGCAGAAAGTCAACCTGTACGACCAACGCAACAAAAGCGTAAAGGGATTCTCAGGCGGAATGAAACAGCGTGTAGGCATAGCCCAGGCGCTTATCGGCGACCCGAAACTGATAATCGTGGACGAACCGACGGCGGGATTGGACCCCGGCGAGCGGAACAGGTTCCACAATCTTTTGGCAGATATCAGCGAAGGCGTGATCATTATCCTGTCTACACACATTGTGAGTGACGTACACGAACTTTGTACCGATATGGCGATTATGAACCACGGAAAAATCGTGTTCAACGGAGCGCCGGACCAAGCGGTCACTGACATAGAAGGAATGGTGTGGGAGAAAACCGTAGGCCGCAACGAAGTGGAACGCTACCGTCAGGATTACAACCTGATTTCGAACAAAATGGTGGCGGGCAAGCCCCTAATTCACATTTTGTCCGATGCTGATCCCGGAAACGGATTTCAGCCTGTAGCGGCGGATTTGGAAGATGTCTTCTTCGCCAAAATCAATAAGAAAAAACAGTTGTCGGACGCTTTATCCTGATTAGCATATGTTTAAAGAATTCTTTTTACGAGAGCTAAAGGGAGGCTTAAAGCGCCCGATGGTCTATATATTTCTGGTTGTGTTCGGCCTCCTTGTCGGGGGCGCCGTCAGTAGCGATTCCGTGATTATCGGAGGGGCTGTCGGGAACATTCACCGTAACGCGCCCCACATCGTAACTACCTATACCGCGATTATGGGGATTTTCGGATTGTTAGTCGCCGCCGCATTTTTCAACAATGCCGCCCTGCGCGATTTCAACAATCAGTTCCACGAAATCATTTTCAGTACACGGCTCCGGAAGTCGGACTATTTCTTTGGCCGTTTCTTCGGTGCGCTCATTCTGGCCACTATTCCTATGTTGGGCGTATTTATCGGCGTTTGGGTAGGTTCTTGGCTCGCCCCCTTGGCAGGTTGGATGGATCCGGAACGTATGGGGCCGACCAATATAAGCGCGTTTATCAATAATTACTTTCTGTTCGTATTGCCTAACACGTTCATAGGCGGAGCTATTATTTTCGGGCTAGCATCCAAGTTCCGCAGTACGATGATCTCTTTTGTGGGCGCCATTTTGTTGATTGTCGGTTATAGTGTGGCCAACAGCCTCATGTCCGATGTAGATAACGAAACTATCGCCGGCTTGACCGATATCTTCGGAATCAGTACATATTCCATCACCAGCAAATACTTCACCCCGGCCGAGAAAAACACTTTGGCCCCGGCTTTTGAGGGACTGTTGTTGTGGAACCGCCTACTGGTAATGGCTTTAGGCGCTGTGATATTGGGATTGTCTTACTCACTGTTTTCCTTTAAGGAAAAACAGAAAAAGGCTAAAAAGAAGAAGAAAAAGGAAACGGTTGTCTCGAAAATGGAGGCTATCTTGGCCAAGCCCCGAGTTACCGTCAGCCTGTCCGGCGCCTCTTGGACACAGTTTGTCAGTTTTTTCAAGATCAATTTCCTAAGCATTTTCAAAAGCACCGTATTTCAGATACTGATTGTCTTCGCTTTGATTATGCTGATCGCGGATCTCTGGGGCGGATACGAGTACTACGGTTTGCAGACTTTCCCGATCACGTATATGGTCATCGGGTCGATCAATTCTTCCGTATTATTGTTCCTGATGATTACGATGGTCTTTTTCAGTGGCGAGCTGGTTTGGCGAGACCGTGGTGTAAAGATCAACGAAGTGATAGACGCCACGCCACACACCAGTTTCGTGTCCCTAATCGCCAAATCAGTTTCGTTGATTTGCGTAATGATCTGTTTTTATATGGTGATGTCCGCTTTCGGCGTCTTGTACCAGCTGGGGAACGGGTTTACCAACATCAACTTTGAGCAGTATTTCGTGAATATTTTCGTGGATAAACTCCCCACTTTCACTGTCTGGAGCTTTGTCCTCATTCTGATCCAGGTGATGTTGCCGAACAAATATGTGGGATATTTCCTGTCCGTAGTCATGATGTTCGTCTCCGAAATCATCCTTTCCATATTGGATATCGACACGAGAATGCTAGATATCGCAAGTTCTCCGAGCCTGAGTTATTCCGACATCAGCGGTTACGGACCGGGCATGGCTTCGACCATCTGGTTCAATATCTACTGGACTCTGTTCGGCCTTTTCACCTTGGGCGTGGCCGGAATGCTGTGGAGCAGGGGAGTAGCCAAAAGCTTGGGCAAACGCTTGCGTTACGCAATGTCTCATTTGGGAGATACCAACTCGAAAGTCGCTTTTGCGTCCTTGGCGCTTTTTGTAGTGGCGGGCGTATATGTTTTCTACAATACCCAAGTTCTGAACACATACAAGACTTCCGACGAGGAGGAACAACAATCGGCTGATTTTGAGAAGAAGTACAAAAAGTACGAAAACATGCCGATGCTGACCTTTACAGACGCCAAGTACGAGTTGGACCTTTTCCCGGAAAGACGCGACGTATATGTAAAAGCGTCTATCCGGATGCGCAACAAGAAAAACGTGGCCGTGGATTCCATGCTTTTTATTATGGACGACAAGTGGATCACGGAATTCGAGATTCCCGGAGCCAAAGAGGTTTATTTCGACGAGGAAATGAATCTGAAGATTTTCAAATTAGCCAAACCAGTCCAACCTTCCGAGACCTTGGACTTTGTGATTAAAAACAAATACATCACCCAAGGCTTTGAGAATTCATCCGGAAATCGCCGTATCGATAGCAACGGCACATTCCTGAGCAACAGTTCTATTTTGCCCGCATACGGCTATATCGACGGGTACGAACTTTCGGACAAACATACCCGAAAGAAGTATGATCTGGCGCCCAAAGACCGTATGCCGAAACTGGAAGCCAACTGCGGTGAGGCTTGCCAGAAAAACTACTTGACCAACGGCCAGGCGGATTTGGTAAACGTGGAGACAATCATCTCCACCTCAGGCGACCAGACTGCGATAGCGCCCGGCAGTTTATTGAAAAAGTGGGAGAAAGACGGCCGAAACTATTTCCACTACAAAGTAGATACGCCTTCGCAGAATTTCTATTCGTTTATTTCGGGTCGTTTCGAAAAACTCGCCCGCAAATGGAATGGCATCGACATAGAGGTTTATTACGATAAAAACCACGCCTACAATGTGGAAATGATGGCCGATGCCGTACAGCGTTCTTTGGATTATTACATCAAGAACTTCGGGCCTTATTACCACAAACAGGCACGGATCATCGAGTTCCCGAACTTTAGCAGTTTCGCCCAAGCTTTCCCCGGCACTATGCCGTACTCCGAATCAATGGGCTTTATCATCGATTTGGAAGACGCGGAAGAGAAAAACAACTTCGTGGACGCCGTAATCGCTCACGAAATGGCACACCAATGGTGGGCGCATCAGGAAATCTCCGCAAAAATGCAGGGTGGAACATTCCTGACCGAAAGCCTGTCGGAATATTCGTCGTTGATGGTAATGAAAAAGGAACTCAACGACGATATCCGCATGAAGGAATTCCTGAAATACAATTTCGAACGTTACCTCAAAGGACGAAGCAGGGAACGGGAAAAGGAATTGCCTCTTTACAAAGTGGAAAACCAAGGGTATATCCACTACGGAAAGGGCAGTTTGATTCTGTACGCTCTGCAAGACTATATAGGAGAAGACAGCGTAAACGTGGCATTGAAAGATTTCTTGGAAGAATACCGCTACCAAGAAGACCCTCCGTACCCGACTTCCTTGGATTTGCTTCGTCACCTGGAGCCGCGCGTGCCGGATTCGTTAAAGTATTTGGTCAACGATTGGTTCAAGGAGATCACTCTTTACGATCATCGACTGAAGGAAGCCACCATGGAAGAAACCGCCGACGGGAAATTCATAGTGGAAATGGAAGTGGAGTCGCATAAGATCAAAGCCGACTCTTTGGGCAACGAGCAACGCCTTCCGATAAGCGATTGGGTAGACGTAGGGCTTTACGCCGATAGTGACGAGAAAGAGCTTATCGTTCAGAAAAGGGTCAAACTTGACAAGGAGAAAACCATTATCAAGTTAAAAGCCAATGTGAAACCGGCCAAAGCCGCCGTAGATCCACGCAGAATCCTCATCGAGAGGATTGTGAAAGACAATGTGAAAACGGTTAGTAGCAAATAAAACCAAAGCGGATGGGAGATCTTAACCCCACCGCTTAGTACAATAAAACGACAGAGGCCTTCCGTAATGGAAAGGCCTCTATTTTTAGTATTATTTCTTTCCAAATTTTCTAACCGAAGGTGACAGTTCCTGCACACTTCCCGGTAACGTGTCTGTTTCGGGCACCCCGTATTTCTCCGCAATTGGGACTATTCCGGCCCAGATTGGCAACGCCTCGTCTTCTTTCTCGTCCACGGGCATGCCCGTTCTGCTTTTGGCCACGAAATACTGCGCTTCAAAGGCCAACACACGCGTCGCCTTCATCTCATTCCCCGACGGAGGCCTCACTTCGTCCCAACGCCCTTCGAGCATCTGGTCCGTGACTGCCTTAAGCCCAAGCAGTTTTTCTTCCTGATCCGTAACGTCCCTTACCGGCCCAGTCACCACAGCCGACCTGTAGTTGAGCGAATGGTGGTAAGCCGAGCGCGCCAGCACCAAGCCATCGGCGATGGATACGGTCATAGAAGAGATTCCCGATTCCAGAATACTGCGCATCAGTTCGTTTTTCATGGCCCCGTGGATGTAAACAGTCTTTTCCACTCTGCCGTAGGCCATGGGCAGAACTATCGGCACATCGCCCCTGAGGCATGAGAAATAGCCGATAAACTGACTGTCGAGGATATCGCTCACCGTTTCCCAGCTATGGTCCGATCGGTGTCCGCCTCTTTTCACTTTGTGAATCTGTTCCAAGTTTTCCATGTCTTAAAATTCAGTAGACCGAATAGTTGCGTTTTCTTTACAAGTGTAAAGTTCCTATATTATTGGCCGACTTATATATACCAGTTTAAGCTTTACCACTATACCAGATGCTTCCGATAGAAACCCTTTTTACGATTGACAAAAAATCGCCGGAACCTGCGTACAGACAACTATACCGGCAAATCATTCAGCTGATAACGGAATCCAGGCTAATCCCCGGTTCAAAATTGCCGTCGACCAGAGAACTGGCCTCGGCGCTGCACCTCAACAGGATGACAATACTGAAAGCTTTGGAAGAATTGGAAAGTCAGGGCTGGGTGGAGAAACGTCCGCGAAAGGGAATATTCGTTTCGGCCAACTTGCCTGTAACGAAAGCGCAACCTCTGGGCAAAAACATGAATATAAGGGAAAGGGGAAGTGAGCGGACCGGCTTTAAGGTTTCGACGAAAAATCATATTCCCCAACATTCAACGGGCGTATATAGACATAAAATAGACGAAGGACTTCCCGATGTCCGGCTTGCTCCCCTTAAAGAATTGGGGCAGAATTATAAACGTATTTTGCTTAATCCCGCATACAGCACCTCACTGGGTTACGGCCCTCCATTGGGCGATCCGCTATTGCGGGAGGAGTTGTCTTGTTTTCTGAACGGAAGCAGAGGCCTAGGCACAAAGCCCGAAAATATAGCGGTGCTCAGAGGCAGTCATATGGCTTTGAATCTGCTATCCAAAGTGCTTATTTGCCCAGGCGACAAGGTGGCTGTAGGAAGCAGTAATTACCTTGGTGCGGACGTGGCCTTTTTAGACGCTTGCGCAAAACTGAAACGCATTCCCGTTGATGAAGAGGGCCTAGACGCGGACTATTTTAAACGGCTTTGCGAAAAGGAAAATATCCGCGGACTGTACCTCACGCCTCATCACCATCACCCAACCACAGTAACGCTTTCGGCCGATAGGCGACTGAAGATATTAGAAATCGCTAATCGTTTCGGAATTTTTATTATTGAAGACGACTACGATTACGATTTCCACTACGGGCATGGTCCGTATCTTCCTTTGGCGAGTATGGACCGTGGCGGCAACGTGATCTATATAGGAAGTTTCACCAAATCGCTTGCGCCAACTTTCCGTGTCGGCTATATGGTCGCGCCCAAGAATCTTATAGACCGTATAGAGCAAGAGCGTGTACTGACTGACAGGCAAGGCGATTTAATATTGGAACGAACCATCGCCGAACTGATAAAGGAAGGCGTTATCCAGCAACATCTCCGAAAGTCCCTGAGAATTTATCAAAAACGAAGAGACCTGATGGCTGAGATATTAACTCAGGATTTCGCCGAATTTCTGCAGTTCGAAATCCCCTCAGGCGGTATGTCCATCTGGGCTGAGGCTGTAAATGATTTAGATCTAGAGTTGGTATCCGCACGGATGATCAAAAGATACGGATGGTGGATTCCCGATTATAAAAAGTTCAACGCTTTCGGCCTGAATCACCGTGAAGGTATCCGTTTGGGCTTCGCTTCCCTAAACGAAAAAGAGATGCGTGTGGGATTAGGTTATTTACTCAAATGTAGCCGAGGATAATATAGCAATCATAAATCCCATTATGTTAAATAGAGTTTAACTAAAAAAACCCGCCGGATATCGGCGGGCAATTTATATTATAAACGAAGACAGCTCTTAAACCAAAGCCGCTTCTTTCTTCTTCTCTTCGAGCTCCACAAAGAAATCGTTTCCTTTGTCGTCGCAAATAATGAAGGCCGGGAAGTTTTCCACTTCGATCTTACGAACGGCTTCCATTCCCAATTCTTCGAAATCCACAAGCTCTACCGATTTGATATTCTCTTTGGCAAGAATCGCCGCCGGTCCACCAATCGATCCGAGGTAGAATCCGCCGTGCTTGGCGCAAGATTCGCGAACCTGAGCGGTACGGTTACCTTTAGCCACCATGATCATCGATCCGCGAACTGCTTGGAACGGCTCCACGTAAGGGTCCATACGTCCCGCAGTTGTCGGTCCGAAACTTCCGGATGGCATTCCTTCCGGCGTTTTGGCTGGTCCCGCATAATAAATCGGATGGTTCTTGAAGTATTCCGGCATTGGCTCGCCCTTCTCTAGCATTTCCATAATGCGGGCATGAGCGATATCCCTAGCCACGATCAAAGTGCCTTTCAGCATCAAACGAGTTTTGGTCGGGTATTTACTCAACTCCGCCAATACTTCGTCCATCGGACGGTTCAAATCCACCTCTACAGGTTTCTCCAAATGAGGGGCCTTGGCAGGAAGGAACTGAGCCGGGTTTTTCTCCAATTGCTCTACGAACAGACCTTCTTCCGTAATTTTAGCCTTGATATTACGGTCGGCTGAGCAACTTACGCCCAAACCAACTGGGCAAGACGCCGCGTGACGAGGCAAACGGATCACTCTCACGTCGTGCGTAAAGTACTTTCCGCCGAACTGGGCGCCGATACCGCTTGTCTGGCAGATCTCCTGAACGCGCCTCTCCCACTCCAAGTCACGGAAAGCCTGACCGCCTTCGTTTCCTTCGGTCGGAAGGTTATCGTAGTAACCTGCAGAGGCTTTCTTCACAGCCGCCAAGTTAGCCTCGGCCGACGTTCCGCCGATTACCAAAGCCAAGTGGTACGGAGGGCAAGCCGATGTCCCGAGATCTTTGATCTTTTCTTGGATAAAAGCCGTAAGGTTCGCTTCGTTCAACAAAGCTTTCGTCTTCTGATAAAGGAAAGTCTTGTTGGCCGATCCACCGCCTTTAGCCATAAAAAGGAATTCGTAAGCGTTTCCTTTTTCGGCGTAAATATCAATCTGAGCAGGCAAGTTTGACCCCGTGTTTTTCTCTTCAAACATGTTCAAAGGAACAATCTGAGAGTAGCGGAGATTGCGCTCTTGGTAAGTGTCAAAGATACCTTTGGAAAGGTGCCTAGCGTCTTCGACCCCAGTCCAAACACACTCGCCTTTTTTACCCATAACAATCGCCGTTCCCGTATCTTGGCAACTCGGCAATTGCCCGTCGGCGGCCGTTACGGCATTCTGCAACAGAGTGTACGCCACAAAACGATCGTTGTCCGTAGCTTCCGGGTCATCAAGAATCGCCTGGAGTTTTTTCAGGTGAGATGAGCGTAGGTAAAACGAAACATCCGACATCGCCTCTTTCGCAAGCACCTCAAGTGCTTCCGGCGCGACTTTAAGGATCTTCTTTCCTTCAAACTCTACTGTCGAAACAAATTCTTTGGAAACCAACCTGTATTCGGTTGTATCCTCCTGTATTGGATAAGGCTTTTGATAGAAAAACTCTGCCATAACAATTTCTATAAAGTTATATTTCCTGATGACCGAAACGACCAATCGGACACCTTCGGCAACAAAGATAATTTTCGGGTAATAGTTACAAATGAGCTACATCAGGTTTGAAGCGTTTTTTTAAGTAGCTCTCCTTTTTCGCTTCAAATCATCACCAAAAATATTCAAAAACAACCATTCCAAGGCCTCTACAGACCTCTTCCAGCTAATTTATAATGGTTCAGAATTAGGGAAAAACATGACTTTTCACTCCTGATAGCTTCTATATTTTCCATCCTAATTCCCCGATAGTTTCTGAAAAATCAGATTTCAGCAGCTATTTAGATTAGCTTTTTATAAACCCATAGCTCACCTTCAATCAACTCCTTATTTGAATACGAAAATATTAATATTGCGTTAATGATCATTCTTTTTTTTGTGAGAATTCATAATCTATATTGAAATGTAAACTCACATAACCCAAACCATGGAACTACTAAGCGAACCCAAAGTTCCTCATCAGGACAACCAAAACCCTATACATGAGCTTTCAGAGCTTGTTGACAAGTATATTGCTTCAGAAGAAAGGGGAAATCAAATTCAATCACATCTCTTGGAGACTTATAAAAATGTCTGCAACTCTATTGAGAATCTCGAAAAGTGGAAAGAGCAAGGTGATTTAGATTTTCATCAAGATGAGCACGAATATAAAGCGCTAATAAAAATATATTGGGAGTTTTGGGATAAGCTAAGGGAACATCCGTATTTCCCTTGATTGGCCGGATATAAGAATCACATGTTTAAGAATCGAGAGCCTTTGTAGATAAAACATGTGATTCTTTATACTTGCGTATTTTCAAATCAAAAGCTTCCGATATCGCTCGTAACAAAAGGCCAGTCTCATCGTTTGAGAAGGTCCCAGAAAAGCGATACTCCTTGATTTCGCGATTCTCAAATTTCAAATTCACCCCGTACCTTTCTTTCAAAATTGAGGCAATCTCAGACAGGCTATTATTTTCGAAAACCATTCTTCTTTGTCTCCACTCCAACGCCTTCCACACATCTGAAGATTTAGTCTTTCGTAACGTACCGTTCTCCAAAGTTGCTGTCTCGCCAGGCAAAAGAATTGTTTCGTTTCGTCCCGACTGACGCATATAAATCATCTCCACTTTTCCTTCCGCCAAAGTTACATTTACTTTTTCCGTCCTCTGGTCCACATTAAACACCGTCCCTAAAACATTGATATCCAATCCATCCAGATGCACTGTGAACTTTTCCAGGCCTTCATTGCCATGTTTCTTTTCCACTAAAAAACAACCTTCCCCCTTCAGCCAAACAGACCTCTCCTCTTCCCTATCCCAATCCTCATAATAACTTAAGGTCGAATTTCCATTCATTATGGCCTTACTACCATCTGGTAACAAAATTTCTTTTATCTCGCCATACTTAGTGTTAATCACTATTTTCTCGTCGAACTTAAGAGGGAAAAAAGCTAATGACAATAAAAAAAGCGCAAGAGCGACGACTACCCCTCCCGACCAAAAAATCTTCTTTCTAGCAATACTTGATATGGAGTCTTCCTCTTCCGCATGCACAGACTGAATATCCCTTCCTGCACTTTTAGATGTGGACTGCGAATTAAGAACCCTTACTAACTCAACCACACGCTTTAGACCAATCTTATCAATTGGATTTGAAGTAAATTTATCATTCCAATAGTTATCCAATTCTACAGTTGGCTGTAAAACCCACTTTACAAATTTAGGATCTTGCGTTAAACGCTCAAGCTCAGATGGTCTCTCCGTCATACCAAGTTATATCTCATATTCATAAGGACACGCAATAATAAAAAATAACACATATAAAAAATCATCTTTTTTTAAAAAATTATACATTAAAAAGAATAAGGTTTAAATAAACGACACCCCTTTATCCATAAAAACACAAAATACTTTCATTGAAATCATCATTACAAATTATAACTGTTGAATTTTAAAAAAATATTATCAAAATTTTTAAAAACCATTGATTTCCAATAGTCTTCTGTTCTGCCAGATAAACCCGCCGCTTTTTCATAAACAGAAGATATCTCCAGATTAGGGTCATCATCTGTTTCAAAAAATACAAACTCAGAAGGAACCGACAAAAAGGTTTTGGACACTTTCTCCCTAAACAAACCTTTCCCAAACGACAAATATATCCCTAACCTCACACATTGCGTAGCGATGTGTGAATTACCTGAGAATCCATGAATTATCCAAGGCATCTTAGCTTTACAAGATTTTCTAATCCCCAAAATATCACTGTATGAGCGTACGCAATGTAAGATTAGTGGCTTTCTAAGTCGCTCAGAAATAGAAATATGCCTTT